>JAQXIR010000077.1 GCA_029007885.1 Lachnospiraceae bacterium | reverse complement strand
CGTGATGAATTTCTATTGTAACTTACTTTGACATCCAGGTCAATCCTTACTGGAATCGAACTCTGACTTACCACTTCTTATCTTCCGTCGGTGTCAACCATGGTTGAACCTTAGGAGGCGCTTGTTATATCCATTTAACTATGAGAACAAAGATTATTCTTCGGGGAAGTTGATAAATCCCTGCAGCCAGATGATTCCTTTGAATCTTCTTCCGACCTGCGGTTCGCCAAACAAATCTATTTTATTAATACATACATTAAATGTCAACTCATTACAAAAAATAGTAAGTTTATAAATTTCCTCATGGGTAATATAGTTTTCTGTAAGCGTGCATTCTAAAATTTCACCAAGAATGGAATACTGGTCACATTCTACTCCATATGGCATAAAGCAGGTATCCACAATTGTAAAAACATCTGTCTGATGGATTTTCTTTGAAATTGTAGTATACATATCCATATCATCCAAAGTCAGGCTTTCGATTGCTTCCTCGTCACCTTTCTTTGCGGCTTCCAACAGACGATTACGGCTCACGGATTCTTTTTTAATCCGTTTTATCGCATTTTCATCTTTCATAATCGGCATCATAATGGTGCCCTGGCACGAAAGTGCAGAAAGTGTCAATGAGGTTCCTCTGACGGGAAGCAGATTGCTATTCTTTGCTTTAACATACGGAATCATATTCTGAAGATAAAAAATCAAAGATACGCCGACTTTTACATCATCACAGATACCTGCATAAGACTCTTTTTCAGCATGACGTTCAATTGTTATATCTTCGTAAGAGGTAATCCCTTCTCCTCTTAAATACGGGAAACAATAATCATAGGAAAAATTGTTATTTTCATCAAATTCTCCGCAGACAGAAAGTCCCAGTCCATCGGCAAAATCCTTGCAAAATACCGCTAACATCACATCTTCCTGAGTCTGGTTTCCAAAAGAGGAAGGTTTGGATGTATAAGCACGCTCTGTTGCATCCTGTGCACAGAACTTTACAAGTCTTTCAAAATCTTTTCGTTTACATAACTTTGAAAAGCCGATTGCTCTTAGATATTTATGCAAGGATTTCACCTCTTTTCCTTTATTATTTGGTAATTACAAAATTTCTTATATTATGGGTATTGTTAGCGAATCTCTTTCATGCCACCCATATACGGCTGCAAAACTTCCGGAATTTTTACAGAACCGTCTGCCTGTAAATTATTTTCCAAAAAGGCAATTAACATTCTCGGAGGAGCAACAACTGTATTATTTAATGTATGTGCAAGATACTTTCCATTTTCCCCGTTTACACGGATTTTTAATCTTCTTGCCTGTGCATCTCCTAAGTTAGAGCAACTTCCGACTTCAAAATATTTTTTCTGTCTCGGAGACCATGCTTCTACGTCACAGGATTTTACTTTTAAGTCTGCTAAATCACCGGAACAGCACTCAAGTGTTCTTACCGGGATATCTAATGAACGGAAAAGATCAACTGTATTTTTCCATAACTTCTCATACCACATCATGGAATCTTCCGGTTTACAGATTACAATCATTTCCTGTTTCTCAAATTGGTGAATACGATAAACGCCTCTTTCTTCCAGGCCATGTGCACCCTTTTCTTTTCTGAAACACGGTGAATAACTTGTCAAAGTCTGCGGTAGTTTTTCTTCCGGAATAATGGTATCAATAAATTTACCGATCATGGAATGTTCACTGGTGCCGATTAAGTAAAGGTCTTCTCCTTCAATCTTATACATCATGGCATCCATTTCCGCAAAACTCATAACACCGGTAACGACATTGCTTCGAATCATAAACGGAGGAACGCAATAGGTGAATCCCCTGTTAATCATAAAATCTCTTGCATATGCGATGACTGCAGAATGCAATCTTGCAATATCACCCATTAAATAATAGAATCCGTTTCCCGCAACTTTTCTGGCTGCATCCAAGTCAATTCCGTTAAATCTTTCCATAATTTCTGTATGATACGGAATTTCAAAATCAGGAACAACCGGTTCTCCGAATTTTTCAATTTCCACATTACAGGAATCGTCTTTTCCGATTGGTACGGAAGGATCGATAATATTCGGAATTGTCATCATAATTTTTGTAATCTGTTCCTGAAGTTTTGTTTCGTCTTCTTCCAGTTTCGCGAGTTTTTGTGCACCTTCTGCAACAAGTGCTTTCTTTTCCTGTGCCTCTTCCTTCTTACCCTGTGCCATTAATGCACCGATTTCTTTTGAAATTCTGTTACGGTCAGCACGAAGTGCATCTGCCTGGGACTGCGTTTCTCTTGCTTTTTTATCAAGTTCGATAACTTCGTCTACAAGCGGAAGTTTGCTATCCTGAAATTTCTTTTTGATGTTTTCCTTTACTACATCCGGGTTTTCCCGTAAAAACTTAATGTCTATCATAATAAGGCTCCTCTCCTTTATTTTCTGAAAATCTAATTCATTACTTTTTCAATGAAAATATTATTGTATTCCAATAAATCTTTGACAACAATTGTTTCTATCGTATTTCCGTCTTTGTCCGCAATCATCTGTAATACCGGCCTTTCCGGAAAATGCTTATTCTGACGGATAACAATCGCCGTTTCTCCCTCATTTGTCAAAACTTTACTTCCGGATGGATATACAGCAGTAAATTCTAACAATACGTCTACTACTTTTTCATCAAAATAAACGTTCTTGAAGGTTTTTAAATATTCAACCACTTCATATACTTTAAGGCGCTCACATCCGATTCCACTGATATGCTCATCAAAGAAATCACAAACCGATGCAATTTTTGTTTGCATGGAAATCTCCGTGGCATGAAGCGGATAACCGGAGCCATCCATTCTTTCATGATGACAAAGAATGATTTCTTTACTGCATTTGGAAAGCCATTCTTCATTCTTTACAGCAGAATATCCATAAATCGGATGTTTTTTAAATTCAGCAAGATCTCTTTCCGACATACTGTCAAGAGAGATATTATCAAATTCTACCGTCACATACCGAAGACCGAGATCATGTAACAGACATCCTACTCCAATATCATGAACAACGTCAATCGGCATATGTAGTTTAAGTGATACCAATGTGGCAAGTGTACATGTGCTGATGGAATGCTCATAGATATCAGCACTTCTTTCTTTAATGTCATATATCTGTTCTACGACTTTTTCTTCTTCCAAAATATTTGTTATGATATGATCTGCCGTATTGCTGATTTCTATCATATCTTTACTGTTACGGTACGTATGTTTGGAAATGATATCCTGAACTTTTTGCCTGCAGGTCTTATTGACTTCTTCTTTTAAAATTACTAAAGACTCTGCATCTACAATTTCATCCTTTATGAATATTTCCGTAATACCCAGTTCCTGTAATTTTGGAATATATTCCTTTTTTATTCTTGAACCTTCCGACAACAATTCCTGATAGTCTTCTGTCATAATCGGCCTTGCAAGAATCTCATTTCCCGTAATCTGGTCCAATTTTAAAAGTTTCATGCCAACTAAACTCCCATTGCCTGTTCAAGTGCAACTTTTTCTTCATTACCTAATTCCAATTCACATTTTCCGTTATGAATCTCTTTTGTGTACGTATAGCATCCTTCCGTACTATGAACAGAATTGAAAATAAAACCATTATTATCTTCGTCCAATAAAGCAAGGGAAAAACTTAACATTCCTCCCATCTGCTGATACGCATCATATTTTACAATACCGATTTTCTGGAAAGCTTTTGATAAATTTTTATATAGTTTGCGAATATCGTGTTTATTATTATCCACCATATTCTTTAAAAATTTATTATCTTCATAGAGTCCCATGATTTCCTTTTCCAGACTCTGTGCATTTTTACCTGTCATAAATTTTTTGAAACGCTTCTGTAAAGTTACTTCTTTTGAAATAAAGATAATCAAAAGTATCATCAAAAAGAGTATCAGGAGAAACATTCCCAATATAATATAACCGATATCTATATTACCTAATCCGAGTTGATTTAGTAAATCGCTTGTCACAAGAATACCTTACCTTTCGTATGTCATTCTATTTCATCAGTTTTTCAATAATTCTGTCAAAATCATCATGCGTATAAAATTCAATGCTGATTTTTCCGGAACCTTCGCCATCTTTCGAAGAAATAGAGACTTTTGTTCCTAAAGTCTGTTTTAATTTTTCTTCCGTATCTTCATAGATAGCTGTTAAAGATTTGTTTTCTGCTTTTTTTGTTTTCGCAGGCTTATTCAAATTCTTAATATATTTTTCGATATCTCTTACACTCATCTTTTCATCAAAGATTTTTTGTGCAAGTGTATATTGTTCTTCCGGATCTTCAATTGAAAGAATAGCTCTTGCATGACCGGTAGAAATCATATTAGAAATCACCATCTGTTGTACTTCATCACACAACTTTAAAAGCCGCATTGAATTTGTAACAGCAGTTCTACTTTTTGAAACTCTCTCTGCCACTTCGTCTTGTTTCAAGTTAAATTCAGTCAGTAATTTCTTATATGCCTGCGCTTCTTCAATCGGATTTAAATCTTCTCTTTGAATATTTTCAATTAAAGAAATTTCTACGATTTCCTGTTCTGTTAAATTACGGATAATTACCGGAACTTTCTTTAATCCTGCAAGTTTTGCAGCTCTCCAACGACGTTCTCCCGCAATGATTTCATAATATGTTTTTCGATCCTGTACAAGAATAGGCTGCAAGAGTCCGAATTGTTTAATTGAATCAGAAAGTTCCAATAACGCATCTTCATCAAAATTTTTTCTTGGCTGTTCTCTGTTCGGTTCAACCATATTGATGTCTACATACGTATCCGGAGTCTGAGGTTTATTTTTTTCCTTATCACTACCTTTTGCAGATACTAACGTTGTATCCGGTATCAGGGAATCCAATCCTTTTCCTAATCCTCTTGCTGCCATGTTTTATACATCCTTTCTATTAATAATTTCCTTAGCAAGAGAGCGATATGCCTCTGCTCCGGATGATTTTGGATCATACACACTAATTGGCATACCATAACTTGGTGCTTCTGCCAATCTGATATTTCTCGGAATTACTGTATCAAATACTTTCTGTTTGAAATGTTGTTTTACATTTTCCACAACCTGGCTGGATAGATTTGTACGAGAATCATACATGGTAAAAACAACACCTTCCATAGCAAGTTCCGGATTCAATCTTTCTTTTACAAGATTAACCGTATGTATTAATTGACTTAATCCTTCCAGTGCATAATACTCACACTGGATTGGTACCAATACCGTATCAGCTGTTGTCATCGCATTAACAGTCAACATACTTAATGATGGAGGACAATCTATTAAGATAAAATCATACTGATCTTTTATCCAGTCAATTTCTTTCTTTAAAATAAATTCTTTCTTATCAACACCAATAAGTTCAATTTCGGCAGCTGCAAGATTAACATTGGAAGGCAGTACAGATACTCCCTTCATTACATTTTTTAAAATACATTCATGAACAGAACATTCTCCAAGCATTAATTCATAAATTGTATTATCTAAATCATTTTTATCAACACCAAGACCACTTGTTGTATTACCCTGTGGATCTGTATCAATTACTAAGACTTTTTTTCCCATCTCAGCTAATGATGCCGATAAATTGATAGAAGTTGTTGTTTTTCCAACTCCTCCTTTTTGATTGGCAATTGCTATAATTCTTCCCATTCCGTCTTTTCCCTTCTGACTTTTTTCGACATGTAAAATTATATCACTATTTTTCTATAGATTCTACCTGCAAATCATGAAAACCGGTAATTAAATGTTTCACGATGTTTTACAAAAATGTTTCACGAATATAAAATCAAGATATTGGGTTAATATGTTTCACGTGAAACATTATCTTGTATTTGTAAAATCCATATTTTTACATCATATAAAATGTTTCACGTGAAACAATTTAATTAACGTAACTGGATTAAATTGTTTTTGATTGCAAAAACAGCTGCTTGTGTTCTGTCGCTAACATCAAGTTTTTTAAATATATTAAACATATGATTCTTTACAGTTCTTTCACTTATATTCAGATGAAGTGCAATATCTTTATTAAAATTACCTTTTGCAACTTCAATTAATACTTCCAATTCTCTTTTTGTTAATAGTTTGATTTTATCCATGTCCGTATCCTTGCGGATAAGATAATTATTGAAAGCAGGTATTAAACTTGGCTGGATATAAATACTATCGTCCATTATAGAGTTAATTGCTTTCTTTAATTCCGCTGATCCGGAATCTTTTAATATATATCCTTCCACTCCAATATCTGTTGCCTGTACAAGATATTCAATTTCATTGTGTACCGTCAAAATTAAAACTTTTAGATTTAACTTTTGTTTTCTGATTTCTTTTAAAGTTTCAATTCCATTCATATTAGGCATATTAATATCAAGTAATAAAATATCTGCCGGAATTTCTTTACAGATTTTAAGACATTCGAATCCGTCCCCGGCTTCTCCAACAACTTCAATCGTCCCATCAAATTCTAATAGTTGTCTCATTCCTTCTCGAATCAAAATATGATCATCTGCTATAATTACTTTTGTACTCATTTATTCCTTACCACTTTTCTTTATAATTATTTCGATTTTTGTTCCATTTCCTTTTGATGTATGAATTCTATAATTTCCATTCATCATATGAACTCTTTCCTGCATAATTGTTAATCCAAAGTGTTCATTCACATTTACTTCATTTCTTTCAAAACCAATTCCATCATCTTCAACTTTTATCAATATTTCATCCGATAAATTTTGCAATAATAAACATATTCGATTTGCCTTTGCATGCTTCACAGCATTCAGTAAACATTCTTGGATTATTCTATAGATATTCATTAATTCATTTTTATCGAAATCTTCTTCAATATCATCTATCTCATATTGAATGGAAAGAGAAGTATTCTTTTCAATATTTTGAATATATCGAATGATTGTATCTTTTAATCCCAAATCGTCAAAAGACATTGGACGAAGATCAAAAATTGTTTTTCTGATTTCTTCAATTATTTCTTTTAATTCTGTTCGAATATTTTCCAATTCTAATTTCGTCTTTATCGGATCTTCAGACAAATACATTTCTGCTAATTCTATACGATAAATTGTATGTGTCAGATTCTGCAGAGAAGTATCATGTAACTCTCTTGCAATTCTTTGACGATCAGTTTCTTGTAATTTTATATAATTACTATAGGTATCTCTATTCTCTCTCATAATGGTTTACATAATATAATAGTATGATTATAATGGTTTCTTAACAGGGATTCCGGCTTTTCTGGGATATTTTTCCGGAGTTTGCTTTTCTTTATGAATAATCAACAGATTTCTTTCATAATCTGTTTCCGGTAATCGGAAAGAAACACATGCTGCATCTAAACCGCCCAGAATAGAAATTGCCCTTTTTGCCTGTATCATTTCTTCATTGGCTTTCTCTGATTTATAAGCAATAAAATCACCACCTATTTTTACATAGGGAATGCAAAGTTCACATAAGGTAGAAAGATTGGCAACTGCCCTGGAAACACATAAATCATATTGTTCCCGTAGTTGTCCTTCTTTTGCATAGTCTTCCGCCCGACCATGAAAAACTGTAACATCTTCAAGCTGTAATTCTTTCACAACCTCATTTAAAAATGTTACTCGTTTTTGTAAAGAATCGAGTAATGTCAGTCTGCATTTTGGAAATGCAATCTTAATTGGTATTCCCGGAAACCCTGCTCCGGTTCCGATATCAATCATTGCAATTTCTCTGTTGGGATTATATGCCTTGATAATCGAAAGACTGTCTAAAAAATGCTTTTTACATACTTTTTCAAAATCGGTAATTGCCGTCAGGTTCATTCTGGTATTCCAATCCGTTAATAATTCATAATACCGAATAAACTGATCAGTTTGTTTTTTTGTAAGAGAAATTCCAAAAGAAGATAAATCCTTTTCAAATTGTTTTATACTTTTTTCTTCCATAATTCTACTCTTTTATTCTTTATTCTTATGTTCCAGATACACCAGAATCACAGAAATATCTGCCGGAGAAACACCGGAAATGCGAGATGCCTGTCCTACGTTTATCGGTTGGTATAATTTCAACTTTTGTCTTGCCTCTAAACGAAGACTCTTAATATCATCATAATTAATATCAGAAGGAATCCGTTTCTTTTCCATCTTTTTATATTGTTCCACCTGATGAATCTGACGTTTGATATATCCTTCATATTTAATTTCAATTTCTACCTGTTCAATTACATCTTCCGGAAGAGGCTCTCTCTTTTCATCAATTTCTTTTAATATTTCATAAGTCATTTCCGGACGACATAAAATTTCAGAAAGATTACTTCCTGTCTTTAAAGTTGAACTATTATGCTTTTCTAAAAAATTCTGTGTTTCCTTATTTGCTCCGATTGAAGTTTCTTTTAATCGTTTTATTTCCGCATCGATTAATTCTTTCTTTTCTAAAACTGCCCGATATTGTTCTTCTGAAACAAGTCCTACACGATATCCAATCTCACGTAGTCGTAAATCTGCATTATCCTGTCTTAATAAAAGACGGTATTCTGCTCTTGATGTCATCATTCGATAAGGTTCAAAATTTTCTTTCGTTACCAGATCATCAATTAAAACACCGATATATGCCTGGGAACGATCCAATACAATTTGTTCCTTATTCTGAATAAACAGTCCTGCATTGATACCGGCAATTAATCCCTGCGCAGCTGCTTCTTCATATCCGCTGCTTCCGTTAAATTGACCGCCACTGAAAAGTCCTTTTACCCTTTTAAACTGTAAAGTCGGATATAACTGAACCGGATTAATACAGTCATACTCGATAGCATAAGCATTTCTGACAATTTTACAATTTTCAAGACCCGGTACAGTCCGATACATCGCAAGCTGTACATCCTCCGGTAAAGAAGAAGACATTCCGCCGACATACATTTCATTTGTATGAAGTCCTTCCGGTTCAATAAATACCTGGTGTCTTTCTTTATCCGCAAACTTTACGACTTTATCCTCAATAGAAGGACAATATCTTGGCCCGGTTCCTTCAATGATTCCCGCATAAATCGGAGAGCGGTCAAGATTAGCTTTAATGATATCATGAGTATTTTTATTGGTATAAGTAAGCCAGCACGAAACCTGTTCAATCTGTATATCTTCCGGATTTGTTGAAAAAGAAAAAGGAACAATCTTTTCATCACCAAATTGTTCTTCCATTTTTGAAAAATCAATAGAACGTTTATCCATTCTTGCAGGCGTTCCCGTTTTAAATCTTCTCATCTCTATTCCAAGAGATTTTAAAGAATCGGTTAAATGATTTGCCGGTTGCAATCCGTTCGGTCCCGTATATGTTATTGCTTCACCGCAAAGACATCTTGCTTTCAAATATGTTCCGGTACATAAAATAACTGCTTTTGCTTCATAAACAGCTCCGGTAAATATCTTGACTCCTGCTATTGTCAAATTTTCAAAATCACGTTCATATTCTTCGATTTCATTTTGGTCATTCATATGAGCCAGATCATCGGTGGTTAAAAGTTGTGTTACTTCCGCCTGTTTAATTGTAAGATGATCTTGGTTTTCCAATACTTTTCGCATTGCTCTGGAGTATTCTGCTTTGTCTGCCTGTGCTCGAAGAGAATGAACGGCAGGACCTTTGGAGATATTTAACATTTTAGACTGAATGAATGTCTTATCAATGTTTTTTCCCATTTCGCCGCCAAGCGCATCCAGTTCCCTGACAAGATGACCTTTCGAACTTCCTCCGACATTTGGATTACATGGCATTAACGCAATACTGTCAACACTAACCGTAAACATGATTGTATTAAGTCCCATTCTTGCACATGCAAGTGCAGCCTCACATCCTGCATGACCTGCACCGACAACACATACATCTGTTTTTTCTCTGATTCTGCTCATCTTAAGCCTCGCACAATAAAACTATTTACCCATACAAAATTTTGAAAAAATCTCATTAACAAGATCTTCTCCAATTTCTTCTCCAATGATTTTTCCAAGTGATTCATAAGCACTCATAAGATCAATTGTTAAAAAATCTTCCGGCATATTATCTTCAATACTCTTTAAAACAAATTGTAAACTTGCAATCGTATCCATTATGGCTTCCTGCTGCCTGATATTTGTTATCATTACTTCATCCTGTATGGAAATCTCACCATGGAAAAACATATCTTTTACAGTCTTTTCAAAAACATCCAGACCTTCTTTTTCTTTTGCCGAAATTTTTATAAATCGAAAATCTTCTTTTTGATGATTTTTTTGTATCAAAAGATTTTCTACTTCCTTTTCATCAAGGACTGTATCAAGATCGGATTTGTTAAACAGAATAATCATCTTTTTACCGACTGTCATATCGATAATTTCCATGTCGTTTTCATCCAAAGGAACGGAAGAATCTACTACATATAAAATTAAATCTGCATCCGATGCAAACTTTACTGCCTTTGATACACCTATTTTTTCTACTTCATCTTTTGTTTTACGAATTCCGGCAGTATCAATTACATGAAATCCGATTTCACCAATTTTTATATATTCTTCCAACGCATCTCTTGTTGTTCCTGCAATATCCGTAACAATTGCCTTTTCTTCACCAACCAAAAGATTTAAAAAGGAAGATTTTCCGGCATTCGGTTTTCCTACAATTACTGTTCGAATTCCCTGCTTCATTATTTTTCCGTTTTCTGCAGTTTCTTCGATTTTATGAAGTTCTTTTAAAATTTCCAGAAGCTTTTCTTTTAAAGAATTCGAATATCCATCAAGTGATATATGTTCCGGATCATCAAGAGCAGATTCTATAAACGCAATTTCAAAAATCAGTTTATCACGAAGGTCTTTTACTTTGTTTGAAACAGAACCTTTTAATTGTTTTATTCCAATCTGCAGAGCAAATTCATTATCCGCATGAATAATGTCCATAATTGCTTCTGCTTTTGATAAATCGATTCTTCCGTTTAAAAAAGCTCTTTTTGTAAATTCTCCGGGCATAGCAAGTCTTGCACCATTTTGTAAAATCAGGTGCAACACTTTTTTTGTAATGAAAACACCACCATGACAATTAATTTCTACGGTATCTTCTGTTGTATAAGAATTTGGTGATTTCATAAAAGATACCATAACTTCGTCAACAATTTCATTTTGATGAATGATATGTCCATAATGAATGGTATGTGATTTGAATTCTGA
Organism: Lachnospiraceae bacterium; assembly: GCA_029007885.1. Classification (GTDB taxonomy): domain Bacteria; phylum Bacillota; class Clostridia; order Lachnospirales; family Lachnospiraceae; genus RGIG8767. Next base: position 85,802 of record JAQXIR010000077.1, on the reverse strand, counting down.
TATTTTCTTTCCTGATTTTGATTGAAAAACTCTATCTGAAATTGCAACAGCATCTTCTCCGCTGATTCTGATTATTGAAATTCCGGAATCACTTAATGAAGTAGCGATTGCAGCAATTGTTTCCGTTTTTATCATAACTAAAATCCCTGCTAAGAAAAGGGACTGCTTTTGCAGCCCCTTTCAACCTATCGTTTCATTGTTACAACAACATGTCTGTAAGGTTCTTCTCCTTCGCTGTGTGTTGTTACAAATTTGTCATTCTGTAATGAAGAATGAATAACTCTTCTTTCATACGGATTCATTGGCTCTAAAGAAACGGCACGTTTTGTTCTCTTTACTTTAAATGCAATATTCTTTGCAAGATTTTCCAATGTATCCTGTCTTCTTTTACGGTAATTTTCCGTATCAACTTTTACTCTGATATAATCATCTGTTTCTTTATTCACTACCAAAGATACAAGATACTGTAAAGAATCAAGGGTCTGGCCTCTTTTACCGATTAAAACACCCATGTCATCCCCACTTAAATCAATGCTTAATTCTTTTTCTTCTTCATTATAAGAAGCATCAATTACGACATTCATGTTCATTGCAGAAAAAACATCATCTAAAAAGATTTTTGCTTTATCTTTTATGGAAGATTTTACTTTTGCATTGATAACTGCATCTTTTGAACCGATTCCCAAAAATCCTGAGGATCCTTCTTCAATTACGACATAATCTAATTTATCACTTGTAACAGATAATGTTTTACATGCTTCCGTAATTGCATCATCTACTGTTTTAGCACTGAATTTCTGATAATCCATTTTAAAACCCTCCCACTATTTATTATTTTTTTCATTATACTGTTTTACCATATTGGCTTTCGAAGCAATACTTCCCGGCTTTGCATTTGTACTTGATGAGTTATTGACATTTCTTGTTTTCATGGACGCATAATTATTTAATGTATTTGGATCAATTCCTGCTTTTTCCATTTTCTTTTTCTGTTTTTCAACATTTTTCTTAATCAATGCATCCATATCAATTTTATCGATATGTTTATTGATAACAACCTGCTGGATACTTCTTACAACAGCACCGGCAATCCAGTAAAGTCCCATACCTGCAGGAAGTGTATAGCAGAAAAATGCAGACATAAGAGGCATCATAAGATTCATTGTCTTCATGGATTGTGCCATTGTATTATTAGAATCTCCCGTATCAGCCTGTGGCATTAATTTTGTATTAATCCACTGTGTTAAGGCAGCCAATACCGGAATCATAATTGCTCCGATTACGAGTAACCAGCTACCGTTTGACATTGCATCTTTTACCGTAAAAGATGGTGAATTTGCCATATTAAGTCCTAAGAAATTATTATATTCATTTAACTTAACAAGCGTATTATTAATATCGTCTGCAAGATTCGGAAATTTTTCCGATAAAGCAGCCCAATCTCCGGTAGATGCTCTGTTTAAACAATCGATAAATGTATTCTGTACATATTCTGTATTACCGTTTATGAATAATTCATTCTTAAACTGTTTTGCAAACATCGATGAATTTGTAAAAGACTGAATAAATTCAGAACTTCCGGCTTGTGCAATTAAATTGTCCACCAAAGGGAAAAAAGCATCTTTTACTTTTCCGACATAAGCAGGAATTGCATAAATTACTCTATACAACGCAAAAAGAATCGGCATCTGAATAATCAACTGTAAACAACTTCCTGTAGGAGATACACCATATTTTGCATATACTTCCTGTGTCTCCTGATTCATTGCCATCATGGAATCATTGTCTTTTTTGTTTTTGTATTTTGCCTGAATTGCCTGTAATTCAGGATTCATTTTGGCTGAAAGTTTTGAAAATTTCTGCTGCTTTATTGTAAGAGGAAGCAACAGCATGTACATAACAATTGTAAAAAGAATTATAGAAAGACCGATATTAGGAATTCCAATCTTATCTAAAACAAAAAAGATTCCTTCCATAATATAGCCAAGTAATTTTGCAACCGGTCCTATAATAAAGGTAGAATTTTGTGTTAATAAAATACCTGACAAATTTTTTTCCTCCGCTTTTTAATTAAGGGACAGGATCATATCCTCCCTTTGAAAAAGGATTACATCGTATTATTCTCCATATTGCAAGAAGACTTCCTTTAAATGCTCCATATTTTTCCACAGCTTCCAATCCATATTGAGAACAGGAAGGAATATAAGGACATTTTGTATGCTTCATAGGAGAAATATATTTTTGATAAAATTTTATCATAAAAATAATGATTTTCTTCATATTCAATTCTAAATAACCCCATCTCATTCTTTATTTAAAATGTTATGAAGTTTCCCAAGATGTAATAAAGCACTTTCAATTTCAAAATAATTACAATCTTTCGCGCTTTTTCTTGCAACGACTACAATATCCAAACCACTATTGAATACTTTTTCATGTAGTCTGTAACTTTCGCGGATCAGTCTTGTTAAATGATGTCTTACAACACTGTTTCCGACTTTTTTGCTTACAGAAATTCCAAGACGGTTTTTATTCTGATTATTTTTAAAAACATACATCACAAGATATTTATTTGCGTACGATATACCATTTTTATAAACCGTTTTAAAATCTGTATTTTTTTTTAATGACTCTGAAAATTCCATAAAATTACTCCACTATATTTCTTATTCTATAGCTTTACAAATTCAGAGAAAAAAAGGCCACAAAACTGCGGCCTAAGCTGATAATTTTTTTCTTCCTTTAGCTCTTCTGGCTTTTAATACTTTTCTTCCGCCCGGAGTACTCATTCTGGAACGAAAACCATGAACTTTAGATCTCTGTCTCTTTTTAGGCTGAAATGTCATTTTCATACGGGATGCACCTCCTTCTTCAGAATACCTATATATAATAAGGTAGTTTTTTCTTTTAGCATATCGGTACGTTCAATATGACATAAAAATAATCGTTACAATTATATTAGAAGAATTTTGATACGTCAAGTAAATATCTCTATTTTATCTAACAGAAAAATTGTGTTTTTTTTATTCAATTTTTTTGCTTCTATATTTTGTTATATGAATTACTTTTCCACTACAAGATATAGATTTTCAACATTATGTGTATAAATAATAAATTTACATAATTATATCCACAATATGTGTATAAGTTGTGTATAACTTTCGTTTTTTTGATATTATTTAAAAAAATCAAAGATAAACAGAGTATTTTTTTATGTTTATAAAAAAAATAAATTATCCACAATTTCTAAATTATGTCCACAAAATAATTTTTCACTTTTTTTTAATTTACATAAATTATGAATTGTGCTAGCGTAAAGTTTTTGTAGGAAAAATAAATAGACAAAAGAAGAAAGCACCAACTTTGTGTTAAGATTGAGTTGACTAGACAAAATCCATACAAAGGAAGGTGCTTTCTATGATTAACAGTATACAACACTTTTGCCAGAACGGGGTAAAAAATGTAGAAAAAGTTATGGTGGATTATTCTGCCGATATGACGAAGATAGCTGAAATGGTACAGGGAGTAACGAAAGGTGTGGTCGACCTTGGTCTCTCCATCATTGCAGAGGAATGGGAAAACTATGATGAGATGCTGCGTAGTAGGAAAGAACTACGACCGGGATGGTATATCGTAAGAAGGGATGAAACTACTCTGCTTACCAGTCTTGGAAGCGTAACGTATCACAAAACCTTATTTAGAAACAAGTTCACCGGTGAACATGAATATCTTTTGGATCGTATCATGGGGATAGAAAAACATGCCCGAATGACAGAAGATGCGGAAGCAAAACTACTGGAAGAAGCTGTACAGACCAGTTACCGTAAAGGAGGGGAAAGTGCGTCCATTTCTAATGATGTGGTGAGCAAGGAAACTGTTATGAATAAGATTCATCCCCTAAAATTTCCGAGAGTGGAGCCACAGATGGAGAAGAAAGCGTTAAAATACCTTTATATTGACGCAGATGAAGACCACGTATCGTTACAGTATATCAACAAAAAGGGTGATATTAAGAAACCACGGACAAATACCATTATGCCGAAATTAATCTATGTGTATGAAGGAATCACCAATGAGAGCGGTCGTAATGAGCTGATAAACAAAAAGCACTTTGGTGGAGTATATGAGGGTGGTAAAGGCATAGAACAGTTGTGGGAGGAAGTAGCGGAATATATTGAATCCTCTTATGATACAGAGGAATTGGTAAAAATATATATCAATGGAGACGGAGCGGCATGGATTAAGAGTGGTCAGAAAATCCTTGACAAGGCGAAGTTTGTGCTTGACCGTTTTCATATGCATAAATATATCATAGGAGCCACATCTCACTTGCTGGACAGTATGGAGGATGCAAGAAGCGAAATCTACAGGTCAATCTATGAAAAGAAAAAATACAAGGCAGAAGAAGTCTTTGAAAAGATACTTTCCGTAACCGAAACAGAAAGCAAGCGTAAGACAGTGGAAGCTGCAAAGGCATATATATTGGGAAACTGGGCCGGAATTATGCAGTGTGTGCGAGATAAGAACAAAGAAGTACAATGTAGTGCAGAAGGTCATATCAGCCATGTGTTTGCAGATAGGATGAGCTCCAGACCATTAGGATGGAGCCGAATCGGAGTAGATAAAATGTCGCGGCTGCGGATATATGAAAAGAATGGAGGAAACATGTTGGAATTGGTGCGTTTTCAGAAGGAAGAACTACCATTAGCGGCAGGCTGTGAAGAAGTAATATATAGCAGTAATCAAATGTTTTTAGCAGAAAGGAAGAACCGGGAAACTCTTGGAGCATTGGCAGATGTGCCGGTTTACAGCATTCCCTATCCACAGATAAAGAAGATGGCGGCACTAAAGAATCATATTTGGGGATTGTAAAAAGCAGAAAAATTGATATAGTAAAGACAGTGAACCAGGTCTGAAACACATCTCAGGTGTAGTCTGTCTTTTATTTTCCTACAGTAAATTTACGCAATCATGAATTGTAATAACATTTGAAATTTTACTTAATATAGAGTAAAATAAAATAGATTATGTACGTAGTTTTATTTTTATAAGGTAAGGTTAAAAGAATGAAATCGATCAGTGAAAGTTGGGAAGAAATTAAAGATACATTACGAAAAGAATATGAACTTTCAGAAATTTCTTTTGAAACATGGATTATGCCTCTTAAATTTTATGAGGTAAAGGATGATATTGTAAAAATTCTGATTCCTTCCGACCAGGCACATGCACTTAATTATATTTCCAATAAATATAAAAGTTACTTTCAGGTTACGATTTCCGAAATGATGAATCATACTTATAATATTGAATTCATTTTGGAAAAAGATGCAAAAGAACTTTCTGACTCCGAAAATAAACAATCTAAAATCAATAATCCTGTTTATAATATAAATTATGAAAATGCAAATCTGAATTCAAAATATAAATTTGATACGTTTGTTGTAGGAAGCAATAATAAATTTGCACATTCTGCAGCACTTGCGGTAGCAGAATCTCCCGGAGAAGCATATAATCCTCTTTATTTATATGGAGGAGCCGGTCTTGGAAAAACACATTTAATGCATTCCATCGGACATTTTATTTTAGAACAGAATCCTAAAACAAAAGTATTATATGTTACTTCCGAAGCATTTACTAATGATGTTATTGAATCTATCAGAAGCGGTAATGCGGCCGCAATGAATAAACTTCGTGAAAAATACAGAACAGTAGATGTTTTAATGGTCGATGACGTACAATTCATTATTGGTAAAGAAAGTACACAGGAAGAATTTTTCCATACATTTAATGTTCTTCATACAGCCGGAAAGCAGATTGTATTATCCTCAGACAAGCCTCCAAAAGAAATGGAGACTTTGGAAGAACGATTCAGAAGTCGTTTTGAATGGGGACTTATTGCTGATATTCAACCACCGGATTATGAAACAAGAATGGCAATATTGAGGAAAAATGCAGAAAATTACGATAAAAAAGTAGATGATCAGATTTTTCAATACATTGCTACCAATATTAAATCAAATATTCGTGAACTGGAAGGCGCTTTTAACAGAATCATTGCAAAATCTAAAATTGACAATCAGTCTGAAATAACATTAGAACTTGCAGAAGATGCCTTAAAAGATATTATTAATCCCGATAAAAAACGAGAAATTACACCGCAATTAATTATAGACATTGTTGCGGAAGATTTTGGTGTATCTCCGGAAGATATTACTTCCAAAAAAAGAAATTCGGAATTTGTTCTTCCAAGACAGGTTGTGATGTATCTTTGCAGAAATTTAACAGATACTTCTTTAATCAGTATCGGAAAAATATTAGGTAAAAAAGATCATACCACAATTATGCACGGTGTTAATAAAATTAATGATGATATGAAGACAAATTCTGAACTAAAAGAAAAAATAGATATCATTATAAAAAAGATTAATCCACAATAAAAAGGATTTATCCATATCTTTTTAAAGGCTTATCCACTTTATTTTTAACTTCATGATTAGCCTAAAAATCTAATAATAATGGAAAATCCACATATCTACATCTATTATTATTAAGATTATTAAATTCTTTCATAATAACCATTAAAGCAGCTTTGCTTATTTTCAGGAAGGGAGTTATACACAAATGAAATTAATTTGTTCAAAATCTGATTTATTAAACGGAGTTCAAATTGTATCTAAAGCAGTTCCCAGCAAAACAACAATGTCTATTTTAGAATGTATTCTTTTAGATGCTTCTAAAGGAGTTATTAAGCTGACTGCAAACGATATGGAACTTGGAATTGAAACAATCATAGAAGGAGATATTTTAGAAAAAGGTATTGTTGCACTGGATGCAAAAATCTTTTTAGAAATTGTCCGCAAACTTCCCGATAATGATATTACAATTGAAACGGATAAAGATTTAAAAACAATTATTACTTGTGAAAAATCAAAATTCACAATTATCGGAAAATCAGGAGAAGATTTTTCTTATCTTCCTCTTATTGAAAAAAATGATCCTGTTATCGTTTCTCAATTTACTTTAAAAGAAGTAATCAGGCAAACGATATTTTCCATTGCTGATAATGATACAAATAAATTAATGTCAGGAGAATTATTTGAGATTCATGATGATGAATTAAAAGTAGTTTCTCTTGATGGACATCGTATTTCTATCAGAAAAATTAAAATGAAAAATACGTATCCTTCTTATAAAGTTGTTATTCCGGGTAAAACATTAAATGAAATCAGTAAGATTTTATCAGGTGATGCTGAGAATGATGTAAATATTTATTTTACCGATAAACATGTTATTTTTGAATTTGATCAGACAACCGTTGTTTCCAGATTAATAGAAGGTGAATATTTTAAAATTGATCAAATGCTTAGTAATGATTATGAAACAAAGGTTAAAATTAATAAAAAGGAATTATTAAGTTGTATTGACAGAGCAACTCTTCTTGTAAAAGAAGGGGATAAAAAACCGATTATAATGAATATTATTGATGGTTCTATGGAACTTAAGATTAATTCTACAGTCGGCAGCATGAATGAAGATATTGATATCGAAAAGAACGGAAGAGATTTAATGATTGGATTTAATCCTAAATTTCTTATCGATGCTCTGCGCGTAATTGATGATGAAGAAATCAGTATGTATCTTGTTAATCCAAAAGCTCCCTGCTTTATAAGAGATGACGAAAATAATTACATTTATCTGATTCTTCCGGTAAACTTTACAACAGTAAGTTAAGTCAGGTGTTTTTATGGAAATTATAAAATTAAGAGATGAATATATTAAACTCGGTCAGGCATTAAAAGCTGCCGGATTTGTAGATTCAGGTGTTGATGCAAAATTTGTAATTCAGAACGGACTTGTAAAAGTTAACGGTGTTGTAGAATTGCAACGTGGTAAAAAACTTGTTGAAGGCGATCTTGTAGAATTTGAAAATAAACAGATTAAAATAGAAAAATAGGTAGCATATGATCATTCAATCATTAGAACTTTCTGATTTTCGAAATTATGATTCTCTTGATATCACTTTTGATAAGGGTACCAATATTTTGTATGGTGATAATGCCCAGGGAAAGACAAATATCCTTGAAGCAATCTATGTTTCTGCTACAACAAAATCTCATAAAGGTGCTAAAGATAAAGATATTATAAATTTTGATAAAGAAGAATCTCATATCAGGACATATCTGAATAAAGATGGTATCGAAACAAGAGTCGATATGCATCTTAGAAAAAATAAATCAAAAGGGATTGCAATAGATGGTAATAAAATAAAAAAAGCAGCGGAACTTCTTGGTTTATTAAATGTTGTTTTCTTTTCACCGGAAGATTTAAGTATTATTAAAAACGGTCCGGCCGAAAGAAGAAGATTTATAGATATGGAATTATGTCAACTTGATAATTTTTATCTTTATAATCTTAATCATTATAATAGAATTGTAAATCAGAGAAATAAATTATTAAAAGATATGTATATGAATCCTTCTTTACGGGATACTCTTACAATTTGGGATTCCCAGCTTGTTTCATACGGAAGCAAGATTATCGAAAGAAGAATTCAATTTATAGAGCAGATTAATCGAATTATTTATGACATACATAAGAATTTATCGGGAGAAAAGGAAATTTTAAGAATACAATATGAACCCGATATAACAATTGAAAAATATGAAGAAGAACTCTTTAAAAATCAAGAAAGAGATATTCGGTTAAAACAGACTACGGTAGGCCCGCACAGAGATGATATCTCTTTTATGGTTTCCAAAAAAGGAGAAGAAAAAGAGTTAGATATTCGTAAGTATGGTTCCCAGGGACAACAAAGAACCGCAGCACTTTCTTTAAAACTATCCGAAATAGAACTTGTGCGTAAAATTACAAAAGATACACCGGTATTATTATTGGATGATGTTTTATCGGAACTTGACAGTAACCGTCAGAATTATTTATTAAACAGTATTGGTGATATTCAGACAATTATAACGTGTACCGGTCTGGATGAATTTGTAAATCATCGTTTTGAAATTAATAAAGTATTCAAAGTAATAAACGGAACAGTAACAGAAGCCGGAAATAAATAATGGAGGAATTAACCATGAACGCGGAATACGGAGCGGATCAAATACAGATTTTGGAAGGTCTTGAAGCAGTCAGAAAAAGACCGGGTATGTATATTGGAAGTACTTCTATCAGAGGTCTGCATCATCTTGTGTATGAAATTGTGGATAACTCAGTAGATGAAGCATTGGCAGGATTTTGTAATACAATAGAAGTTACAATTAATGAAGATAATTCAATAACCGTAATTGATAATGGTCGTGGTATTCCTACCGGTATTAATCATAAAGCCGGTAAACCTGCCGTTGAAGTAGTATTTACCATTCTTCATGCCGGCGGTAAATTCGGCGGTGGCGGGTATAAAGTATCCGGTGGTCTTCATGGTGTTGGTGCATCAGTTGTAAATGCTCTTTCCGATTGGCTGGAAGTTCAGATTTTTAGTGAAGGAAAAATTTATAAACAGCGTTATGAAAGAGGACATGTTATGTATCCTCTGAAAGTTGTCGGAGAATGTGAACAGGGTAAAACCGGAACGAGAGTTGATTTTAAGCCGGATGGAACAATTTTTGAAGAAACCGTTTATGATTTTGATACCTTAAAACAACGTCTTCGAGAGATGGCATTTTTAACAAAAGGTTTAAAAATAATCTTAAAAGATGACCGTGAAAAAGACGAAGAGGGTAATAAAAAACCGAGAGTAAAAGAATTTCATTATGAAGGCGGTATTAAAGAATTTGTTACTTATCTGAATAAAAGTAAAACAGCTCTTTATGAAAATATTCTTTATTTTGAGGGAACAAAAAACGGTGTTTATGTGGAAGTAGCTTTCCAGCATAATGATTCTTATACCGAAAATGTATATAGTTTCGTAAATAATATTACAACTCCGGAAGGTGGTACACATCTTGTCGGATTTAGAAATGCAATTACGAAAACATTTAATGATTATGCAAGAACAAATAAAATTTTAAAAGACAGTGATGCAAATCTTTCCGGAGAAGATATCAGAGAAGGTCTTACGGCAATAATCAGTGTAAAAATAGGAGATCCGCAGTTTGAAGGTCAGACAAAACAAAAACTGGGAAATTCTGAAGCAAGAGGTGCCGTAGAAAGCATTGTCAGTGAACAACTTACTTACTTCTTAGAACAAAATCCGGCTGTTGCAAAAACAATTTGCGAAAAATCAATTTTGGCACAGCGGGCAAGAGATGCAGCAAGAAAAGCAAGAGACCTTACCAGAAGAAAAACGGCATTGGAAGGAATGTCCCTTCCCGGAAAACTTGCCGATTGTTCCGATAAAAATCCGGAAAATTGTGAAATTTATATTGTAGAGGGAGATTCCGCCGGAGGAAGTGCAAAAACGGCAAGAAGTCGTGCAACGCAGGCAATTTTACCGTTGCGTGGTAAAATTTTGAATGTAGAAAAGGCAAGACTGGATAAGATTTTGGGAAATGCTGAAATAAAAGCTATGATTACGGCATTCGGTACCGGTATTCATGAAGATTTTGATATTTCAAAACTTCGTTATCACAAAATCATTATTATGACCGATGCGGATGTTGATGGTGCTCATATTGCTACTTTACTTTTAACATTTTTCTATCGTTTTATGCCGGAACTAATCAAACAGGGATATGTATATCTTGCACAGCCCCCTCTATATAAACTGGAAAAGAATAAACAAGTCTGGTATGCATACAGTGATGATGAACTTGCTAAGATTCTGCAGGAAGTCGGACGTGATCAGAATAATAAAATTCAGCGTTACAAAGGACTTGGAGAAATGGATGCACAACAGCTTTGGGAAACAACCATGGATCCGGAAAAAAGAGTTCTTCTGCGTGTTATGATGGATGAAGATGCAGAATCCGAACTGGATGTTACTTTTACGACTCTGATGGGTGATAAAGTAGAACCCAGACGTGAGTTTATTGAAGAAAATGCAAAATATGTAAAGAATCTCGATATTTAATGGGAAGGAAATCATAAAATGGATGATCAAATTTTTGACAATGTCAAACATGTTGACTTGAAAAAAACCATGGAAAATTCCTATATAGATTATGCAATGAGTGTTATCGCTTCACGTGCATTACCGGATGTAAGGGATGGTTTAAAACCTGTTCAACGTCGTGTTTTATATTCCATGATTGAATTAAATAACGGACCTGACAAACCGCATCGTAAATGTGCACGTATTGTCGGTGATACAATGGGTAAGTATCATCCCCATGGTGATAGTTCCATTTACGGAGCTTTGGTTAATATGGCTCAGGAATGGTCTATGCATTATCCGCTTGTAGACGGCCACGGAAATTTCGGTTCCGTAGACGGTGACGGTGCAGCTGCTATGCGTTATACGGAAGCAAGACTTTCCAAGATTTCCATGGAAATGATTGCGGATATCAATAAGGATACTGTTGATTTTGTACCAAACTTTGATGAAACCGAAAAAGAGCCGGTTGTACTTCCGAGTCGTTTTCCGAATATTTTGGTTTACGGTACGACAGGTATTGCCGTTGGTATGGCTACCAATATTCCTCCTCATAATTTAAGAGAAGTAATCAGTGCCGTTGTTAAAATTATTGATAACCGTGTTGAAGAAAACAGGGATACGCAGATTGAAGAAATTTTATCTTTGGTAAAAGCACCTGATTTTCCGACAGGCGGTATTATTTTAGGAACCAAAGGAAGTGAGGAAGCATACCGAACAGGACGCGGAAAAGTCAGAGTAAGAGGTGTAACAAATATTGAAACACTTCCGAACGGTAAAACGCAAATTATTATTACGGAACTTCCTTATCTTGTAAATAAAGCAAAATTAATTGAAAAAATTGCAGAACTCCATAAGGAAAAGAAAATTGACGGAATTACAGATCTTCGTGATGAATCCGATAGAGAAGGTATGCGTGTTGTTGTGGAATTACGCCGTGATGCAAATGCAAATGTAATTCTGAATCAATTATATAAACATACACAGCTTCAGGATACTTTTGGTGTTATTATGCTTGCGCTCGTAAATAATGAACCGAAGATTATGAATCTTCTGGACATGCTGGTTTATTATTTAAAACATCAGGAAGAAGTTGTAACAAGAAGAACGAAATATGATTTGAATAAAGCAGAAGAGAGAGATCATATTTTACAGGGTTTATTAATTGCACTTGATAATATTGATGAAGTCATCCATATTATGAGAAGTTCCAAAACGACACAAATTGCAAAAGAGCGTTTGATGGAACGATTCGGACTTAGTGAAGTTCAGGCACAGGCAATAGCCGATATGAGACTTCGTTCATTAACAGGCTTAGAAAGTGAAAAAATTGAAAATGAGCATCAGGAACTGATTAAAAAAATTGCTGAGTTAAAAGCAATCCTTGCAGATGAAAAACTGTTGCTTGGTGTGATTAAAGATGAAATCACAGAAATCTCCGATAAATATGGGGATGATAGAAAGAGTCAGATTGGATTTGATGAGTTTGATATCACAATGGAAGACATGATACCAAATGAAAATACCGTAATTGCAATGACAAGCCTCGGATATATCAAAAGAATGACTGTCGATAATTTCAGATCACAAAACCGTGGCGGTAAAGGCATAAAAGGAATGCAGACAATTGCGGAAGATTATATTGAAGATCTTTTAATGACGGCAACACATCATTATGTTATGTTCTTTACAAACTTCGGAAGAGTTTATCGTATGAAAGCATATGAAATTCCGGAGGCGGGCCGTACAGCAAGAGGAACTGCAATTATTAATTTATTGCATCTAAATCCGGGTGAAAAGATTTCCGCCATCATTCCGATTAAAGACTATGAAGAAAATAAAAATCTTTTCATGGTAACGAAGAAAGGTATTGTAAAAAAGACTTCTGTAATGGAATACAGCAATGTACGGAAAAAAGGACTTGCTGCTATTAATCTTCGGGAAGATGATGAACTGATTGAAGTTAAAACAACAGATAAAGATACGGAAATATTCCTGGTTACAAAACATGGTATGTGTATCCGCTTTAAAGAAACGGATGTCAGGGCTACCGGAAGAATTTCAATGGGTGTAATAGGTATGAATCTTTCCGATGGAGATGAAATCGTCGGAATGCAGCTTGATCACCAAGGTGATTCTCTTCTGATTGTATCGGAAAACGGTATGGGAAAACGGACATATCTGAATGAATTTACGATACAAAGACGTGGCGGCAAAGGAGTAAAATGTTACAAAGTAACAGAAAAAACTGGATATGTTGTTGGTGTTAAGGCAGTGAATGATGATCATGAGATTATGATGATTACTACGGAAGGCATTATTATCCAGCTTCGTATGGAAGATATTTCTACACTGGGAAGAATTACTTCCGGAGTGAAGATGATTAATCTGAATGATAACGTAAAAGTTGCCAAGATTGCAAAAGTAAGAGAAAAAGTATCAGACGGTAATGAAGAACTTGAAGATGTTCTAAAAACGGAAGAAGAATAATTAAGTGATAGGAATCAGCGGGAGTTTTAGTAGCTCCCGCTGATTTTTTGTGAAAATCTTCCAATTTCAGAAATGAATTATTGTGAATGATTTTGACCGTTTATGATTGACTTTGACGGTTTTTGGCTCTACAATTAATTTAACAGTTAGCAAATAGATTCATAAAAGCACGGAGGGGAAAAATGCTGACAGAAGAACGATTTGCAAAAATTTTATCAATGCTGGAAAGCATGGGAAGCGTAACTGTCCAGCAGTTGATGACAGAACTCAATGCATCGGAATCTACAATACGAAGAGATTTAAATACTCTGGATGCAAGCGGTCAATTAACAAAAGTATTTGGTGGTGCGGTTTCAAGAAATTCCGTATACAGTACACGCGATGATGAAGTTATGAATCGCAAAGAAAAGAATAAAGATGAAAAAATTAAAATTGCAAAATATGCGGCAGGACTAATTGAAAAAGGTGATTTTGTATATATCGATGCCGGAACAACTACGGAACTGATGATTGATTATATCAATAAAAATCAGGCTATATTTGTAACAAATGCGATTACACATGCAAAAAGGCTGGCAGAACGCGGCAATACAGTATATCTGCTCGGCGGAGAATTTAAAGCGATTACAGAAGCAATTGTCGGAGAAGAAGCAGTTTCGACATTGGAAAAATACAATTTTACAAAAGGCTTTTTTGGAGCAAACGGTATCAGCGTACAACGTGGTTTTTCCACTCCGGAAGTAAAGGAAGCCATGGTAAAAAGAAAAGCTATGGAAAATTGTAAAGAATGTTATGTACTGGCAGATGACAGTAAGTTTAACAAAATTTCAAGTGTAACATTTGCATCCTTTGAAAGTGCTTCTGTTATTACGACAAAATTATCTCAAAACTCTTATCGTAAATACAAAAATGTAATGGATATTTGAAAGAAGGAATTAAAATGATATACACAGTAACTTTGAACCCCTCATTAGATTACATCGTTACAGTTGATGCTTTTTCCTGCGGTATAGTAAATCGCACAAAAGATGAAAAAATTTTCCCTGGCGGAAAAGGCATCAATGTATCGATGGTCCTCAAAAATCTTGGTTATGAAAATACCGCACTTGGCTTTTTAGCAGGATTTACGGGAGAAAAATTACAAAGTCTGTTAAAAGAAAGGGGAGTTTCCACAGATTTTATTTCTGTTGGTAAAGGAATTTCCCGCATAAATGTAAAATTAAGATCGGATGAAGAAACAGAAATTAACGGACAGGGACCGGTTATTCAAGAATCCGATATTCAAAAGTTGTATCAAAAGTTAGATCTATTGAAAGACGGAGACATTCTTGTACTTGCAGGAAGCATTCCTGATGCAATGCCAAAATCTTTATACATGGATATTATGGATTATTTAAAAGATAAAGATTTAAAAATTGTAGTGGATGCTACCAATTATCTTTTGCTAAATGTATTACAATATCGTCCTTTCTTAATTAAACCAAATAATCACGAGTTGGGAGAAATTTTCGGAGTTAAGATTGACCGAAAAGAAGATGTTATTCTATATGCTAAAAAATTACAGGAAAAAGGAGCCAGAAATGTTTTGGTTTCCATGGCCGGAAAAGGAGCCGTATTGGTTGCAGAAGATGGAACTGTTTTAAAAGCCAGAGCACCGGAAGGTAAATTAAAAAATTCCGTCGGAGCAGGAGATTCCATGGTGGCAGGATTCATAGCAGGATACCTCAAATCCGGTAACTATATTGATGCTTTTAAAATGGGTGTCTGCACAGGAAGTGCTTCTGCATTTTCCGAAGAACTTGCTACAAAAGCGGAAGTAACCGCTTTATTGGATAATAATAAGGATCTGATTATAGATTAAAGAGGAGGAGGAAGTAACATGAAAATCAGAGATCTTTTGGCGGTAGAAAGCATTGATTTGAACGGGACTGCAAGCAGTAAAAGAGAAACTCTTGACAAAATGGTAGATTTAATGGTTAAGAGCGGAAAAATCAATGATGCAGAAACTTACAGAAAAGGAGTTTATGCAAGGGAAGAAGAAGGATCTACAGGTATTGGTGATGGGATTGCAATTCCGCATTGTAAGTCAGACGCAGTAACACGTCCGGGACTTGCAGCGATGGTTGTAAAAGACGGTGTGGAATTTGACGCTCTTGACGGCGGAAAAGTTCATTTAATTTTCTTAATCGCTGCACCAAATACGGAAGATAATGTACATCTTGATGTTTTAAGTAAGTTGTCCGTTCTTCTTATGGATGAGAAATTTACAAAAGCTCTTAAGAATGCAGAAAGTGTAGATGAGTTTTTGGAAATTATAGACAAAGCAGAAGCAGAAAGGGATGGGGAAAAAACCATGGCAAAAAATGAAAGAGACGAGAAATTTATTCTTGCCGTAACCGGATGCCCGACAGGAATCGCGCATACGTATATGGCAGCAGAATCTCTTGAGAAAAAGGCAAAAGAATTGGGATGTAAAATCAAAGTAGAAACAAGAGGTTCAGGGGGAGCAAAGAATGTACTTACCAGTGCAGAAATTGCAGAGGCTGATTGCATTATTGTTGCAGCAGATACGCAGGTACCGATGGATCGTTTTGCAGGAAAACCGGTAATTCAGTGTAAAGTAGCAGACGGAATCAGCAAAGCAGAAGATTTATTAAACAGAGCAATTTCCGGAAAAGTACCTATTTATCAGGCAAAAGGAGAAGTTTCAAAAACAGCTGATGAGGAAGGAAAAGACAGCATCGGACATCAGATTTATAAGCACTTGATGAGTGGTGTTTCTCATATGCTTCCTTTCGTAGTAGGTGGTGGTATTTTAATTGCACTTGCTTTCCTAATTGATGGATTTTCAATTGACTTAAATTCTCTTCCGATGGAAGAAAGAGGTAACTTCGGAACAATCACACCGCTTGCAGCAATTTTTAAAGGAATCGGCGGTACAGCATTCGGATTTATGCTTCCGATTCTTGCGGGATTCATTGCAATGAGTATTGCAGACAGACCCGGTCTTGCAGTCGGATTTGTCGGCGGTGCAATCGCAGCAAACGGAACATCCGGTTTCCTTGGTGCATTATTAGCAGGTTTCATCGCAGGATATCTGGTACGTTTCTTAAGAAAAGTATTTGATAAACTTCCTAAGAGTCTCGATGGATTAAAACCGGTTCTTTTATATCCGCTTATCGGTATTCTATTAATCGGATTGATAATGACATATATTGTAGAGCCTCCGATTGGTGCACTGAATACATTAGTAAACAACGGCTTAAACGGATTAAACGGAGCCAGCGCAATTTTACTCGGCTTATTATTAGCAGGAATGATGTCTGTGGATATGGGTGGCCCGGTTAATAAAGCGGCTTATGTATTCGGAACAGCTTCTATCGCAGCAGGAAACTATAATATTATGGCAGCAGTTATGATCGGTGGTATGGTTCCTCCTATCGCAATTGCACTTGCAACTATCTTCTTTAAAAACAAATTTACGGAAGAAGAAAGAAAAGCAGGACCGACAAACTTTATTATGGGATTATCTTTCATTACAGAAGGTGCAATTCCGTTTGCAGCATCCGATCCGCTCCATGTAATCCCGGCATGTGTCGTAGGTTCAGCGGTAGCAGGTGGAATATCAATGGCATTTAATTGTACATTAATGGCACCTCATGGCGGAATTTTCGTATTCCCTACAGTAGGTTCTCCGTTATTCTACTTACTCTCATTATTAGTTGGTTCCGTAGTCGGATGTGTACTTCTTGGAATCTTAAAAAAGGATATTAAATAACCCTCTTATTATTTAATAGAAATCAGGCACTTGTAATCATTATTACAAGTGCCTGAAAACTTTTTACGGACTAAAAAATTCCTTGCCATCTTTATCAATTATACATATGATTAAGAGGAAGTAAAATTACGGAAAGGAAGAAAAAATATGATGAACTGGGAGCAGCTTTTGTCCGGAGACAGAATCAGAAGTTATCAGAAAAGTACAACTTCAAGAGATTTAAGAACCGAATTTGAAAAAGACTATCACCGTATTATCGGGAGTGCTTCTTTTCGACGTCTGCAGGATAAAACACAGGTATTTCCGCTGGATAAAAGTGATTATATCCGTACCAGGCTGACACACTCCCTGGAAGTATCTTCTTTTGCAAAATCATTGGCACAGAATGTCGGCGAAAAAATTATTCGGGAGAAAACAGATTCTTCTTTTGACATGCAGAAGAAAGAAGATATATGTGCAATTTTACAATGTGCCGGATTGATTCATGATATTGGAAATCCTCCGTTCGGACATTTTGGAGAGACAGCAATACAAGACTGGTTTAAAAGAAACTTAGAAAAAATAGAGTTTAACGGACAGCCGCTTACAGAAGTATTAAAACCGCAGATGATACAGGATTTTTATCATTTTGAAGGAAATACACAGGCTTTGCGTGTTGTATCTAAATTGCATTTTTTGGTGGATGAGCATGGAATGAATCTGACAAAGGCACTTCTTGGAACCATTATCAAATATCCTGTTTCCTCTTTGGAAATCAATAAAGAGAGCGGAGATATCAAAACAAAGAAGATGGGATACTTTTATGCCGATCGAGATACGTTTGAAAATATAGAAACTTCTCTCGGAACAAATGGAAACAGACATCCCCTTACTTATCTTTTGGAAGCGGCAGATGATATTGCTTATAAAACTGCAGATATCGAGGATGCTGTAAAAAAGGGATGTATTTCTTATGAAAAACTCTTAGAAGAATTAAAAGCAGCGGGACTTAATGAACAACCGGACAGTTTGTATTTTAAAATGGTTTCCATATTGGAACATAAATACGACAAAGCAGTAAAATGTAAATACGAACAGCCGGATATCTATGCCGTACAAAACTGGGTGGTAAGTATTCAGGGAAATATGCTTTTTGCGGCTTCGGACAGTTTTGTGAATCATTATGAAGCGATTATGGAAGGAACTTACAGAAAAGATCTCTTTTTTGAAACGCCGGTTTATACAATGATGAAAGCTTTAGGTGATATTGCATATCGTTATGCATTTACATCCAAACCGATTTTTAAACTGGAAATTGCGGCAGAGACGATTTTTAATTTCTTATTAGATAAATTTATCGATGCGGTTATTTATTATGATACGGATAAAGAACTGACGGCAGTACAACAAAAATTGATGACGTTAATTTCACAGGATTATAAACGGATTTATCATTATTTTTCAAAAGAAAAATCAGAACAGGAAAAATTATATCTTCGTCTTCTGCTGGTAACTGATTATATTTGTGGTATGACAGACAGTTTTGCCAAAGACCTTTATCAGGAATTAAACGGAATCAGTTGATATTGTTTCTTTCTTTAGATTGTGCTACAATCAGTAACTGGTGTTAAGACAGGAGGGGTAAAAATGGATTCTCTTAGTATATTAAAAGATCTTGCGATTATTGTAATTGCAGCAAAAGCAATGGGAATTCTTGCAAGAAAATGTAAAGCGCCTCAGGTTGTCGGAGAGATTATTGCCGGACTGCTTATCGGACCATGCGTGCTTGGATGGGTTGCACAAAGTGAGTTTCTTTCCCAAATGGCAGAAATCGGCGTTATTCTTTTGATGTTTTCCGCAGGACTCGAGACAGATTTAAAGGAACTGTTAAAAACAGGACCAATTGCATTCTTAATTGCCTGTGCCGGCGTTTTCGTACCGTTAGTCGGTGGTACGTTATTATATATGGGATTTTACGGAGCAGCACCTTGGGGTTCCGAAAAGTTTTATACGGCGCTATTTATGGGCGTTATCATGACAGCTACTTCTGTCAGCATTACGGTTCAGTCACTTCGTGAAATGGGAAAACTAAAAGGTCGTGTCGGAACGACTATCCTAAGTGCAGCCATTATTGATGATGTCATTGGTATTGTTGTATTGACTTTTGTAATCGGATTTAAGAACCCGGATTCCAATCCCGGAAAAGTTGTGTTAAATACAATTCTTTTCTTTATTTTGGCAGTGATTGTCGGATATATTTCCTATAAAGTCTTCAAATGGCTTGATAACAGGTATCCGCATACCAGAAGAATTCCGATTGCCGGTCTTGCGTATTGCCTTGCACTTTCCTACATTGCCGAAACATATTTTGGAATTGCAGACATTACAGGCGCCTATGTAGCCGGAATTATTCTTTGTTCCATCAGAGATTCGGAATATATTGCAGAAAAAATGGATACGAATTCTTATATGTTCTTCGGTCCCGTATTTTTTGCAAGTATCGGATTAAAAACAAATATAGACGGAATAAACGGAGAAATCCTCCTGTATTCCCTTGCTTTTGTTGCGGTTGCACTGCTTTGTAAAATAATCGGATGCGGATTAACGGCAAAAGCATGCAGATTCTCTACAAATGATTCGTTGAAAATCGGAGTCGGAATGATGACAAGAGGAGAAGTTGCCTTGATTGTATCCCAGAAAGGACTTTCGGTCGGACTGCTTTCTCCGGTGTACTTTACATCTGTTATTCTGCTGATTATCGTTTCTTCTATTACAACGCCGATTATTTTGAAGCTTCTTTATGCAAAAGAAGATAAAGGAGAAGCAAAACGAGACAGCCAGGCATTCCTTTATAAGACGGAAAAAGAGGAATGATACAACAAGATAATTTAAAGGCTACCCACGAAAATCAGTGGATAGCCTTTTCAATTCCATTTATTCTTCTGCTATATAAGTTGGTGCATTTTTCGGGCTGCTTCCTTTAATAACTTTGTGATAATAGGAATAAGTCATCGGAATCTCATCCTTTTTCACATCTCCGTCAATCATTTCCCCGATAAAAATTGTGTGTGTTGAGGTATCCACTTTATTGATTACCTTAAACACAAGATATCCACAGGAATCATTTAAAACGGGAATGCCCTCTTTTACTTCATAAGAAATATTTTCAAATTTGTCAGTGTCTTTTCCGGAATAGTAACCGAATTTTCCGATAATGGAAGGGTCTGTATTAACGGAAAGAATGGAAATTGCAAATTTCCCCGTTTTTTCGATGCAGCTATGTGTATAATTATCGTGATTCATACTAAGTGCAACGGTTACGGGAGAAGATGTAATTTGCATTGCGCTGTTTGCGACACATCCGGTAAACCGATCGCCGTCAAGCGTAGAAATGACATAAACGCCATAAGAGAGATTACGTAAAACAGAAGTATTCATATAAACATCATCCTTTCTTTAACATTTAGATATAGTATTTCCCGATTTTGGAAAATGGTATGTTCTATAAATTAATAAAAGCATTTTCATAAAATATTGTCAATAAAGTTTTGGAAAATTTCGGGCAACTTCCTTGTGTTGTGACAGGCAGATGAGTATGATAGAATATAGGAATCAAAAAAAATCAGTTAGGAATGAAAAGATGGAAGTAACGAGAGAAGAAAGACGCAAAAGAATCAAAAGAAAACGAAGAATAAGAAATTTCATTACATTTATGATGACACTGCTGCTCATTATTCTGGCAGGATGTTGTATTTACTTGATGTCCATATATAAAGAAGAACAGAATCGGGTAATCGAGGCGATGAATCAGAAAGCCGTTTTGGAAGAAGAAATAAAAGCGGGCGGTTATCTGACAAAAGAAGAAGCTACGGCTCTGGCAGAGGATGCAAAAGAAGAAGTATCGCAAGAGTATCTGACAACCATCCAGACTATGATGGAAAACGGAGACGGAACGCTTGCGATGTTGGAAACACTGTACCCGGAAAAGATTGTGGTTCCGGAAAGCGGAAGATATTATTTCTTTAACATTCTTCCGGAACTGAAAAAGAATGATTATGCGATTGAGAATTTTACCTTTCCGGAGAAAAACGAAGAAACCGGAAAATATGAAGGAGAAGCAGCTTACAGCGTAGATGAGGAAGTAGTTTCCAAAAAAGGAATTGATGTATCAAAATTTCAAGGGGATATTAAATGGGATAAAGTAGCAAAAGACGGTGTGGAATTTGCCTATATCCGTTTGGGATATCGGGGATACGGCAGCGGAAAAATTGTTACGGATGAGAAATATGAAGAAAACATTGAGGGCTGCAATGAAGCAGGAATTGATGCCGGTGTATATTTCTTTACGGAGGCAATTTCCGAAAAAGAGGCTGTGGAAGAGGCAGATTACATTTTGGAGAATATCCGCGATTATCAGATAGACCTTCCGATTGTACTGGATGTAGAGGAATCGGCATCTAAGTCGGATTCCAGGACAAAAGATTTGACGGTAGAGGAGCGTACTAAGAATGTAATTGCTTTTTGTAACCGCATCAAAGAAGCAGGACGTGAGCCGATGATTTACGGAAATCTAAAAAGTATGATGCTGATGCTTGATTTAGAACAGCTCGAAGACTATGATAAATGGTTTGCATATTATCGCTATCCGATTCATTATCCGTATCAATACCGCGTATGGCAGTATACGGCAACCGGTAATGTGGATGGCATTAAAGGAAGCGTGGATTTGAATATCGCATTCTACTAATTATGTGAGAAAAACTACATGGAACAAGATATAGAAAGATTTGAAAAAGCAAAAAAAAAGGTAATCGGAAAGGAAAGACAGCGCAGACAGATTGGGACATTGTCGGAAAAGACGGTTCATGCGGTTCTAAAAAATTATTATGAGCCGGATGAAGATAAACAGGAAATACCGATAGAAGGATTATATGCAGATATCTTTACCGGAACGGAAATCATTGAAATCCAGACGAGAAATTTTGATAAAGTACGGGAAAAACTGAAACGTTTTCTTCCGATATATCCGGTAACGGTGGTACTGCCGATTCCGGATACGAAATGGCTGATCTGGATTGATGAAGAGACAGGAGAGTTGTCTAAGAAACGTAAGTCTCCCAAAAAAGGAAATGTCTATCAGGCATTTCCGGAACTATATAAGATTAAACCGTATTTAAAAGAAAAGAATTTAACGATTATATTAGTGTTGATGGATATGGAAGAATATCGCCTGTTAAACGGCTGGAGTGAGAATCGAAAAAAGGGCAGCAGTCGTTATGACAGAATTCCGACAAACCTGACACAGGAAACGATACTTTCCTGTCCTAAAGATTATATGCAGCTTCTTCCGCCCGATTTATCGGAGCCGTTTACGAGTATACAGTTTGCAAAAGAGGTTCACATCAATAAAAGCCTTGCGAATGTAACGCTAAATATTCTTTATGACTTGCAGATTGTAAAACGCATCGGAAAAAAAGGAAATGCGTATTTATATGAAATAGCCGAATTTTAGAATTCGGCTATTTTTGAATACCGTGTGCCAAAAGATAATCTTCCCAGAGAGTATATTTGGAAGCTTTTAGGTGGACAGAATCAAAAGTATATTCAGGATTGAGTCCGCCTGTATCGTCATCTAAGACTTCATTGATATCAAGATAAAAAACATTTTGGTTATCGGCAAGTGTTTTTAATTTTTCATTCCGTTCATTGATATTCTGATTGTTATATATCGCATCACTGTTTGACTTTTCTGTTGTAACATGCATGATGGATTCGATAAAGATGATGGAATCCGGCTGCAGAGTCTGAATGGTTTCCACCACTTCTTTAAACTTTTCAAAATAGGTATCCACAGTACCGGTTCCCAATTCATTGATTCCGACCATAATATATATTTTATGAAACTGCTTTTTACTTAGAGCCTGCGTAATAGAAATTTCACGCGAACCGTAATACGGAATTTCAGAAGGCTCTGCGGTGATTATCGGATCTTCCATGATGTTGTAAATCGTAGAAGAAACTTTGGCGTAAAAAGTAGCATTTTTCAGATTTGAATAGTCATTTAAGCCTACTGTTCGTGAATCGCCGATAAATAATGCATCATCAAAATAGGAAGCATCGACTGTGGAAAAAGAATAAGTAAGCGTATCAGAGGAAACCGTATCGGAAGAAACTGTTTCGTCTTTTAATGTTTCACTCAAGATTTCGTTTATATCGGGGACTTTCGTAATTACTTCTGCAGTGTCATTTCTGCTGTTGCTCCAGGGAAAAATCCGGTCTGAGAATCCCTGCATCAGAACAGTGAGCAGGGGTTCTTTTTCTATATCAATCTTGTAAGAAGAATATGCTGTTTCCCGATAAATTCCGGTTACTATGGTAAGTAACATGGTTGAGACGATAATAAGCCAAAAGGTTGGCATATTATTTTTTTGCTGTTTCATGAAAAACTCCTAAAAACGAAAATATAAAAACGGATTATTAATTGAGCTTGCAAGAAAATATACGGATAACCAGAAAATCAGGAGAATAGCGATAATTCCCACAGGCTTTTTTCGAAATTGATGGAACAGCCGGTCCGGCAGATATGTCATACAAAGGAAACAACATAAGAGCAGCAGTCCGTATGTTTTCAAATAATATAGAAAATCGGTTAAGTTAAGAACCTGGTTTTCCAAATGGAAAGAAAACAATTTTGAAAAATAAATCCGGATGTCCGACAGGTTATTGATGGCAAAAAGCATCCAACTTGACGGAACAAGTAAAATCATGTAAATAACGGAAATAATCCGATGTTTTTTCAAATATTTACCCAAAAACAGTTTTTCAAGTAAAATCAAAAAAGCGACAGACATTCCCCATAAAATAAAATTCCAGGACGCGCCATGCCAGAAACCGGTTAGAAACCATACAAACAAAAGGTTTCTTATCGTAATAGCAGTTCCTTTGCGATTGCCGCCAAGCGGTATGTAAACATATTCCCGAAACCATTTTCCCAACGTAATATGCCATCTTCTGAAAAATTCCGTCATAGATAAAGACAGATAAGGATGATCAAAGTTTTTCGGAATGGTAAATCCAAGCATTTTACCAAGTCCCATTGCCATCAATGAATATCCGTAAAAATCAAAATATAGTTGAAACGAATATGCAATCGCACCCAGCCATGCAAGCGGCATGGTCAGACTGTCATATCCGATTGTCTGTATGGAATGCCATAGGATACCGATTCGATTGGCAAGAATGACTTTGCTGCCGAGTCCCAGAATAAAAATCTGAAGACCATGTTCAAAATGATACCCGGAATAAGAACGTTTCTTAATCTCATCTGAAATTTCGGAATAGGTAATAATAGGGCCGGCAATTAACTGTGGAAACATGCACAGATAAACACCGATATGCAGGATATTTTTTTCACTGTGGTAACTTTTCCGATAGATGTCAACAATATAAGAAACAATCTGAAACGTATAAAAACTGATTCCAAGGGGAAGCCCCGTTTCTATATAAGGAAAAAGAGGTTTGGCACTTGGTGAAAACAGCACATGGAGCGCATTAATGTTTTCCAGAAAAAATCCGGTGTACTTAAAGAATATCAGGTTACCGAAATTAATGAAAAGCGCAAACAAAAACAACATTGTTCTTGGCACCGGTTTGTCCGAAAAAGAATCCATCAGTCTTGCAATCGCATAATTAAAAAGCAGGGAACAGATAATTAAAAATACATAGACCGGTTCTCCGAAAGCATAGAAAAAAATGCTTCCGATAAAGAGACAGATGTTGCGGTATCTTGGAGGAAGAATATAATAAACCGATAAAAAAATCGGTAAAAAACGGAATAAAAATGTCAGGCTTGAGAAAACCATTACAAAAACACCTTTCTGTAAAACTATTTGAAATTATAACGCAAAACAGAAGAAAAGTAATCGTTTATTATAGATATTTAAAATTTTTTTAGAAAATGTTTATTGACGTTTATTTTATAAGTTATTAACATAAAAAATTGTTAATAGATGGTAAGGAGAATGGGATGATTAAATTATTCAAGAATTTTAAAGAATCAAAATTGGAAGTCCTTTTCATTATACTTCTTTTGATTTTACAGGCATACTGTGATTTGGCACTTCCGCAGTTTACATCGGATATTGTGGATGTCGGAATACAACAGTCCGGTGTTGAAAATGCTGCCTTTTTTGAAGTCAGAAACGAAACACTGAATGCCCTTGAACAGTTCATGTCACAGGAAGAAATCGGATATGTGGAATCCTGTTATGATGTGAAGGAAGAGGGAATCTATATCAGAAATACAAATAAAAAAGAGGATCTTGAAAATCTGGATGAACTTTTTAGTAAATCGATGGCTGCTTTTTCCTCACAGAATGGGCAGGAAACGGTAAGTGACTTGATGATTTCTCAGAAAGCGATTCTATTCGTACAGAAAGAATACGAAGCAATCGGAATCGATTTGGGAAAAATACAAATTACGTATCTTTTGATTAAGGGTGCCCAGATGCTTCTGCTTTCTGTTGTGATGGTCGCAGCCGCGATTCTGGTCGGTTTTCTTGCGAGCCGTACTGCTGCAAAAATCGGCAGAAATTTACGAGATCGTGTATTTACGAAGGTGGTTTCCTTTTCCAATGCAGAGATTGACGGTTTTTCTACCGCATCTTTGATTACCAGGAGCACAAACGATATTCAGCAGATACAGATGGTTTCCGTGATGCTTCTTAGAATGGTCGCTTATGCACCGATTCTCGGAATCGGAGGAATTATTAAAGTATCCCAGACAAATACGGGTATGAGCTGGATTATCGCAGTAGCCGTTGGAACGGTTATTCTTCTTGTTTCCATTCTTGTCAATATTACAATGCCTAAGTTTAAAATGATGCAGGGTTTAGTTGACAGATTGAATCTTGTTTCCAGAGAAATCTTAACAGGTATACCGGTTATCCGTGCTTTCAGCCGGGAAAAATTCGAAGAGCAGCGGTTTGACAAAGCTAATAAAGATTTGATGAAAACGCAGTTATTTACAAACAGAGTCATGACTTTAATGATGCCGTTAATGACTTTTATTATGAACGGCATAACGGTATTGATTGTATGGGTCGGTGCCAAACATATTGATATGGGAAGTCTGCAGGTTGGTGATATGATGGCATTTATGACATATACGATGCAGATTGTCATGTCTTTCCTGATGCTTTCCATGATTTCGGTTATGCTTCCGCGTGCAGGTGTTGCAGCAGGAAGAATTGAAGAAGTTATTCAAACAGAAGCAACAATTTTTGATAAAAAAGAAACTGCAGATGATAAGATGAAAGAGGAAAAGGGCGTTCTTGCTTTCCATCATGTAAATTTCCGCTATCCGAATGCAAAAGAGGATGTGTTAAGTGATCTTAATTTTACGGCACTTCCCGGACAGACAACAGCCATTATCGGAAGTACCGGCTGCGGAAAGAGTACATTGCTGCATCTGATTCCGAGATTTTATGATGTAACAGGCGGTTCCATTACCATTGACGGAGTAGATATCCGGGATCTTAGTCAGCATAAGTTACATTCCCTGATTGGATATGTTCCGCAAAAGGGTGTTCTTTTCTCAGGGAATATTTCTTCCAATATTAAATTCGGAGGAAAAGATATATCGGATGAAACAATGAAGGAAGCAGCAGAAATTGCGCAGGCAGAGGAATTCATCAAAGAAAAGCCGGATGGATATGAAAGTGAGATTGCGCAGGGCGGAACGAACGTTTCGGGCGGACAAAAGCAACGTCTTTCCATCGCCAGAGCAATTGCAACCAATCCAAAGATTTATCTGTTTGATGACAGTTTTTCCGCATTGGACTATAAAACGGATGTTACACTGCGAAAAGCACTTGGTAAAAAAACAAAAGATGCAACGGTCATCATTGTGGCACAAAGAATTTCCACAATTCTCCATGCAGATAAAATTATAGTTTTGGATGAGGGAAAAATTACCGGAATCGGTACGCATGAAGAATTGCTGGCTTCCTGTGAAGAATATCAGGAAATTGCAAAATCACAGTTATCGGAAGCAGAACTGAAAGGAGGCAGACAGGGATGAGTGAAACAAAATCCATGAAGCATATGCCGCCAAGACGGAGAGGACCGATGGGAGGCCACGGTGGCGGACCGGGCGGAGGAATGATGCCGGGAGAAAAGGCAAAAGACTTCAAAGGAAGTACCGCAAAATTGATTCGCTATATGGGAAACTATAAAATCGGAATTCTGTTTGTCATGATTTTTGCAGTCTGCGGTACAGTCTTTAACATTGTCGGACCCAAGGTACTAAGTAAAGCAACCACGGAATTGTTCAATGGCCTGATGAAAAAAGTTGCGGGAACCGGAGGAATCGATTTTGGATTTATCGGAAGAATTCTTACAATTCTTTTGGCTTTATACTGTATCAGTGCTGCCTTTTCATTTGCACAGGGCATGATTATGACGAATATTTCACAGAAACTCTGTTATCGTTTTCGAAAAGAGATTTCTGAGAAAATCAACAGAATGCCGATGAAATATTTTGAAAGTAAGACTGTCGGAGAAGTTCTTTCCCGAATTACAAATGATGTTGATACATTAGGGCAGAGTTTAAACCAAAGTATTACAACACTTATTACATCCCTTACGACCATGATCGGAGTCCTGATTATGATGTTGAGTATTTCTCCGATTATGACGTTAATTGCCATTGTTATTTTGCCGATATCGGGAACTCTGATTTCCCTGGTAGTCAAAAAATCACAGAAATACTTTATTGACCAGCAGAAATATCTGGGAGAAATTAACGGTCAGGTAGAAGAAGTTTACAGCGGTCATAATATTATTAAGGCATTCAATAAAGAAGAAGAGACCGTTGAGACATTTCATGCAACCAATCAGAAATTATATGATTCTGCATGGAAATCTCAGTTTTTCTCCGGACTGATGCAGCCGATTATGATGTTTGTCGGTAATCTGGGATATGTTGCAGTTGCGGTAAGCGGAAGTATTCTGGCTGTCAGAGGCACGATAGAAGTCGGCGATATCCAGGCATTTATCCAGTATGTTAAGAATTTTACACAGCCGATTACACAGATTGCACAGGTTTCCAATATGCTTCAGTCTACGGCAGCGGCAGCAGAAAGAGTTTTTGAATTTCTGGAGGAAGAGGAAGAAGACCTGACTGTTCAAAACCCGGTAAAACTTACCGATATTGAAGGATCTGTTACATTTGAAAATGTTCATTTTGGATATGATCCGGATAAGATTATTATCAATGATTTTTGCAGTAACGTAAAACCGGGCCAGACTGTTGCCATTGTAGGACCGACAGGTGCCGGAAAAACGACAATGGTAAAATTATTGATGCGCTTCTATGATGTGAATTCCGGCTCTATTTTGATAGACGGACATGATGTAAGAGATTTTAACAGAAGTGAATTGCGGGAAATTTTCGGAATGGTTTTACAGGATACGTGGCTGTTTAAGGGAACCATTATGGAAAATATCCGTTACGGAAGACTGGATGCAACGGATGAAGAAGTAATTGCGGCAGCAAAAGCGGCACATGCCCACCATTTTATTCAGACATTGCCGGGCGGTTATCAAATGGAACTAAATGAAGATGCAAGCAATGTGTCTGCAGGACAGAAACAGCTGCTCACGATTGCAAGGGCAATTCTTGCCGACAATAAGATTCTGATTTTAGATGAGGCAACCAGTAATGTAGATACCAGAACGGAAATCAGAATCCAGAAAGCGATGAACAATTTAATGAAGGGAAGAACCAGTTTTGTGATTGCACACAGACTTTCCACGATTAAAGATGCCGATTTGATTCTTGTTATGAAGGACGGCGACATTATTGAACAGGGAAATCATGAACAGCTGATTGCACAAAACGGATTTTATGCATCTTTATATAATTCACAGTTTGAAGAAATTACCGCATAGTATATAATAAGAGAATGAGAATTTCAAAAGAAGTAATAAAAACAATAGAAAAGCAGTTTGCACTTGATTGTAATTTGGAAGAAGCAAAGGAAATCAAACCGGGAGAAATTTACTTGTCAAAGTCAAAGAGTATTCCGGGCGGAAGGATTGCGGCAGATACGGATTTGTTTTTTCGGGCAATTATCTTTATGGGAAAAGCATATCTGATGGCAGATGAGAGCATTTATGCCGGATGTGAAGAAGTGTTTAAGGATGCATCTGCGGACTGGTTCTGCAAATTCCCAAATTTACGGCTGATAGACCGTATTCTTTCAGATTATGATCATGAGATTGCCGACACGCATATTTATTTTCTGCCGGATGAAGATGCGCCTTTTATCCGGGAAGAGAAACGGGTACAATGGTTTGATGAACAAGAGATAGCGGCTATGAAAGAAACGAATATTTTTCATCATGCACTTTGCTATTCGAAGACACAGCCTGATTTTCTGGCAGTTGCGGCAGTCGATGAGAACGGCAACAGGAAAGGTATGGCAGGAGCCAGTCTGGACGGAGAGTATGTGCGGCAGATAGGAATTGATGTGTTGTCGGAATACAGAGGAGAAGGACTTGCGACATATCTGACTTCTCTGATAAAGCAGAAGATTTGGGAGATGGGGAAACTTCCTTTTTACGGAACAAGCGAATCTCATTCCATATCGCGAAGTGTTGCAATTCATGCCGGTTTTCTTCCGGCATGGGCTGAAATATATGTAAAACCAAAAACTAACGAAAGAATAGGGAGAAAATGATGGGATTTGGAAGAAAAGATGACGGATTGGAACATATTCGTCAAAGAGAAACAAAAGATATTCTGAAAGTTTTCAAATTTGCTGCACTGGCTGTTGTTATTGTTGTGTTACTGTTTTCGAGTTCTTATCAGATTAGGGAACAGGAACAGGCAGTTCTTACAACATTCGGAAAGGCAAAGGCCGTTACAACATCCGGTCTGCATTTTAAAATACCGTTTATTCAGAATGTGACGAAAGTAAATACGACGATACAGGGCTTTACAATCGGATACGACCAGGATACAAATTCAACGATTGAATCGGAAGCCATTATGATTACCAGTGATTTCAATTTTATCGATGTTGACTTTTTCGTAGAGTACAAAGTATCCGACCCGGTAAAAGCAGTCTATGCATCGGAAGACCCGGAATTGATTTTGAAAAATCTGGCACAAAGTTGTATCCGTACAGTAATCGGAAGTTATAAAGTCGACAGTGTTTTAACAGACGGAAAAAATGAAATTCAGGCGAATATTAAGGCAATGGTTATGGAAAAACTGCAGCAGCAGGATATCGGATTACAACTTGTCAATATTACAATTCAGGATTCCGAACCGCCGACCACGGAAATCATGGAAGCATTTAAGCAGGTAGAAACCGCAAAACAAGGGAAAGATACGGCACTGAATAATGCCAATAAATATCGCAATGAAAAGATTCCGAATGCACAGGCACAGGCCGATAAAATCATAAAAGATGCAGAAGCCTATAAAGCGGACAGAATTAATGAAGCAACCGGTCAGGTTGCAAGATTTAATTCCATGTATGAAGAATACATAAAAAATCCTACAGTAACAAAAAAGAGAATGTTCTATGAAACCATGGAAGATGTTCTCCCTGATTTGAAACTGATTATTGATACTTCTGACGGAGTAAATAAGGTACTCCCGCTGGAACCGTTTTCCTCTTACGGAATAACTTCGGAAAATAAGGCAGACAGTACTTTGACAGAGGAATAAGGAGGGAGAGACCATGAAGAAAAAAGCAGGTATTATGGTAACCGTTATAGCCGTTATTTTAATTGTTGCAGGTCTTTCCTGTACTGTTGTAACCGGTGAGAACGAATACAAATTGATTAGACAATTCGGAAAAATCGATCATATTGAAGATGAAGCGGGTCTTAGCTTTAAGATTCCGTTTATCCAGACGGTTGATACACTTCCGAAAGAAATTCTTGTATATGATTTAGCTGCTTCTGATGTTATCACGCAGGATAAGAAGGCGATGATTACGGACAGTTTTGTATTATGGAAAATCACCGATCCTATGAAATTTGCAAAGACATTGAACGGTTCTATCGGAAATGCCGAAAACAGAATTGATACCGTTATTTATAACTCAATTAAGAATGTGATCAGTTCCATGGAACAGGATGAGGTAATCTCCGGAAGAGACGGAGAACTGGCATTGGCTATTACGGAAAACTTTGGAACTACGTTTGACCAGTACGGAATTGAACTGGTAACCATTGAAATTAAGCAGCTGGATTTGCCGAGTGATAATAAGGCAGCAGTTTATGAAAGAATGATTTCAGAACGTGAAAATATTGCAGCAACCTATACTGCGGAAGGTGCTGCAGAAGCACAGAAAATCCGTAATACAACCGATAAGGAAGTCAGCATTATGCTTTCCGAAGCGGAAAAACAGGCAGAGATTTTAAAAGCAGAAGGCGAAGCGGAATATATGAAAATTCTTTCGGATGCTTATGCGGATGAAAGCAAAACGGATTTTTACTCCTTTGTCAGAAGTCTTGATGCATTAAAGGCTTCCGTAACAGGCGATAATAAGACCGTAATTTTGTCTGAAGATTCACCGATTGCCCAGATTTTCAACGGACAGTAATAATAGGAGGGGAAAATAAAGTGAAAACAATCATATGTTACGCGACAAAAACAGGAACAACAGAAACTGCAGCAAAAGAACTTGCCGGACTTTTGGGTGCCATCAAAGTATGTAATCTGGAAAAAGAAACACCGGATATCCATAATTTTGATCTTGTGATTATCGGAGGAAGTATCCGGATGGGAAAACTGCATAAGGCTGCAAAGAAGTTTATTGATGCAAATACAAAGGAACTTCTTTCCAAGAAATGTGCATTTTTTATTTGTAACGGATTTCCGGAGCAGGCAGAGACGTTCCTTATTCAAAACATTGGCCAGGAATTATTGAGTCATTCTATTTGTGCTGCATCCCTTGGTGGAGAACTGGACCTTTCCAAATTGAAAGGTATGGATAAGTTTATTGCAAAAGCAGTTACAAGCAGTATGAAAGATAACCCGCAGGCGGTTCCGAAACTGTTACATGAAAGCATTAAGGAATTTGCTAAGACAGTAAAAGCAGAGCAATAAGGATTTCAGAAAAGATTTAAAAGAACGGAAGTAGTACAAAATATGTGCTACTCCCGTTCTTTCTGCGTTTCTTCCTTTTCCCGTTCTGCTTCCCGTTCTGCCATCTGCTTGCGGACAACGTCAATCAAATGAATTTTTCTGATTTTGCGATGATCTAAGCAGACAGGTTTTCTGGTCTTTTCTTCCCTTGCATAAATCATAACGCGCTGGGAATTTTGATTCACCTGGATATGGTCGATAACATAGACTGTACCCGTTTCGATATCTTCAACCTTCCATTGCGGAAGCAATGTTTTTGCTTCTTGAAAAAGCATGAAATCACCTTCTTTGTTTTGTTATCCTATTATAGCCTACCGGAATTTGGAATGCTATTATTTTTAAAAAATGTTTCGAAATGATATAAAATCTTTGCAGTTGCACATAGAAATAGAGTATAATCGTAAACGTGCCAAACAGGCATAAACAGGAGGAAAGAACAAATGGTTTGTAATAATATTCTGGAGTATATGGGACATACCCCTATGATTCGGTTAAACAGAATAAATAATGACCCGGATGCAGCAGAAATCCTTGTAAAATTTGAAGGATTAAATGTCGGGGGTTCTATCAAAACAAGAACAGCATATAATATGATTTCGCAGGCTGAAAAGGAAGGAAAAATCGGGAAGGATACCATTATCGTTGAACCGACCAGCGGAAATCAGGGAATCGGGCTTGCACTAATCGGTGCTGTAAAAGGCTACAAAACAATCATTATTATGCCGGACTCTGTGAGTGAAGAAAGAAGAAAACTGGTTGCCCACTACGGAGCAGAAGTTGTACTGATTCACGATGACGGAAATATCGGTGCCTGCATTGATGAGTGTTTGCAGACGGCACTAAACATGGCAAAAGAAAATCCGAATGTCTATGTACCGCAGCAGTTTGAGAATCCGGCAAATCCGATGGTTCATAAACATCGTACCGGTATGGAAATCATGGAACAGGTGGCCGGAGAGATTCACGGATTTTGCTCCGGAATCGGCACCGGCGGTACGATAAGCGGAATCGGAGAAGTCTTAAAAGCACAGAATCCCAATATTGAAATCTGGGCGGTTGAGCCGGAGCATGCGGCAATTCTTGCCGGAGGAAATATCGGCACACATTTACAGATGGGAATCGGAGACGGACTGATTCCGAAAAATCTGAATATGGATATTTACGATGATATTTATATTGTAACGGATGAAGAAGCAATCAATACCGCAAAAGATTTAGCCAGACTGGAAGGAATCATGTGCGGTATTTCAAGCGGAACAAATGTGGCAGCAGCACTTAAACTTGCTAAGAAACTCGGAAAAGGAAAAACCGTTGTTACGGTTCTTCCCGATACGGCGGAACGCTATTTTTCCACACCGTTATTTGAAAATGAGTAAGAAAGAAACAGGAGAAGGACAGTGAACGATATCAAAATGCTGGTACTGGACATTGACGGTACCTTGACAAATTCCCGGAAAGAAATCACCGAAGAAACAAAGAAAGCGATAAAATCCATTCAGGAGAGAGGCCATAAAGTAATGCTTGCATCCGGAAGACCGACTCCCGGTATGCGCCGATATGAAGAAGAATTGGAATTGGAAAAGTATGGCGGATATCTGCTTTCTTTTAACGGAGGAAGAATTATCAACTGTCGTACCGGTGAGATTGTATATCAAAAGATGTTTCCATCCGTTCTGATTCCAAAACTTTACCATTTTGCAAAACAAAACGACTGCGGTCTGATTACTTATTACGGAGATAAAATTATTCTGGGGACGAGAATGGATGATTATGTCGCATTGGAATCCCGTATTAACGGAATGAAAGTACAGACTGTAGACGATTTCTTGAGTTTTGTGGATTTTGATGTGAACAAAATGTTGATGACGGCACCGCCCGATAAAGCGGAAGAATATGAAAAGCAGCTTTCTCAAAAATACGGGGACATTATCAGTGTATATCGTTCCGAACCATTTTTCATCGAACTGATGCCAAAAGGAATCGACAAAGCAACATCGATTGACAGAATGCTTAGTACTGTCGGAATGACAAGAGAAAATACCATCTGCTGCGGTGACGGATTTAACGATATGACGATGATAGAATATGCAGGTGTCGGTGTTGCGATGGCAAATGCACAGGAAAAAGTAAAGGAAAAAGCAGATTATATTACAAAATCAAATGATGAGGACGGGATTGTGCAGGTCATTGATGAATTTATTTTGTAATTTATACGAAGGAGTATTGCATGAGTATTTTAAATGTTGAACATTTGACACATGGCTTTGGAGACAGAGCCATTTTTCATGATGTATCCTTCCGCCTGTTAAAGGGGGAACATATCGGACTGATTGGAGCAAATGGTGAAGGAAAATCCACGTTTATGAATATTATTACCGGAAAACTGATGCCGGATGAAGGAAAGATTGAATGGGCAAAAAATGTCCGTGTCGGTTATCTTGACCAGCATACGGTGCTTACAAAAGGAATGAGTGTCCGGGATGTTCTTTCCTCTGCTTTTGATTTTCTTTTTGAAATGGAAGAGCGGATGAACAGCATTTGTGAAAAAATGGGAGATTGCACGCCACAAGAGCTGGATGCTTACATGGAAGAACTCGGAACCATTCAGGATATGCTGACTATGCATGATTTTTATATGATTGACTCCAAGGTAGAAGAGGTGGCACGTGCGCTCGGCCTTATGGAAATCGGTCTTGATAAGGATGTTTCACAATTGAGCGGCGGACAACGTACGAAAATTCTATTAGGGAAATTATTGCTTGAAAAACCGGATATTCTTCTTTTGGATGAGCCGACGAACTATCTGGATGTAGAGCATATCGAGTGGCTGAAACGGTATCTAAACGAATATGAAAATGCATTCATTCTGATTTCTCACGATATTCCGTTTTTAAACAGTGTAATCAACATTATTTATCATATGGACAATCAGCAGTTAAACCGCTATGTCGGAGACTACGATAAATTTGAAGAAGTTTACGCCATGAAGAAAGCACAGCTTACTGCAGCATACAATAAACAACAGAAGGAAATTTCCGAACTGAAGGATTTTGTGGCAAGAAACAAGGCGCGGGTAGCGACCAGAAATATGGCAATGTCCAGACAAAAGAAATTAGATAAAATGGATGTCATTGAACTGGCGGCGGAAAAACCGAAACCGGAGTTTGTATTCAAAGAGGCACGGACACCGGGAAGATTCCTGTTTATTGCAAAAGATCTAGTAATCGGATATGAAGAACCGCTGTCAAAGCCGATGCATCTTACCATGGAACGCGGTAAAAAAATCGTGATAACCGGAGCAAACGGGATTGGGAAAACAACTCTGTTAAAAAGTATTCTAGGATTGATAAAACCGTTACAGGGCAGTGTGGAACTGGGAGATTATCTGGCAATCGGGTATTTTGAGCAGGAAATGCAAAAAGGTGTGGAAACGACCTGTATTGAAGAAATCTGGTCGGAATTTCCGGGATTTTCCCAGTATGAAGTACGCAGTGCACTGGCAAAATGCGGTCTTACCACAAAACATATCGAAAGCAAGGTAAAGGTGCTGAGCGGTGGTGAACAGGCAAAGGTGAGATTATGTAAACTAATTAATCGTGAGAGCAATCTTCTTGTACTGGATGAACCGACCAACCATCTTGATGTAGATGCAAAGGAAGAACTAAAACGTGCTTTGCTGGAATATAAAGGCAGTATCCTGATGGTTTGCCATGAACCGGAATTTTATCAGGGACTTGCTGATGAAATCTGGGATTTTTCCGAATATACGACAAGAATTTAAACTAAAATAATGTATCATATAGACAAACAAAATTGCCTAATGTATAATATAAGAGTATAAAAGCATTCATCTGTCATAACCTTTGAAGGAGGAAATATGGCAGTAAAAGAATCTTTTAAGAATCTTAATCTAAATAATGCATTTTTATTTGCGGCAGCAATGGAAGATAAAGAAATATGCGGACTTGTACTGGAATGTATTCTTGGTCATCATATTGAAGTAGAAAAGGTAATTCCTGAAAAGATGACATTATTTAGTTCGGACTTTCGATATGCCCGTTTTGATGTTTTTGCTACAGATATCGTAAAAGTAACATATAACTTGGAAATGCAAAATAGAAATGAAGGTGATTTATCCAAAAGAAGTCGTTATCACCAAGCCGAAATAGATGTGACTTCACTTGAGAGTGGGCAGAATTATTGTGATTTACCACCAGTATATATTATTTTCATTTGTAATTTTGATCCGTTTGGAAAAGGAAAATGTGTGTATACTTTTGAGATGATGTGCAATGCGGAAGAACCCTTTGCTTTAGAAGATGGAGCAAAAAGAGTCTTTTTAAATACAAAAGGGAAAGATACTGCGAATGTACCGAAAACGCTCATTCACTTTTTGCAGTATGTAAATAATTCGACAGATCATTATGTTAAAATCATCCATGACAAAAGGATAGACCGAATTCATGAGAAGATTACGAAATTAAAACATAATCGAACCTTGGAGGATAACTATATGTATTTAAAAGAAATGTTATCAAATGAAAAACAGGAAGGAATGAAAGATGGACAAGAGAAAATACTTTCTTTAATTCGTTTGATGACACAAAACGGCCAGGAAAAGGAAATACCACGCTTGTCAGAAGATGAAAAATTCTTTGAAAAAATGCTTAGAAAATATCAATTGTTCAAATAACATTTCATAAGACCAATCGGTTTAATTATCCCACTATTTTTGACAGATGAGTGCTTTTAAAATTTTTTTAAAAAATTACTTGACCTGTCGTAGTAATCATGATATATATAGTATATGCATATACTACGACAGACGTAGTACGACAGACAAAGTACTTTGGTTTTTGGAAGGAAGTGATTAGTTGATTAGCAGCGATGTAATTCGTGGATACAACGACACCATTCTTCTCTATTTTCTTTTGGAAGGCCCTTCGTATGGATATGAAATATCCAAGAATATCCGGGAGTTGTCGGAAGAAAAGTATATTATCAAGGAGACAACACTGTACTCAGCATTCAATAGATTGGAAAAGAACGGATACATAGAATCTTTTTTCGGTAATGAGACGAATGGAAAACGAAGGACGTATTATAAAATAACGCAGGCAGGAATCTGCTATTACAAAGAAAAATGTGAAGAATGGAAAGTAACAAAAGAAGTAATTGAAAAATTCATCAAAGAAACAATTTAACAAACAGAGGGGAGAAACATATGGAGACAATAAAAACTTATCTGAATAATCTTTTCGCAGGATATCCGAAAACAAATGAAATTCTGCGTGCAAAAGAAGAACTGTTAAGTAACATGGAAGATAAATACAATGAATTGAAGGCAGAAGGAAAAAGTGAAAACGAAGCAGTCGGCATTGTGATTTCAGAATTCGGAAATATTGATGAACTGGCAAAAGAATGGGATATTCCGGCTGCTATGGAGGCAAAAGGCGACAGGATATCTGTATCAAGGGAAAGTGCAGAAGAAATTATTGCGGCCAAAAAGCAGAACGGAATAATGATTGGACTCGGTGTTGTTCTTTGCATGATGGGACCGGCACTGACCGTACTTCTTGGAGGTATCCTTTCCGGCAGGGAAGATGTAAGACTGGACCTTTTCGACATTGCGACGTATGGAGACCTTCTTAATATTATCGTAATAATACCTCTATTTATCTGTGTTGCACTTGGTGTTCTGATTTTTATTATAAACGGCGGCAAAATGGAACGATATGAGTACCTAAAGAAAAACATTATCGAACTTTCCGAATCGACAAGAGAATATGTCTGTGCGTGCAAAGAATCCTACCGCACAACGTATACGGTTACATTGGCGGTAGGAGTTGTTCTTTGCATTCTGGCACCAATGATGTTAATCATTCTCATAACATTGGGTCAAGAGTCAGATTTCATAAGTGCAGTGGCTGTTTTCCTTTTGCTGCTTTTAATTGCAATAGCTGTATTTTTGTTTATTCGTTCCGGAGAAGAAATGAATGCTTACAATGCACTTTTACAGGAAGGTGAATTTACACCGGTAAACAAAAAGAGTAATAACATTGTGGATATCATTGCTTCTGTTTATTGGCCGATTGCTGCAGTTATCTATTTCATTTGGAGTTTTACAACAATGAACTGGGGATTTACATGGATCATTTGGCCGATAGCAGGCGTTTTATTCGGCGTGATTGCGGCCATCTGCAATGCAGTCAGTGCTGTTTCAATGAAAGAATAGCAGTATCCTGTTGTAATGTTTCAAATGCTTTTTTATAGCGGAAGGTGGAAAGATTGAATGTTCGTAAGGAAACATTCATTTTTCCATCTTCGTAATCGGAATAACAGTCATCGTAATACCATCTGGCTTGATTAGGTTCAACCTCCAGCAGATGCTTGAAGGTTTCCGGCTGTAGAAGTACCGGTGCAGCATCAGCACAGAGATGATTGCATAAATACGAAACATCCCGATAGGTATTTCCTTCTTCGACAATCGGTGTCATATGCTTAAGATTGTATTTTGCAATCAGATAATCCGGATGCGAATAGGAAAGAATAATCGTAAAAATCGTGATAGCAACCATGCAGTATCTAAAAAGCGGGAAGCCGTCGCGGAAAATTGTAATGAAGATTCCGACCATCAATACGGCAATCACAAAAAGAGAGAAAAACACAAATAGCCGTAAAAAAGTCAAGTGGTAGGCATCAACGTACAGATACATACGGTAAGCACTGGATGCAATCATAATGTAGGTGCAGACAGTAATGACACT
Source organism: Lachnospiraceae bacterium (assembly GCA_029007885.1). Lineage (GTDB taxonomy): Bacteria > Bacillota > Clostridia > Lachnospirales > Lachnospiraceae > RGIG8767. The sequence goes on along the minus strand of JAQXIR010000077.1, from coordinate 46,578 downwards.
TAAAATCCCTTTCAAAATATTGCTTTCTTTAAAGAGACTGATACAAACAAGAAGAATGATAAGATTCATTACACAGACAAAAAGCAATTCATAAAATCCCTGTTTTGCATACTGAGCGTATGTATAGCCTTCCGGCAACTGCATATTTCCCATGAAAAGGTAAAGAATCTGAATGACACAGAAAATCAGATAAACAACCGAAATCACAGAAGTAAACGTAATGGCGATAATCGGTTCTTTGGTACGATTGCCGGTACAATCTTCTTTTAATTCCCTTTTTACAAGAGAATGCAAAACACTGTAAGAAGCAAAATAACCGAACAGAGTAAGAAGAACTACCTTGATTACCGTATCAATTTGAATCAGGTCAAAGAAATCTTCCAAAAGATTTCCAAATACGGCATCCGCTTGTGAGAGTGCTAAAAGGACAATGATAAGAAGAGGAACGGAAATCGCTGCGCCAAGCAGAAAGTATTTCAGTTTGCTTTCTTCTTTCGGAAGTGGATTTCCATCTGCATCGGTCTTAGGCTTCTTTTTTTCCTGAACATAATAGATTAAGTCTTTAACCGGATAGCAAAAGGAGCCGATGGCATAGATAACAGCTTCCAAAATGGATTCTAAATATTTCGTGAAAGTCCAATGATTTGTATGATAAAAATGTTGCAGCAAGAACGCAGTAAATAGAAGAAAAATACCGGTTCTTGTAAGAAACAGGATTCGACTGTCCATGGTCAGAAAAACGGAAATTCCAAGAAGCATCAAAGACAGGAAATAAAACAAGTCATCCTTTTTCAAGGCAACCCCGCACTTTTTCATACAATAGCAGAAATAGCATAGGGTTCCTGCGACGAAAAAAGGGAACGTTACCCCTTTCGTATTCTGATAGAGACAAAACGTCAGAAAGACGGCATAAACAGCACTTGCAATTCCAAACAGATTATATTTCTCCCTTAACATAAAAATTCCTCCTATTCTTCTTCCAATCGATTATCGGAAGTATCATTTTCTTCAACATATTCCAAAATATCCCCGGGCTGACAATTTAAAGACTTACAGATGGCATCCAGTGTGGAAAAGCGGATTGCTTTTGCTTTGTTGTTTTTCAAAATAGATAAATTTGCCATTGTAATATCAATCTCATCTGCCAGTTCAGTTACACTCATTTTTCTTTTTGCCATTACGACATCCAAATTAATCACGATAGCCATACGATGCCTCCTATATTGTCAAATCGTTTTCCAGTTTGTAGGAAATTGCTTTATCAAACACAAGGGCGAGTACTTTACTGAAGAGCCCGGCAATCAAAAAAGTGATAATGACAATAACGACAGCCGGTGTAAGGTAGAGAAATACGCGTCCGGTGGTAAGGAGTGCAATTCCGAAACTGTAAGTTCCCATTTTCCGAAGACTTTGTACATTTTCATAAACAAAACAGTCATCCTTCAGAACAGTAGAAAAAATTTTACGAAGATACCGAATAATCATGACAGCAAAAAAGCCGCTCAAAAGAAACAGGAGTACCAGTTCCCAATAGAATTCCCGGAAATGGCTGTTATAGTTTCCATAGATTCGGAATGCAAGAGGAACCGTTGCGGTAACCACGATACCTCCGTAAAACATAAGATCCAACAGAAATTTTGTAAAAACGGTCAATTTGTTTTTCATAGCATAGCCTCCCCAAAAGGTGATGATACAGCCAAGGATAGAAAAATCCGGTGCTGTTGTTACGTGTAGCATAGCACCGGGATTATTGAATGTCAATATATATTTATTGAAAAACGATAAATATATTTCTTAAAACGATAAATTACTCCTCTTCATCAAGGGATTTGTCGAGTTGAAGAAAACAGGGGAATTATTTTGTGGTAGCATCCTATATCGGATATGTTACCTCTTACGACTGCATTTTTACCTGTTACGCAAAAGGCATTTACACGCAAAAGAATTTTGCTACAATAAAACCATAGATACGAAAAAGAGTTTGATGGGTGGATTTAGCGGGCATGAAAATTAAGATTGATATTGATGCAGGTATCCAAGAGGAAGAAATTATTATCCGCTGTCAGGAACTGACACCGGAAATCGCAAAAATGCAGAGTGTGCTTTCGGAGGTATTAAATCGCAAGGCGAACATCGCATTTTATAAGGGTGATACCAGAATTTATCTTCCGGTGGAAGAAATTTTATTTTTTGAAACAGAAAGCGACGGTATTCGTGCACATACCGCAGATGACTGTTTTGAAATCAAGTATCGTCTGTATGAATTGGAAGAATTACTGCCGCGGTATTTTATGCGGGTATCAAAATCCACAATTCTGAATACGAAGAGGATATTTTCCATTGACCGCAATCTGTATGCATCCAGTACCGTAACATTTCGTCATACTCATAAACAGGTTTTTGTATCAAGACATTATTATAAAATGCTCATCGAAAAACTTGATGAAGTAAGAAATAGTAATTAGGTTGGAAAGGAGTTTGTATCATGAAAAAAGAAAATATTTTTTGGGGATTGTTTTTTATCCTGGGTGGTGTCTTCTTAATTATCAGCAGACTGGACATTTTAGAAGGATTCAGTTTTCTGACTCTGTTTTTCACAATTCTGCTTGCAGCATGGTTGATTCGCAGTATCCGTTATATTGATTTCGGAGGAATTTTATTTTCGATTGCATTTCTATGTATTTTGTATGATGATTTCCTGGGAATTGAAAGAATTACTCCATGGCCGGTACTTGGAGCTGCGGCATTCGGTACTATCGGACTAAGCATGATTTTCAAAGACCGTGTGAACCATGAATACAGAGAAGGAGATTGTTTTGTAAAACGTCCGGATGGAAGCCATTTTTCTTCCTCTACAGAAGAAGTGACAGATAATGAGTTTACATTTTCCACCAGTTTTTCTTCCAGTGCAAAATATGTTCGCTCGGATGATTTTACTAATGCAAAAATTAACTGCAGTTTTGGTTCAATGAAAGTATATTTCGATGATGCAATGATTCAGCAGGGAAATGCCACAATTTATCTGGATGTCAAATTCGGTGGTGTCGATTTGTTTATTCCGAAAACATGGAATGTCATTAATCGTGCATGTGCGACATTCGGAGGAATAGATGAGAAAAACCGCAGTGTCACAAACGGAACGCCAACCGTGACATTAACCGGAGATGTTGCATTTGGCGGAGTAACAATCACATATTGCTAATAAAAAACTTTTTTTTACCTCCTCATTATGATAGAATTTACCATATATTCAAATGAGGAGGTATTTTTCATGAGTACTACTATCTGGGCGATATTGCCCCCGGTCATTGCGATTGTACTCGCACTGATCACCAAAGAAGTTTACATGTCACTGTTAATCGGTATTTTTTCAGGAGCACTTCTGTATACACAGGGTCATTTTATTTCCTCTGTAGAGACAACTTTCCAGATTATGGGAGATAAAATCGGTGGAAATGCAGACATATTAATCTTTTTAGTATTGCTTGGCATTCTGGTTGCACTGATTACAAAATCCGGAGCATCCAAAGCATACGGTAACTGGGCATCCAAAACAATCAAGACTAAGAAAGGTTCTTTGCTGGCAACCTCCTGCTTGGGCGTTTTGATTTTTGTAGATGATTATTTTAACTGTCTGACAGTTGGTACAGTTATGCGTCCGGTTACAGACCGTTATAAAGTAACACGTGCAAAGCTGGCATATATTATTGATGCAACGGCAGCGCCGGTCTGCATCATTGCTCCGATTTCCAGCTGGGCGGCAGCAGTTGGTTCTTCTTTACCGGAAGGATCTGCAGTTGACGGTTTTTCTCTGTTTATCAGAACCATTCCGTTTAACTTATATGCTTTGTTTACGCTTGCATTTGTATTATTTATCATTTTCACAGGTGTTGACTACTCCAAAATGAAGGCAGCAGAAGAATCCGGTGATTTGGGAATCGAGGAGTCTTCGGTAGAACAGGAAGAAGTTTCCGATAAGGGCAAGGTATTAGACCTGATTCTTCCGATTCTTGTTTTGATTATCAGCTGTATTGCGATGATGTTGTATACAGGCGGTATTACACAGGGAGCCAATATCGTAACTGCATTTGCAGATTGTTCTTCCGCACGCAGTCTTGTAATGGGATCTTTTATTGCTCTTATTTTTACTTTTATTCTTTATATTCCGAGAAAAGTTATCAGCTTTACAGAATTTTGTGACTGCTTTGTAAAAGGTTTTAAAGCCATGACTCCGGCAGTTATGATTCTTTGTCTTGCATGGACGTTATCCGGAATCTGCAGCGCTGATTATCTGGATATCGGAGGATATGTAAGTTCTGTAATCAACGGAAATGCAATGGTTGGAATTCTGCTTCCGGCAATTTTCTTCTTAGTTGCACTCGGACTCGCTTTTGCAACGGGAACATCATGGGGAACCTTTGGTATTTTGATTCCGATTGCACTTGCTATTTTAGGAGATGTCAGCCCGATGCTTACCGTCAGTGTAGCAGCTATCCTTTCCGGCGCAGTATGCGGTGATCATATTTCACCGATTTCCGATACGACCATTCTTTCTTCTGCGGGAGCACAGTGTAAACATATTGAACATGTTTCCACACAGATTCCGTATGCGATGACAGTTTGTATTCCGTGTTTTGTAGGATTCTTGGCAGCCGGAATTGCCGGCAACGGCTTTGTAGGACTGGCAGCAGGTGTAATTGTTCTTCTCATTATCTTTGCAGTATTGTACGGAAAATTCAGACCGGCAAAAGTTGAAAAAGGAAACTAACGATTGCCATTAAGGAGGAAATGGGATGAGGAAAAGACTTTTATGTACACTCCTAACAGCAGCTATGATTTTTACAGGCACAAATATGCCTGTGCGTGCATCAGAAAATACAGTTGTCGAATCAGCACAGGAGACAGAATTTGTTACGGAAAGCAGTGAAGATGTGTTTGAAGAAACTTCATCGGAACCGGTAACAACTGAGGAAGAAACAGAAAGTGAAACGACATCGGAGACTACAGAATTTGAAGCGTCAACAGAAGAGTTAACACAAGAAGAATCTTCTACGGAAGAAATTAGTACAGAAGAAGAACCGGAATTAACTATTTCAGCAAATTCTGTTTCCGGAAATGATCCGGAAGTAACGGAAGTGACAATTTCTTTTGCGGATAAAAGTGACCATTTCAAATTGTCTAGACTGTCAGGCGTATACGGATGCAAAGTAGAAATAGGAGCAGATTCTACTTATAAAATTACAAAAAGCACCGGTACATATCCGGCGGAACCTATGGTTAAAATTTCAATTATTGCAGATTCAACCGATCGCCGTAATGAATTTTTACCTATGCTGTTTTATGAAAAGGAAGAGGTTCGTAAAGAATTAACTGCCGGCAGCCAGAGCACTTCTTCCGCATCGTATACGATTCCGTTGGCAGAAATAGAAGATGGAGCAATCTTTTCCCTCGAGGAAAAAGACATCACGACCAAATTTACAGTTTACGACGAGGCAGAACATTTAACCTATAGTAGATATAGAATAAAGGGAAATAATTGTACGGTTACCCAAATTGAAGAAGGAACATATAAAATTATTCCCGGCAAAACGGAAACGAATCAGTATATTACTATTGTAATAAATGAGGATACGGTTTCTTATCAGGAAAGAAACAATTATTATCCGGTTTTATTGTATCAAACAGAAGAAACTCCAAAAGAAATAGTACCATATTATTCAGGTTCTTCCTGGCAATATCGTATCGAACGAAAGGATATTGAAAATGGGTCATCGTTTATCTTAAAAGAAGAAGACAGAACGAAACTTTCAGAGTATAAAGTTACTTTTCGCGGTGAGAATGCCATAGTAAAAGATGTTAATGATGAAATCATTAGCGGAAGTGTAATGGTAAGCAATGGGTCAGAGTACTCTTTTTATGTGGAAGAACCGGAAGATTATACGGTAAGAAGTGTAAGAATCTACAGTGGTTCTATTGGATACAGTAAAGTTACCCTTAGAAGAACCCTTCAGAAAGATGGAAGATTTTTATATAAAATCATGCCAAGACGTGCTTCGGACACTACATGTCCGGGTCCGGTTATTATTGACATCAATGCCACACCGACAGAAGAACATGAACTCACTTTCTCTCTCGGAAGCGGTGTAAAACTACTTTCCGTAACGGCAGATGGTGAAACCAGACCGGTTGAAAACAATAAAATAACGGTAAGGGATAAAGAAAGAATTGCATTTGAAGCAGTTGCTGAAAATGGAAAAGGCGTAAAATGTCTGTACGAAGGAACGACTTCCCTGGAGACGTCGACATTATTGGACCGCAGAGAAATTAAGGAAGACGGAACCTATAGGTTTTCGTTGGGACGAAATTTTGAAGACGGTGTCATCACACTTTCTTCGGCACCCATGTATTCTGTATATTTTGATATCATTGATGCAAGTGTTTATAATACAACAACGGGTGAATACATGGAAAATAATTCCTGCCTGATACCTCAGGGACAGTCCATATCTTTTACGGTAGATATTGAACCGGAATACAAATTAGTCCTTGTAAGTACGACATTGGACAATAAAGGGAAAATTAATCCCGTATATGATGAGGATTCCATGGAGTCGGTTTATACCGTAACCCCGACAAAAGACACACTGATTACGGTAAAGGCGGCACCCCTTGAAAGATTTAAGATTAGTATAAAAGAAAAAGGAAATGCTTCCTTAGACGAAGTATACGTTAGATTACTTGAAAAGTCAGATAGTTCCTATAATCAGATAGGTGACATCTTATTGGAAAACGGTGAATGTACGGTTCTTGAAAATGAAGGACTTGTGGGAATTGTCCCAACATCTCCAAGGGGAGAGTACATTTACAGTACTATGAGCGTAAACGGAAAAGCAATTTCTTATAATCCTCAGGCAGAATGTTTTTTAATAGGGGCGATTACAGAGGATACGGAAGTAGTGATTAATACTTCACTGAAGGCGGACGCCTGCAGAAAATTTGTTTTTACTGCAGAAGGAGAAAGCGGTTCGTACAGCGTTCAGACAACAGAAGCAGATACCGATGGTTTTATTAAGAATCCTGTACAAAGCTTTATGCCCGGTGAAACTTATGTAACGGCATCTGATGACATAACGATGAAAATAGTACCGGCGAAGGGCTATCAGATTGAAAAGGTCACATTTATTTCTGCGGATAATCAGGAAATAGATCAAGAAGGTATTCTTATCGGAGAGTATGAATATCAGTATCTGACGCATTATTTTGAAATGGGTCAGCAGATGAACGTAAAAGTACAGACCAGTGTTATTCCGTCAACTGAGAAAAAGCAGATTTCTATTCGAAATACGGCGGAGCATATGACGTATTCGGTTAAGACGGATGCTTTTGTTCAAATGGCAGAAGGAAAGTACAGCATCTATGATGTTGCCGAAAATTGTAATTATTTTACATTTACAGTTCAGGCAATGGCGGGATATCAGCCCATAGTAACTTACAAAGAAATAACCTTGCTAAGTCAGACAGGAGAAACTTCCGGAGAAAAAACACCATATACCTATAAGATTCCAAGCAGTGTTTTTGAAACAGGTACGGAAATTGTGATTGATGAATTACCTGTTTCGCAGGTAATTACGGTAAAATACAATAAAGAAGAGGTTGCACTTTTATCGGCAAGAATCGGGTCTAAAGAAGTTGTGAGTGTATCAGAAAGTAACAGCGGTTCAACAGGTATCGTTACTTATGAAGTTCCTTACGGACAAAGCCTGGTTGTTTCCGTAAATGCACTTACCAATTGTAAAATCGAAAAAGCAATGCTGCGAACAGATGATGCCGCTGCAAAGAAGGTATCTGTTAAAGCAACAGGCGGAGATATTGCGGTTAAGGCAAACGATGACAGCACTGTTACGGTGTTCTCAACTGCTTTGTATAAAGAAAATGCTTTATCTGATGAAGATGACAACGTAATTGCAGCAGTAAAAAATACTTATACTGTAAATTATGGTCATTCCTATGTAGCCGGGGCAACAAAGGGAGCCTCTACTTCTGTGTCGTTTAGAAGAGGTGAGGTTTTAAGCGGGTTAAAGAAAGCAGCTTCGACAGTTACGATTGATCCGGAGAATAGAAGTGTTGCAAGAATTTTGATAAATGAAGAAGATGCCGGAAAGAAATTGACGGTTAAGTTGTATGCATTGGATGGTTCACTTGCAGCAAATTATACTTTAAAAGTCCTTCCGGTAATAAAAGGAATTACAGTTTCCGGCGTGAAGAATGGTGTGCTGTCCCAGGTAATTGATTCTGAGAATTCTTATAAAATAAAAATGAATCCAACCTCCGCATCTACAGAAATTTTAGACGTTGAAGTAGATATACCGGACGTAAAGGCATCCATTGCAAATGGTATGCTTAAAGTTACTACGGGAATGGATTGCGATAAAACTGCAACCGTAAGAATTTACAATAAGGATACAAATGAGGATATTCAAAACGGCACCTTTACGGTAAAAATGACCGCTAACGAGCCGCTTAAGAAAGCAACGCCTACAATAAAATTGAAATCTTCTGACGATATTTCATTGACATTAACACTTGGTACACCAAAGAGTGTAAAAGATCCGGTTGCCGGAAAACTATATTACAAAGTGAGCGTGATACCGCAGACAGTAAGTGAAACAGAAAATCCTGCAGAAATCGGAAACACAACCAAAGTGTTCTATGTTGAAAAAGAAGGATTATCACAGGATTGCCGATTACAGGTTGTTGACAAAGAATTTGGCAACGGAATGGCTTGGAAATATAATGTGAAAGTATCTCTTATCCATATGAAGGAAGAGGTGGACTTTAGTACACTTTCGCCGGAGGAATGTAACAATACTGAAAAACAGGCACTTGCTGTCAGCAAAGAAAAAGAAGTACAGAATATTTCAACCATTGTTGCGTGTGTTGAAAAGAATTTGAAATTAAAAAAAGGAAGTACAAATGTTTACACAGGCCAAAGCAATATCCTGATTGCTACACCACAGTTTAGTAAAGTAACGACCTATAGAAGCGTGGAAACCGCAACGGATATTAGTTTTGAGGGAACAACGAAGCTGCAACCTTATATCGGTGAAGATGGAAATGTTTATGTAACAGCGACTGAAAATACGGCACTTGGTGATCACATAATAGAGGTTATAGCAGATGATGGCGATATCGATGGAGTGATACCTGCCAAAGCAACCATTAAAATTAAAGTGGTACAGGGTATTACAAGTCTTGCAGTAACAGTTCCTTCTGTTAGGATTTATAAAAGAGATAAATCTTCCGGCAGTCTGAAGGCTTCGGTAGTTTATAATTCAGGAATAGATACACCGAAGACTAAGAAAGTTACATGGCAGATTACAGATACAAGCGGTAATGAACTTGATGAGGAAAATCCTCTTTATAAGGCAGTGACGATTAAGAATGGAACAGTTACCGTAAATCGCAATTATGTAGTATCTAAAAACTCGGAAGACAATAAGTTTCGTATAAAAGCAATTGCTGCAGATTACAAGGGAAATACAACGTTTACCGTAAGTGATGTTATTGAAATAACGGCAAGTCGAATTGAAATTGGCTCCCTTGTCATTGTTAAGAAAAATGAACAGACAAGCAACTATGATGTTGTGGGTGGCTCTAATCAGACGGTTAATTCAGATTCAATAAACGGAGCCACAATAGTGGTTTGCAGGAAAGGAATGCCGGAAAAGGATTCCTATACACAGGAAGAATTGAATACATATCGTATTGATTTGAATGCTTTTTCTTTTAAATCAGGAAACAAAGCAGTATCGATTACTTCTGATGGAACAATTACGGCAAGCAAAGCAGCAGATAATGTCACCTTAACGGTAACAGCAAATGACGGAGGCAAAGCATCCGCAAAAATAACGAAACTGACGATTATAGAATAATAATCGTTTAAGAATTATTTTACAAAAAGCCAATAAATACAAGATATAGTATTTATTGGCTTTTCTATTCCGTTGCCTTGTATTTTTGCCCTCTGTATGATAAACTGAAACAAAAAGTGGGTAAGTCTGTTTACCACAGATAATTAATGAGGTGGATACCTTGGATAAATACGAATACAAATTACGTTCGGAAGAAATAAAATCATTGATTGCAAAGCGGGATTTCGTAAAAGCCGTAGAAATAGCGGATACGATTGACTGGTCAAGAGTAAGAAGTGTTTCTACACTTTGTACCATCAGTGACTTATATAAAATAAACAGAAGATACAAAGAAGCGAAAGAACTGCTGCTGCGGGCATATGAGAAATATCCGGGTGGCAGAACAATTGTCTATTCTTTGTGCGAACTTTGCATTAAGACAGATGATATTGTCGGTGCAATTGAGTACTATAAGGAATTCGTACAGCTGGCACCAACGGATAACGGAAAATTCATTCTGCAATATAAGATATATGAAGCACAGGAAGTCAGTTTAGAAGAGCGCATTGCGGTATTGGAAGAGTTAAAGAAGCGTGAATACCGTGAAAAATGGGGCTATGAACTGGCATATCTGTATCATCGGATCGGTCTTGCCACAAAATGCGTTGAGGAATGTGATGAACTGATTCTTTGGTTTCGGGAAGGGAAATATGTAAAAAAGGCGATGGAATTAAAAATGCTCCACCAGCCGCTTTCTCCGGAACAGGATGTACTCTATAAGAGGATGCTTCCGCAAAAGGAACAGAAGGAATACGAAGAACAGCAGACCGTTGTTTATCCGGCTATAAAGCATGCGGATGAACAGGAAGAACCGGACATTCAGGTTAAGACAATGGATGTCGGTAAATATAATACGATCAATCTCCAGAAGGAACTGGCAGAAAGCATGAAAGAAGTTCTGGTTGCGGAGAATGGTTTTGCACCTCTTGTTTCCGAGGAAACACAGGAGGAGGTACCGGTCGTCGGAGGCGTTACGGAAGCAATTATGGCACCGATGATGCAGGATACCGAACAGATGCAGGAAGTGTTCTTTGAAGAGGATAACGAACCGGAAAATGTTCCGGAGACTTTACAGGAACCGGAAGAATTGCCGGATACTTCAGAAGAACCGGAATCTACATCGGAAACAATACCGGAAGACGCGGCACAAAAATTGCTTGAAGCGGCAAGAGAACCAATTAAGAATCTGATTAAGGAACAGGTTGCCGAAGCCGTTGAAACAGCAATTCGGGAGGAGCGTCCAACCATTCGGGAAGTACTGAATGCACATATCAGTAATCCGGACTTTTCAAAGGTAGAACCGCCTTCTTCCATGGGACGTCTTCTTTCACAGGAATATGACGGACAAATCAGTCTGGTCGTACCGGAAAGTGAGCGGGTAGAAAAACAGATTACCGGTCAGATGAATCTGGAAGACATTCTGGCAGAATGGGAGAAAACCAAGAAGGAAAACGAAGAGAAGCGCAAAGAAGAAGTAAAACAACGTGTTCTTCAGCAGACAGGAACCATGTTTACGGAATTCGATGCAAAAGTTCGTGACGGCATTCTCGAAAAATTGGAAAAAGAAAACGATCTTGATACAGAAAGTGATAGTGTTGAAGAACTTCCGGAAGTAGAGGAGTTAGAAGAAATTCAGGAAGAAGAACCGGTCAGTGAAGAGGCTATACCTGATACGGGAGCAGAAGGAGAGCCGGAAGAAATTTCTGAAACGGAAACAGAGCCGGAAATCACAGATTCTTCTACAGAAGAATCCGTAGAAGAACCGAAAGAAGCCGACCCAGAACCAGAGGAAAAGCCGGAAACGGTCAGAGCAATGACAGAAGAAGAAATTTCTCTGTTTGCGCCGTTTGTACAGACGAAAGGTGCAAGAATTCGTCTGATGCAGGCATTGGACCAGATCAGCCTTGCGGCATACACCGGTAATGTATTTGTAACCGGTGAATCGGAAGAAGAGACAACGGAACTTGCTAAAAACGTCATTCGTGAAGTACAGATAACAGATCGTAATTTCTCCGGTAAAGTTGCAAAGGTTACGGGAACTTCTTTTAATAACCGTGATGTAAAAGCCACCATATCGAAACTTGAAAACGGCGGACTAATTATAGAGAAAGCATCCGGTATGGACGCACAGACAACAAAGGATCTGCTGAAGGCATTAAATCAGGAAAAGACAGGGATTGTTGTTGTTTTACAAGATACCAGAAAAAATATGCATAAAATGATGGAATATTTTGATGGTATGAAAGATATCTTTAATGTGCATATTGAAGTGGAAGAACTGGGAGACGATGCACTGGTTGCCTACGGAAAGAAATATGCGAAACATATGGAATATTCCATTGATGAGATGGGACTTTTAGCTCTTCATACAAGAATTGATGAACTTCAGACAAGTGATCATATTGTTACGGTTGCGGATGTAAGAGAAATTGTCGATGAAGCGATTGAAAATGCAAATAAGAAGAATTTAAAGCATTTAGCCGATCTTTTATTTGCAAAACGATATGATGATGAAGATATGATTATTTTACGCGAAAGAGATTTTCTTGACTAAATGAACGGGGGAAAGGGTTATGGCAAATACTACAAACAATCAATTACAGCAGGTATTTATTTCCGAAGCAGATCAGTATCTGTTTGCACAGGGTACACATTATGATATTTATAAAAAACTGGGTGCCCACCCTTCTGTTCAGGACGGTCAGGAGGGAATGTATTTTGCGGTGTGGGCACCGAATGCGGCAAACGTTTATGTCATCGGATCGTTTAATGAGTGGAACGAATGGTCACATCCACTTGACAGACTTGGCCCCGGAGGTATTTACGGTAAATTTTATCCGGGTATCCATACAGAGGAATTATATAAATTTCTGATTGTTACCCCAGACGGAAGAAGACTGTATAAAGCAGATCCTTTTGCAAACGCAGCAGAACTGCGTCCCGGTACGGCATCCGTCACAACCGATATCTCTCACTTTACATGGACAGATGAAAAATGGATGAAAGAAAGAGATAAAAAGGATATGAATAAAGAACCGATTGCGATTTATGAATGCCATATCGGTTCCTGGATGAAACATCCGTACGGAGAAAATGGATTCTATAATTATCGTGAGTTTACCGATAGAATCGTAGAATACCTGAAAGAATTAAAATATACACATGTAGAACTGATGGGAATAGCAGAGCATCCGTTTGATGGTTCCTGGGGCTACCAGGTAACAGGATATTATGCACCGACATCCCGCTACGGTTCTCCGGAAGATTTTGCTTATTTGGTAAATACCCTTCATGAAAACGGAATCGGCGTTATTCTTGACTGGGTTCCCGCACATTTCCCAAGAGATGCACACGGACTTGCAGAATTTGACGGAACTTGTTTATATGAACATCCGGACAGAAGACGAGGAGAGCATCCGGAATGGGGAACAAAGATTTTCAATTACGGAAAAACAGAAGTCAAGAATTTCCTGCTTGCAAATGCTCTGTTCTGGATTAGAGAATACCACATTGACGGACTCAGAGTTGATGCGGTTGCATCGATGTTATATTTGGATTACGGAAAACGGGACGGTGAATGGCTGCCCAATATTTATGGCGGTAATAAGAATCTGGATGCGATTGAATTCTTTAAACATTTTAATTCCGTTATCCATGGAAGTTATCCGGGAGTTATGACAATTGCAGAGGAATCTACAGCATGGCCGAAGGTAACCGGAGATGTGGAAGATGACGGACTCGGATTTTCTTTCAAATGGAATATGGGCTGGATGCATGATTTCTGTGAATATATGAAGCTTGATCCGCTGTTCCGCAAGAATAACCATTATGCACTTACGTTTGCAATGAGTTATAATACATCCGAAAATTATATCCTTCCGATTTCGCATGATGAAGTTGTACATTTGAAATGTTCTATGTTAAATAAAATGCCTGGCTACCATGTTGACAAATATGCCAACTTACGTGTTGCTTATACATATATGTTCGGACATGCGGGAAAGAAACTCCTCTTTATGGGTCAGGAATTCGGACAGGAACGGGAATGGAGTGAAGCAAGAGAACTTGATTGGTATCTTTTACAGGAGCCACTGAACAAAGGAATGATGGAATATGTAAAAGAACTTCTCAATATTTACAGGAAATACCCTATCATGTACGAAAATGATAACAACTGGGACGGTTTTGAATGGATTAGTTGTGATGACTGTGACAGAAGCACTTACAGTTTTATGCGGAAGGGGCCAAAATCTAAAAAGACTCTGTTATTTGTACTGAATATGACACCAATCAAACGCGAAGGATTTACGGTAGGAGTACCGACATCCCAAAAGTGTAAATTGTTATTAAACAGCGATGACACCAGATTCGGTGGAAACGGTAATGTGATTCCGGAAGAACTGGTACCAAAGAAGGAAACGTGTGATTATCGTCCGTATCAGATTACATTTGATCTGCCGCCATTTTCAGCAGCCGTATTTGAAAGATAACATACATTTTTGAAATCCGGTTAAGAAACCGGAAAAGAAAGCCGAAATAAAGAGTGAATGAGAAATCATTCACTCTTTTTTCTACATGGAGAATGGTATGAGAATTTATTTTGAACCCCACAACCAAAATCAAAATGTAGACAAAGCAACAACTTCACAGGAAACTCCCTCATATTGCAAAACACAGAAAATGGGGGCCTATGCATTAGACATTTCTGGCACGGTTATGGATAACACTGCTTATGGGGTCCACGGAAGGACCACAGAAGACGTTATGCAGGATGCAGCGGCACTGGATATCGGAGTGCAGCGCGACTATATGACAGTAATGTCTAATTCTATGTCTGCAAAGGATTTTAACAAAATGATGGAAGATGGTTTTGATCCGGCGCAGATGGATGTGGAACAGGTTGTTACGATTGTCGACCATATAAAAGCTGTCATGGCAGAATCGGGAGAAATCATTGCCGGTTATAATGATGATATCAGTGCTGAAAAACTGACTGAAATTACCGGAAATGCAGGATATGCCGCAAAAATTCAGGATGCTTTAAAAAATGCGGATGCTCCGGCTAGCGAAGAAAATGTCGGAAAAGTCAAAGAAGCAGTTGATAAAGTCAAAGATTTTACAAAACTTTCCGACGGCTCAGTAAAATTTATGGTAGAAAACGGACTTGATCCGACCATTGAAAATATTTATCGTGCCAGTTACAGTGCGGGCGGTGACGGAAACAGACAGGGAAGAGGATATTATGCACAGGAACTTCCGGGATACTATGCCAAAAAAGCAGATACCGTTAATCAGGAAGAACTTGCGGCTCAAATTGAAAAAGTAGTAAGTGAAATGGAACTTTCCGAAGAATTTACTACCGCTAAAGAAGATGCAAGGTGGCTGGTGGAAAAGGGTATTCCGGTCACACAGGAAGCCGTAGAAAGACTGCATGATATCAGACAGATACAGTTTCCATTAAATCCTGATGACATCATCCGGGCAGCAGCAATGGCAATCGGCGAAGGAAAACAGGCAGAAAACGCACTTTTATCCGGCAACGCTTCCAATATTTATGAACAGGCAGTATGGTACCGGGAAAATACCCAAAATATTACGGAAGATGCGGTTTATCAGGTTATCGGCGAAGAAAAAGCAGTTAATCTGAAAAATCTGATCCGGGCACAGGAAGAATTGCAAGATATAACACCTGTTGCTCATAATGACAGGATTGCAGAATCGGAAAAATATATTTCTGCGACAAGACAACTTGTGCAGATACAGCTGAAAATGACGATAACTGCCAATATACGCCTGCTGAAATCTGATTTTTCCATCGATACAGCACCCTTAAGCAGATTAGTGGAGGCACTTGAAAATCAGGAAAACATTTTGAAATCACGCTTTTTCGGAGAAGAAGAAGCACTGGGACTTACACAAAAAAGTACCCTTTATCGGAATACTACAAATGTTTTAAGGGAACTTCCGTATATGCCGGCAGCCGTTATCGGAAGAATGAGTGTGGAAGAGGGAACCGTCAGTCTTTCCTATCTTCATACAACGGGAACGGCATTAAGGACACAATATGAAGCGGCAGGAACGGCATACGAAACATTGATGACGACACCACGCAGTGATTTAGGTGATTCCATCAAAAAGGCTTTCCGCAATGTGGACGATATCTTAACTGACCTTGGAAAAGAAATTACGGAAGAAAACAGAAAAGCGGTTCGCATTCTTGGATACAACAATATGGAAATTTCACAAGAATCACTGGAAACCGTAAAAAGTGCCCAGAGACAGGTAGAAGACATTTTAAAAGAAATGACTCCAGCAAAAACGCTTTCCCTGATTCGGGAAGGTGTTAATCCGCTTACAATGAGTTTGGAAAATCTGGAAACGGAATTAAAAAACATTGCGCAGAAACCGGAAGAAGAGACGGAAAAATATGCAAAATTCCTTTATCGGCTGGAGCGTAACAAAGAAATTACACAGCCGGAGCGTGATGCCTATATCGGCATTTACCGCCTGTTCCATCAAATTGAAAAATCCGACGGTGTAGCAGTCGGCAGTCTGATTTCACAAGGCGCTGATTTGACACTGGGTAACCTTCTTTCTGCTGTCCGTAGCAGAAAAGCCCAAAATATGGATGTCAATATCGATGATTCATTCGGTATGCTGCAGGAAAAAATTGAAAAGGGTACTTCGATTTCTGCCCAGATTGAAAATGGAATCCTCAAAAGCAGGATGACACGCAGCATTTATCGTGATATGACACCGGAACTTCTAAAACAGGCAGGAATCACGGAAGAATCAACCTTAGAAGAACTGGATGATGCTATTCGCAATCAGAATCAGGCAGAAAACCGGAATCCGGATTATAACGAAAACGCATATGTAAATGATAAGATGGGGGATATTCTGAGAGCATCACAGGCAGAAGCTCATCTTCTGCAAATGATGAAAGATTATCAGATTCCCTGCAGTGCAAATAATGTACTGGCAGCAGAAAGGCTGATGCAGGAAAAAGGAGATCTCTTCAGACAATTGAAATCTTATGCAGAGAAAACAGATGAAGAGAATGCTTTTGAAAAAGCAGTTTTTGATGCCGTGGAGCACTTTACAGGAAAGGAAGAAGCCAAACAGGCATATGATACTTTTCTTGCAAACGCTGCGGATATTCTTAAGGAAGCTGCAGATACCGTGGTGGATACAACAATTGATATCAAAACTCTGTCACTTTGCCATAAACAGCTTTCCCTGGCAGGAGCACTGTCAAACAATGAAAACTATGAACTTCCTGTTGTGTTAAACGGTACGCTGACTTCAATCAATCTGACGATTGTTCATAACAGTGAAGAAAAAGGATGCGTCAGTGCTGCTTTTGAAACTGAATTATCCGGCAAAACGGGTGCAAAGTTTTATGTAAGGGACAATCAGATAGAAGCATTTTTGGTTGCGGAAAAAGAAACCGGAGAAGCATTGTTAAGAGAGGCAGGAAAACTGTTTAAAGGAGCGATGGAAGCATCCGGAAAAGAAGTTACCGATATTCATTATGCTGTCGGTAATTCCATTGACCTTATAACATTTTCGGAACAATCAGCCGATAATCATAATGAGCAGACAGCAACAAAAGAACTATATCAGACAGCAAAAGTATTCTTATCCGGAATACAGAAGGTTTTTAAATAAAGGAGAAAAGGTATGAGTTTGAAAATTAATTATAATGTTTCCGCAATGATTGCAAACAATTCTTTAAAACAGAATGACAATAAGTTATCAACAGCACTTGAAAGACTTTCTTCCGGATTTAAAATCAATCATGCGAAGGATAATCCGTCCGGACTTGCCATTGCCAGACGAATGAACGCGCAGATTAAAGGACTCGGAGTAGCAAAACAGGATGCGGAAGACGGAATTTCCGTTGTGGAAATTGCAGACGGAGCACTTGCTGAAGTTCATGATATGCTGCAAAGAATGAATGAACTGGCAATTAAGTCCGCTACAGGAACAGTTTCTGATAATGACAGAACGATTCTGAATAAAGAAATTGACCAATTAAAGGAAGAAATCGCCAGAATCGGGCAGACAACTGAATTTAACGGACAGCATTTGTTCGATGGCTCCTTTGATTTAAAAGGATATACAAGTGATAATAATGTCAAAGTGAATTATTATTCGGATAGTGTTCCTAACGGAAAATATTCACTGGCAATTATGCCGGTTTACGATGCAGAAGGAGGGTTGACGAGTGCATCCAAAGCAAATCTTGTTAACTCAGAAGGGCAATTGGTTGAACTTTCGGTAACCGGAGACGGAAAACAGCTGATATTAACAGGTGATGATGAATTGGAAATCCGACTTGGCACGAAAGATGGATGGGATGCAAATATTAAGGCAGGTCTGACAACCATGGTTAACATGGACCTTGATTTAACCGGAATCGGAGCCATGACATTGCAGATTGGTGCCAATGAGGGACAAACCATTGACTTAAGAATTCCGGAGATTTCTTTGTTGAATATCGGAATTGAAGATCTTGATTTGTTGACGAAAGAAAATGCGGAAACAGCAATCGATCTGATTGATAAAGGAATCAAATTTATATCTGATGTCAGAAGCCGTCTGGGTGCATATCAGAACCGTCTGGAACACACACAGACAAACCTGTTGACTTCCGAAGAAAATATGACAGCAGCTTATTCGAGAATCATGGATACCGATATGGCAACAGAAATGACAGAATATACAAATCTGCAAGTAGTATCTCAGGCAGCAACATCTATGCTTGCACAGGCAAATGAAAGACCGTCCCAGATGTTGCAGCTTCTGCAGTAAGGTAAAGAGGTAGATATGACAACAGAGCAGAAACAGGAATTTACAAGACGTATCACACAGGCAAATTCGACACAGTTAATCATTATTCTATATGATATTACGATTACTTATCTGAATGATGCAACGAAGGCTTATGAGGCAGAAGATTCTGCAGGATTTGAAAGAGAAATCATCCATGCGGGGAATTGTATTGCGGAAATGATACGGAATCTTCACTTTGCATATGCTCCCGCAAAAGAATTACACGCCATTTATTTATCCATGCGTAAATCCTTGCGGGAGGCTCTTACGGAAAAGAAACCGGATTCGTTAATACCGGTGATTCATAATCTGACTACTTTACGTGATGCTTACCGGCAAATTGCGCCACAGGATACAAGTGGTCCGGTTATGGGAAATACCCAGACAGTTATAGCAGGGTTAACTTACGGAAAAAATACGATTAACGAAAACTTAGCCGATGAAAGCAGTAACCGCGGTTTCCGTGTCTGATACGGGGTATTCCGGCATAGGTACAGCAGATAATGCTTCCATTTGTTCCAACAGATATTTATAGCGCTTTAAAATAGCATTGATATCATAGATATAGCAGTCAATCAAATCCGGGTCTGTAACATAGTCAAAGCCACGGTATGCAGTATCTAATTCATATTTTGTTTTTTCAAGGTCCTCAAGCACATGTTCCCGCAGTGTTTTAGGACCTTCTTCAAATTGTGGATTTTTATGTTCTCTAAAATGAAATTTCATAGTCTTCTCCATTCAAAAGCATGTTTAGCACATCTATTTTTACTAAGTATAGTCATCAGTGGAAAAAATATACATAAAATGTGAAATCAACCGTGAATAAAATAAATCGTAAAATCATATATAAAAATGAGACATTCCTTAATGGAGTTTTTATGGAAAAAGAAGGAACTGCCATCATAGCGGTCATTATTTGCGCAGTGCTGCTGCTTGTTGTTGCAATACGGAGAAAGTCGGAATTTATTATCAATTTTGTTTTACGGGGAATCCTTGGCACCATTACAATTTATCTTGTAAATCAGGCATTACTCTGGCAGAATCTTTCCTGTCTTGTGGGGATTAATCCGTATACGGTTTTGACAAGCGCAACCCTTGGTTTTCCCGGGGTTATTCTACTTTATGGTATTCAAGTCTATACTTTATTGTGAAAATGTACCAAAGATGATATTTTTTCAAAAAGCCTATCGACAAATCAAAAAATCTGCGATATACTTGCAACATCAAATCGTTTACAACATGATACATTTATCAAACTTCTTAAGACCGCTCGGTCTGATTATTCCAGAGACATAATTTCATAGGTATCGTACAAATGAGGAGGTGATTTTAATTATCGTCTGTCTATTTATTTTACTGTTGATTGCGGTATATACCGATTATCGCTACGGGAAAATACCAAATACTTTGATTCTTACAGGATTTCTTATTGGGATTTTATGGCTGGTCTTTCAAGAAATTATTTTTGGGGGACAGGAGAAATCACTGACGGAATCGGTGTTAAGACTGCTTCAAATTCTTATCGGAAAGATTCCGTGTGTTCTGATTCCCTTTCTTTTTTTCTATCCCTTTTTTTCTCTCGGTGTTTTAGGAGCCGGTGATGTCAAACTATTTTCCATGATGGGAATTTATTTCTCCTTTTATCCATTAATTATCAATATCTTCTTTGCCTTTCTTGCAGCAGCGATTTTAGCTGTTATGAAAATGCTCATGCAAAAATCGTTCCTAATCGGAAAAAAAATCCATCTTGCACTTCCGATTTTTGCAGGTGTATGTATCGGCGCTATTTTAAAAATAGGAGGAGTATGTTTATGAATCATATTATGGCGGTCTGCGATGCAGAAGAACCATATGCGGCAAAACTTGTTAATTATCTGAATATGAAAGAGAAATTCCCGTTTGATGTCCGTCATTTTTCCTCACCGGGGAAAATACGGGAGTTTGCCCAAACACAAAGAATTGAAGCGACACTTGTATCGGAATGTTTTTATGAAGAACTTGCAGGCACAAAAGAAGCAGGAGAGCTTATTATCCTGTGTGAAAACGAGATGAACAGATATGAAGGCAAAAAGGCGGTTGCAAAATATCAGTCCTGCGAAGCAATGATTAAAGAAGTCTTACGTATGCTATCTTTGGAAAACAATACAAACTGCCATATCTTACGGAAAACATCATTTCATATTATTGGCTTCTATTCTCCTGTCAAAAGAAATTTACAAACTTCCTTTGCATTTACCATTGGACAACTTCTTGCAAAAAAGAGTAAAACGCTTTACCTGAATATGGAGGGTTTTTCCGGTTTAAACAGTATGTTAAAAAAGAATTTTTCGAAAGATTTATCAGATTTACTCTATTATTTGCAAAACGGTAAAAACGGCATGCCTTATCTGCTTGCCGGAATGACAGAAAATATAAACGGACTCGATATTCTTCCACCGATGATGTGCCAGATTGATTTAATCAGTATTACACAGAAAGAATGGATTTGCCTGTTACAGGAATTAGAACAATATACCGACTATGAATATCTGATTTTAGATATTTCTGACAGTGTACAGGGGCTTTTTGAAATATTAAGGCAATGTACGAAGATTTACACAATCGATGGAAACGATGGGTTTGCTCGTGCCAAAATTGATCAGTATGAAAAGATGCTTTCGCAATGTCATTATGAAGATGTACTGCACAAAACAAGTAAATGTTCGTTTCCGCAGTTTACGCATCTGCCCGAACAGCTCGAACGAATGAGTGTAAGCGAACTTGCATGGAAAGCAAAAGAAATTCTCAGGGAGGACTTTGATGGAGAAAGATAAGATTATGGATTCGGTACGAAAAAAAGTATTGGAAGAATTAGAATATTCCGGAGAAGTGACAGATGAAAAACTTCAGGAAATAATTGCAAAGCATCTTTCAAAAGAATCAAAAGAAGAATTTCTTCCCTTAAGAGAAAGAATGAAGTTGGGAAAACAGATTTTTTATTCTTTGCGAAAATTAGACATTCTGCAAAATCTCATCGATGACCCGGAAATCACAGAAATTATGGTAAATGGTCCCGACACTATTTTCATTGAGGAAAACGGCAGACTACATAGAATTGAACAGCAATTTGAGTCGGCAGAAAAATTAAAAAATATCATTCAGCAAATTGTAGCGAAATGTAACAGAGTCGTGAACGATTCTTCACCGATTGTAGACGCGAGACTGGAAAATGGTTCGAGGGTGAATGTTGTTCTAAACCCGGTTGCCATTAATGGTCCTATTCTTACAATCAGGAGATTTCCGGAGCATCCGTTTGATATGAAAAAGTTGATTGAACAAAAGTCAATATCCAAAGAGGCTGCAGCATTTTTACAAAAACTTGTGGAAGCCGGGTACAACATGATTATCAGCGGCGGAACAGGCAGTGGGAAAACAACTTTCTTAAATGCACTTTCCGGATTTATTCCCAAGGATGAAAGAATCATTACCATCGAAGACAGCGCGGAATTACAAATTCAGGGGATTGAGAATTTGGTAAGGCTGGAGACGAAAAATGCAAATGTAGAAACTTGCAGACCGATTTCCATTAGAGATCTGATCAAAACTTCTCTTCGTATGCGTCCGTCAAGGATAATTGTCGGAGAAGTAAGAGGTGAGGAAGCCATGGATATGATTTGCTCGGCAATGAATTGTGGTCATGATGGAAGTATGTCAACCGTACATGCCAATAATGCCTTTGATACGCTGCTTCGTTTGGAAACGATGATACTTATGGCAGCACAGCTGCCGGTTGCTGCGATAAGGCGCCAGATTTGCAGTGGCGTTGATATTATTATTCATTTGGGAAGACTGCGGGATAAAAGCAGAAGAGTTCTTGAGATAACAGAGGTAGACTTTATAAAAGATGGAGAAATTCAGTTAAATCCTTTATTTCGTTTTATCGAAGATGAAAAGAAAGGCAAAACGGTAAACGGAGAATTAAAAAAAGTAGGAGAGTTGGTACATATTGAAAAACTCAAAGCATACTAAAAGCAACAGATGTTGTAAAAAGGAACACATAGGAAAAACAGATTACAGAACGTACTGTTTTACCCCAAAAGAACGGATACAATATGTGCTGGAAGGAATTGGAATCATAGCCATATTCGGATATTTTTTTTACCGTTCCTTATATCTTACGGGACTGCTGTTTCCCTTTTTGATTTTCTATTTAAAAAAGAAAAAAGAAACGTTATGTAAGAAAAGAAAAGAGGAATTGAATATTCAGTTCAAAGAATCACTCATCTCTGTTAACACTTCCGTTCAGGCAGGATATTCTTTGGAAAATGCCGTAAGCGAAGCTTATCGGGATATGACAATATTCTTCGGAGAAGACAGTATGATTGCAAAAGAACTGTTTGAGATAAAAAGAGGGATTAGCAATAACTGTACGTTAGAAGAAATGTTTCTTGATTTTGGAAGACGAAGCGGCGTGGAAGATATCAGGAATTTTGCAGATATTCTTGTAATTGCAAAGCGCAGCGGAGGCAATATCAATGAAATAATCAGAACAAGTGTTACCGTTATTGAAGAGCGGGTAGCGGTATTGCAGGAAATTCAGACACTGACCCGTGCCAGGAAACTGGAGCAGAAAATCATGAATATCATTCCGTTTGGAATTATCTTTTATGTAGAATTTACATCAAAAGGATTTTTTACTGTCTTATATCATAATCCTGCAGGAATTGTGATTATGACAATCTGTTTACTCATCTATGTCATTTCGTATCTTCTCTCTGAAAAAATAACGGATATTCAAGTGTAAAAATAGGAGTATTATGAAGCGTTTTATGGATAAAGTATCACATAAACTGTTAGATATGTGGATAAGATTCCGACAAAAAAGAAAGGAAAGGATATTTCCTTACCGGTTAGAACAGGAAATGAAATCTCTGGAACCGGGAAAAGACACAGAAATCATATTGTATGACTATTATCGGAATAAGGTGAAAATGGTTTTATGGATTTTTCTATTCGGTATTTTACTGATGTGCTGTTATGTAATCAGCAGAATTGTTTCCGGTAGTATGCAGGAAACAGAAATGCTGAAACGAAATGATTATGGAGAAGGGGAAAAGATTATCAGCATGGATGCCGTAGTAGAAGAAGAAATATACTCTTTGGATGTGACGGTTTCACAGAAGCAGCCGAAAAAGGAAGAAGCAGAAGACATGATCTTGGAGGTCATGGAAAAAATTCCGGAAATAATCATGGGTGAAAATGAGAGTTTATCCCATGTAGACCATCCACTTAACCTGATTACAAGTATGCAGAATTATCCGGTAAGTATTTGCTGGGAAAGTGACAATTACACAGTGATAAGGGAGGACGGAACCTTTGGAGAAGAAGAACCGGAACAAAACGGAGAAAACGTCACTTTGCGGGCAATCCTTACATACGGAGAAATTCAAAGAGAAAAAGAATTTGAAATCTGTGTATATCCGCAGGTTTACAGTAAAGAAGAAGAAATAATCCGGGAATTGAAAAAGGAAATTATGCTAAAAGCACAGCAAACAAAGCAGGAAGAGTATCTTTCTTTGCCGGCAACCGTTAACGGAAAAAGTATTTTATGGAAACAGCATGAACAGACAGTACTTCCTTTATTGGGGTTACTTCTTGTTTTCACAGTAATCGGGGTTTTTATCGGAAAAGATAAAGAAGTTCATAAACGATTTGAAGAAAGAAATAAGGCATTACTATCGGAATATGCAGAATTTGTCAGCAAATTGCAGCTATTAATCAGTTCCGGAATGAGTATGAGAAGAGCGGTTGAAAAGATGACTGTGGACTATAGAAAAAATCGAAAGGAAGGAGGAAGAAAGAAGATTGTCTATGAAGAATTGCAATTTATTCATAAGAAGATGGAAAGCGGGCTAAGCGAAACGGAAGCATTTGATCTTTTTGGAAACAGGTGTGGACTTGTCTGCTATAAAAAATTCAGCACACTGATTATCCAGAATTTAAAAAAGGGAAGCGACGGGCTTTTATGTGCTCTTTCCAATGAAATGAAATTATCTTTTGAAGAGCGTAAACAGGCAGCCAGAGGAAAAGGAGAAGAAGCCGGTACAAAATTATTGCTTCCGATGATGATGATGATGGGCATTGTACTGGTAATCATCATGATACCGGCATTTTTTTCCTTTGGTGTAATGTAATAACAGAAAGGAGAATAGGAAAATGAAAGGTATGAGAGAGTTTTTTAAAGAAGAAGACGGTATGGGAACGGTCGAAGTTATTCTAATCATTGTGGTCTTAATCGGACTTGTTATTATTTTCAAATCTCAGATGACAAATCTTGTAAAGAGTATTTTCAACAAAATTACTACGCAGGCAAACAGTATTTAGAGGAAAGACAAATGAAAAAAGACGGATATATTACTGTATATCTGGCACTTACCATGGCTATTCTGCTTTCCCTTATTGTGACTTTAATTGAAGGGATACGGATACAGACAATCCGATTTCAGACAGAGTGTGTTATGGATATCGGATTAAACAGTATTTTTGCGGAATACAACAGGCAGGCATTAAAACAGTATGGATTGCTTTTACTCGATACTTCCTATGGCTATGAAAACCCAAGTGATGAAAAGGTGAAATCAAAATTACTGCAATATATGAATATGAATTTTGATGCACCGGGAAAAGGAAATATAGCAGGATATAAGGATTTAACAGCAATCCATGCTGACAATGCGAATTTTTCACAAGTATCTTATGCTTCCGACTGTAAAGGAAGTGTCTTAACATATCAGATTATACAATATATGAAAGAGAAAAACGGAATGGCATTACTTGATCAGTATTGCCCGGATCTTGATCTTGTCAAAGACGGAGAAGGAATCTACGAAGAATTGGAGAATAGAAGGCATGAGAACAATGGCATTATAGAGTCAATCATTAATATGCTGAATGCTCAACTTCAAGAAGGGGAAGATGAAATCAGTATTGACAATCCGGCCGATTATGTAGATGGCATGCGTAGCCATTCCATTCTTGACTATGTCGTTTCCGATGTTAATCAGATTTCGAGAAAGGAAATTGATTTATCAAAATATATCAGTCATCGAAAAACAGAAGAGGGAAGCGGACTGTGGGAAGAACAGGAATCCCCGGACGGGTTCATTGACAAACGGCTATACCACCGTTATTTATTTGAAAAGTGTGGATACTATCAACGAGAGAAAGAGAATTCGCTGCTTTCTTATCAATTAGAATATCTATTATACGGAAAAAACCGGGATGATAAAAATTTGCAGAAATTTGCGGAAGGAATTTTTAAGATTCGATATGCCATCAATGCAGCATATTTGTTTTCCAATCCCGAAAAAATGATGCAGGCGGAAGAATTGGCAGCAGTTGTGACAAGTGCAATCATGCATCCGGAATTAACAGAAGCAGTTAAGATATCCATTCTGTTCGCATGGATATATGCCGAAAGTATACAGGATGTAAAAATCATATTTGATGGAAAAAAAGCAGCAAGAGGTAAAGATGATACATCCTGGAATGTACCGCTTAGTGAATTATTGACATTTACGGCACATCTTAATGAATATCACGACGTTCCTGACGGAACAGGATATGATGATTACCTGTCAGCATTTCTGTTTATTAAAAACAAAGAAGATGTCCGAATGCATTTTATGGACATTATGGAAATGGATATTAAAAAAACAACGGGAAACGAAAACTTTGCACTGGACCATTGTGTTTATCAATTGGAAGCAGGAGTAAATGTATCCAGCCGCTACGGATATGGATGCCGAATTACCAGACGATATTCTTATGAATGACAGAGGAGAAATGATGATGTCCTTTTTGAATCGAAAACAACGTAACAGTAAACGATTAATTCAAACAAAAACTTCTCTCCGGGCATATCCTCAAAACAATCCATTGAAATCCCATAATCTTATGAAAAATGATTCAAAAAGGATGTCATCATTTCCCCTCTGCATGGTAGAAGGCAGTATGTCGGTTGAAGCATCTTTAGCTATTCCCATTTTCCTATTTGCAGTTGTCAATCTGCTTTCTGTTATTCTCATTTTCGGAGAATACTCCACGGGGCTTGCTACACTGCATCAGGAAGCAAAAGAATTGGCAGTCTATGCACATACCTTAGAGGGAGAAGCGGATGTTTCCAATGATTTGATTATCAGGACAAAAGTTCAAAAAATGGAACCGCTTATTCCGCTTATCGGATTTTCACAAGCAAGGACAATCATCAATTGTCGTGCCCGTAAATGGACGGGATATGATGTTGAACATAAAACAGAAGTAAAAGAGGAAGAAGAGTGGGTTTATATTACTGCATTCGGAAGTGCATATCACAGAAGAAGAGACTGTAGCTATTTGAATTTATCTCTTCACTGTACTGCATTTACTGATATCAAAACAATGAAAAATGCATACGGAGAACGCTATCTTTCCTGTGAGCGATGCGGGAATGATTCTTATACGGGAGTTGTTTTTTATACCGAACAAGGGAACCGCTACCATCGAAGTCTAGCCTGTAGCACATTAAAAAGAACTGTTGAGAGCGTTCCGATTTCACAGGTAAACGGAAGACATGCATGCAGCCGTTGTGGCAGTAATTAGGATGGAAATAAAAATGAGAAGTATACTACTGATTTATTTGGGAATCTGTGCGCTGATTGATATAAAAACAAGGAAAATTCCTGCTTATTTTATGTTGGCAGGGGTAGCTGGTGCGGTTACTTATTTTGCTGTGATGGCCTGCACACATCAGAGAAACGCTGTGGAACTATTGATGGCGGTATTGCCGGCAGCAGCATTATATAGTTTATCTTTAGCCGGAGGATGTCTGGGGAAAGGGGATATCATTGTTTTTTTGATAATAGGACTTTGTCTGCCGAGAAAAGAGAATCTGGGTATTTATTGTTTTTCTTTCTTGTTTGCAGCTATCGGTTCTGCCATATTGCTAATATGTAAGAAGGGAACCGGAAAAACAAGGATACCGTTTATACCGTATATTTTTGCAGCATCCTGTATTGGGATGTACATATTCTGATTGGAGGGAGAATATGAAAAAGTCTTATGGAGCATACATGACAGTGGAAGCAGCCTTGATCCTGCCATTTACCGTGATGCTGATTGCCGGTTGTATCCGAATGGGATTTTTTATGTATAACAGAACATTTTCCACACAAGTATATTACCTTTCAGCATTACGAGGAAGTCAGGAAAAGAAAATGGATGAAACTCAGATTAAAGCCTATGTTAAAGAGAATATTGAAATTCTTATGAAAAACAGTCTGTTTAAAACAGATTTTGAGCCTGAAGAAATTACCGTTTCACCGATTCAGATTACGGTAAAGAAAAACGGAGTATACCGGGCGACACGAATCAATCCGACACAGTATATTCGCATTGCCCAGAGTTTCTGATAACAGAGAAAGTATAGAGAGTAAATAAATGGAAAAAGCAGTATATAAAGAAGAGTTTGAACATAGTTATGTGGTCCTTCAAAAACAGGAAGAAGAGGAAACATATACATGCAAGATGATTACGCAAAATCATATTCCGGGATTATTGCCCTGTAAAATCCGATATGATGAGAATGCCCCGTACTTTTATTATGATGTTACATCAAAAAGATCCCTTACAAAAAAGTATAGTGATAAAAAAATGAGTTTTGAAGAAGTATCGGAATTGTTTTACAACATCGGAATGATTACCAAAACAGCTGCAGGATATCTTTTGGAAAGCAAAAATTTTCTCTTTCGGCCGGAATTTCTTTTTGAAGATTTGGAAACGGAAGAACTGTTTTGCCTCTATTATCCCGATAAAGATGAATCAGAATACGCCCAAGTACAGTACGAAAGTATGCGGGGAAACTATTATGTACTTTCCGAATTTTTATTGGATAAGATTGATCACAGAGATGAACATGCTGTTAATACGGCATATCAGTTTTATAAAATGTCTAAGGAGGAATTTTTTTCTTTTGAAGCATTCTTAGGATTCCTGGAAAAGGAAATTCGGATAAAAGAGGAAGAAAAGAAAGAAGAAACAAAACAGGAAGAAGCACTATGGAATCCGATCAAATCAAATAAACCCGGTGAGGAATTTTATCAGGACAATAAATGGGAAGATGTAGAATCTAACTTGGAAGAAGAAAAAGCAGATATCATAAAAAGAGCATTTCTTGTTTCCGGAATTCTTTTTCTTATTGGAATGATCGGATGCATATCCTGTTTTGCTGTTCCGATGTTACATGCATATGGAAAATATATTTTGATTCCTTCAATAACAATCTGTATATTTTCCATTATTATTCTCTTATTTAGAATGGGGAAAATATATTTTTTTAAAAGAGAAGAACTAGAGGAAAAATTTGAACAGGAAGTCAGTATCGATGATTATTTCGGCCAAGTACAGGATGGGAAGACCGTGTTTTTTGATGAGACAGAAGCGACTTGTGATACATATTGCTTAAAATGGGAGGAAGGCGGTGTAAAAAAGGAATATACGATTAAGAGTTTTCCGGTTACTATTGGCAAACTGAAAGACAGTACGGATATCATCATTGCGGATGACTCCGTCAGCAGAATTCATGCTAAAATTATCAATAGGCAGGGGAAGGTAAAAATACAGGATTTAAATTCCACAAACGGAACATTCATAAACGGAACAAGGATTCATCCCGGCAAAGAAGCAGATTTAGAACGGAAAGATGAAATACGGTTTGGTAAAATTACAGTAAATGTTGTATAATCATAATTACTACAGAATAGAAAGAGGAACAGAAAGGTTCCGTTATGATCAGACAACAATTTGAGCGGTATCTGAAAGAAGAAGGATTTTTGGAATTACAATCAAATCTTCAGGAAGTTTCCGCATTTGTAAAAGTTGAAAATAATTTTATCAACATTCTTCAATTAATTGATTATAAAAAGAATCTATATTTATCGACAGAACAGTATGAAGAAATCAATGAAGCAGTTAAGAAGGTCTTTTTAGATCGGGGCGTTAGCGAGATTCATGTGTTGAATGTAATTCTTGCCGAGGATATTCAAAAAGCCAGGGGATTATTTCCGCAAGATCCGTTCTGCTGGTACATAGATGTTTCGACAGAACAATTGATAATTGAAGAAGGAAAAACGCCGGATTTCTATGGTATGAAGTCTCTTATCGAAAGATTTCTGAATTCTTATGATAAACAGGAAGCGGTGTCACAGGAAGAGGCAGAAGAAATAGAGACTAAGACAGGGTGGGAGCGATTTACTCAATACATGAAAGAGGCACCTAAGGTTACCCTTTCTTTGGTAATTGTAAATGTTGTGATATTTCTCCTTTGTATTTGCGGAATGCCGTTTTTGTATGAGAAAGGAGAAACCGGACTTGCCTATATACTGCAGGGAGAATGGTACAGGCTTTTGTCTGCGACATTTCTTCACGCGGATGTCGATCATATTTTCAGTAATATGATTCTCTTGTATTTCCTGGGAGATATGATAGAAAAGATAATCGGAAAAGGGAGATTTTTTACGCTCTGCATGTTATCCGGAATCTTGGGAAATGTTGTCTCCAGCTTCTATGAATATATGACAGGAATTACGTATACATCAATCGGAGCAAGCGGCATTGTATATGGATTAATCGGTGCACTGCTTTATCTGGTCATCCGTAAAAACAAAGATCTGAATATTTCCGTTACCCGTATGATTATTATGGTCGCTTATTGCATCTATAGTAGTTTTGCAGGTGAAAATATCAATGCAGCAGCACATATCGGTGGTTTCCTGGCGGGATTTCTACTGATGTTTCCATTAAGTCTAAGGAGGAAAAAGCATGAATGTTAACATTTATTATGGCGGGAGAGGATTAATGGACGATCCTACGCTATTCGTCATCAATAAGATGCAGGAAGTACTGGAAGAATTAAATGTAAAAGTAGAACGATACATGCTCAATGAACTCAAAAACACAATTACAACACTTCCGCAGACTTTAAAAGAAGCAGATGGGATTATTCTGGCAACGACGGTAGAGTGGTATGGCATCGGTGGATATATGCAGCAATTTCTGGATGCATGCTGGCTTTATGGAGATAAAGAAAAGATTTCAAAAATATATATGTGCCCGATTGTCATGTCTACAACATACGGTGAACGGGAAGGAAAATTAAATCTTTCAACAGCATGGGAAATTTTGGGAGGACTTCCCTGCAGCGGTATTTGCGGCTATATAGCGGATGCAACGACTCTGGAATTAAATGATGCATACGTTGGATTGATTGAAAAGAAGGCAGAGAATGTTTATCGTACCATTAAACAGAAAATTGTAAGCTTTCCTGCAAGCAACCAGGCGGTAAGACAGAAAGTATCCGTATCAAAGAATATTGATTTGACGCCTCAGGAATCCGAACAGCTTTCCCAGTATGCAGCCGACGACAGTTATGTACAGCGTCAGAAAGAAGATATCCAGGAACTTGCCAGTATGTTCCGCGGAATGATGAATCATGAAACAGACGATTCTTCCGCTTACAGTAGAGATTTTGAAAATCATTTCCAGCCGATTCCCGGATATAAAGCAGTTTATAAATTGCTAATCGGAACCGGTAAAAAGCCGTTTGTATTACAGGTCAATACAAAAGATTTAACATGTCTTACGGAGAATGTGGAGAAAGCAGACGTAGAGATACAGTTATCGGAAGATATTTTGAATGAAATTATTGCCGGAAGAATGACATTCCAGAGGGCTTTCATGGGTGGAGATATGAAAATGAAGGGTGATTTTAAGATGCTCCGCACAATGGATGATTTATTTCAATTTATGGAGGAAAAATAACATGAGAAAAGATGATTGCATTTTTTGTAAGATTGCAAACGGAGAAATTCCGTCAAAAACAATCTATGAAGATGAGGAATTTAGGGTGATTCTTGACCTTGGACCGGCAACAAAGGGACATGCGTTGATTCTTCCCAAAGAGCATTTTCAGAATATCTATGAAATTCCACAAGAGACTGCGGCAAAAGCAATGATTCTTGCAAAGAAGATGGCAACACTCATTACAGAGAAACTTCATGCAGACGGATTTAATATCGTACAGAATAATAATGAGGTTGCCGGACAGACGGTATTCCATTTCCACATGCATCTGATTCCGCGCTATGAGGGAGACGGTCAGAACATCAACTGGATTCCGGGAGAACCGACGCAGGAAGAACTGGAGAAAATCAAAGACGAGATTACGAAATAAAAATGAAGCGGCAGTGTCTTAAGATTCTGCCGCTTCATTAATTAAATCCATTATTTTCTTAATAGAATTTAACTGTCCGCTGGAATTCATATTATCAATATAGTGCTGACGGTTACAGTAAAGTTCCTGAACTCTGTCTACCAGATAGGAGCAATCAAGCGCTTCTTCCTTAATAACGATACTGAATCCCTGTTCTTCAAAAGATGCGGCATTTAAAATCTGGTCACCGCGGCTGCCTGCAGATAGAGGAATCAGAATGTTGGGTTTTTTCAAAGCAAGAAGTTCACAGATTGCATTGGCACCGGCTCTGGAAATTACAATATCTGCCATTGCAAAAAGATCTTTTAATTCTGCCTTCACATATTCAAACTGCTTGTATCCGGTAACGGAAAGCATCAGATTATCAACTTTATCCTTTCCGCAAATATGAACCACCTGAAAATCTTCTAAAAGTTTCGGAAGAGCTTCTCTTACAACCTCATTGATGCTGGCAGCACCAAGGGAGCCTCCGATAACCATTACAACAGGTTTACTTGCTGAAAAACCACAAAGATCCAAGGCCGCAATTTTATTTCCTCTTGTCAGCTCACTACGAATCGGAGAGCCTGTTAATACTGCTTTTCCGACCGGAAGGGAACGAAGTGTTTCCGGAAAGTTACAACAAACTTTATCAGCTGCCGGAATACAGAGCTTATTAGCAAGACCCGGTGTCATGTCCGATTCATGAATAATGCAGGGAATATGCAGACTGGCAGCAGCGCGTACAACAGGAACCGATACAAATCCTCCCTTTGAAAATACAACATCCGGCTGAATTTCTTTTAGAATTTTCTTGGCTTCGTGATATCCTTTCATGACACGAAACGGATCGGAAAAATTTTTCAAATCAAAATATCTTCTGAATTTACCGGTTGAAATTCCGAAATACGGAACATCAAAATCAGTAATCAGTCTTTTTTCAATACCTTCGTAAGAACCGATATAAAATACTTCATATCCGGCATTTCTTAATGATGGCAACAGAGCGATATTGGGAGTAACATGACCTGCAGTACCGCCACCTGTTAAAACAATTTTTTTCATATGCTGCCTCCGAAGCTTTTGTAAGATTTATTGATTAATAAGCTTTTCAAGAATTACGGCTAACTGATCGGGACAGGATGTACTTCGCATCCCACAACGAATTCCTCTTAAGCGTCTGACCGCTTCAGCGGCAGGCATACCTTCAACGAGTGCGCAGATACCTTTATGATTACCGTCACATCCACCGGTAAATTTGACGGATTTAATAATATCACCGTCCAATTCAACATCAATAGCAGTTGCGCAGATTCCCTTTGGCTGATATTTCATAATATAAAGTCCTTTCCTATAATCTATGTAATCTATCAGGAACAGTATGCCCTGAAGAAAATATTTGCATCACGCAGATTATAGCAGAAATGGAAGATTCTTTCTATACTTTGGCATAAAAAGTTGAAAATTATATAAAAACCGAAAGCGATTGCAAGGGCGACTATATTGTCCGTCAAATCGGAATCTTTTATACTGTTAAGTTGGAAAGCATTGGAAAGGAGTAAAATGTATGCTGTCAGTTTTTATACAACATAAGATAATCAGCGGATGCATGTTGATTTTATTCTTCTTTAGTATTTTTATACAAATGCTCTTGGGTCACTTTTACAACTCCCTTATCCGGGAAACGGAAAATATGGCATCAACGGATAAGGAACTGTTAATACAGTGTAAAAGAAGATTTGCAAATTGTTATAAAGCAAATGCCGGAGTGGCAAATGTACCGGTTTTTGTGGATAAGTTTTTAAATAAGATGGCAGTTGGAAATATCAATGTAATTAAATTAAAACATTTTTCGGGACAAATGATGCTGCTTTCTGTTTTTATGGCAGGAGTGGGTGCATGCAAGGGAATTATCGAAGGAGAAACACTGGGTGAAATACTGCCATTTTACATTATCAGCTTATTTGGTCTTTATCTGTTTTTTTCTGTCTCAGGAGCCGTGGATATCAGTGGGAAGCGGCGAATCTTAAAGACAAATATGGTGGATTATCTGGAAAATAATATGGTAAAAAAATTGAGCATCCTGGAAAATGATATCAAAATTATAGAAGAACCGGTAAAAGAAGAGAAGAAGAATACTTTGTTCGGAAAATCGGAAGCAAACGAATTAGAGGAACTTTTAAAAGAATTTTTAACTTGAAAAAGCATATATACTTTGCTACACTAGGTGTGTTTGAAGGGATTTGAAAAAACTGAGAATACTGTTAAGAAAAGGAGTGTAATAACATGAGTAATAAGGTTACGTTTGATTATTCCAAAGCAGCACCATTTGTAAAAGATCATGAAGTTGAGTATATGAAAAAACTTGCTTTAGATGCAAAAGAACTCCTGGTTTCCAAATCAGGACAGGGCAATGACTTTTTAGGATGGATTGACTTACCGGTTGATTATGACAAAGAAGAGTTTGCAAGAATTAAGAAGGCAGCAGCAAAGATTCAGAGTGATTCAGAAGTACTTCTGGTAATCGGAATCGGTGGTTCTTATCTGGGCGCAAGAGCAGCAATCGAATTTTTAAGACATGGTTTTTATAATATGGTAAGCAAGGAGATCAGAAAAACTCCTGAAATATATTTTGTCGGAAACTCTATCAGTTCCACATACTTAAAGAACCTGATTGATGTAATCGGAGACAGAGATTTCTCTATTAACATGATTTCAAAATCAGGAACAACAACAGAGCCGGCTATCGCATTCCGTGTATTAAAAGAAATGATGGAAAAGAAATACGGAAAAGAAGAGGCAGCAAAGAGAATTTACGCAACGACAGACAGACAAAAAGGTTCCTTAAAAGGTCTTGCAACAGAAGAAGGATATGAAACCTTTGTTGTTCCGGATGACATCGGCGGACGTTTCTCTGTTCTGACAGCAGTAGGCCTGCTCCCGATTGCCGTAAGCGGTGCAGACATTGATAAACTGATGGAAGGTGCAGCAAGCGGAAGAGAACTTGCATTAAATAAACCGTTTGAAGAAAACGATGCATTACAGTATGCGGCACTCCGCAATATCCTTTTGAGAAAAGGAAAAGCAATCGAAATTCTTTGCAACTATGAACCGGCTGTTCATTATGTATCCGAATGGTGGAAACAGCTTTACGGAGAAAGCGAAGGAAAAGACCAGAAAGGAATTTTCCCTGCAAGCGTAGATTTGACAACAGACCTTCACTCCATGGGACAGTTCATCCAGGACGGTGCAAGAAATATGTTTGAGACCGTTATTAATATTGAAAAATCACGTGAAGAGATTACAATCGGAAAAGAGCCGGTAGATCTTGACGGATTAAATTATCTCGCAGGAAAAACAGTAGACTTTGTAAATAAATCTGCTATGAACGGAACAATTTTAGCGCACACAGACGGACAGGTTCCGAACTTTATGGTAAATGTTCCGGAGATGAACGAGTTCTACTTAGGACAGTTATTCTACTTCTTTGAATTTGCCTGCGGTGTCAGCGGATATTTACTCGGTGTAAATCCGTTTAACCAGCCGGGTGTTGAAAGCTACAAAAAGAACATGTTTGCTTTACTTGGAAAACCGGGATATGAAGCACAGAGAGAAGAACTGTTAAAGAGATTGTAAAAAGCGGTTATTTTGGATAAAAAAAGCATTGCAATACAAATGTGTCGCAATGCTTTTTTCATAATCTTATTTATTGGAGTAGAGAAAGCAAATGAGAAAACGAATTATAAGTATATTATTATTAGTGACATTGACAGCATCGTCGATTAATCTATCAGCATTTGCAAAAGAGCCGACAGGATTAAAAGAGGAAGTACAGATTGAAATCGAATCGATTGAGGAAACAGAGAGCGAAACGGAATCAATTGAGGAAACACAGGATGAATCTGAAACAAATGAGGAATCACAAACTGAATCCGAAACGGCTGAAAGTCTAACGGAAACAGAGGAAAGCGATGCTTACACGGAAACGGAAGAAGAGACTATTGAAGTCCAAAATGTGAGTGAAATCTATTCCAATGACATGAGCGGAAGCGGCACTAAGGAGGATCCTTATTTAATCAGCAATGCTTCACAACTGGAAATGATAAAGAATGATTTGTCAGCCAGCTATCAATTAGAAAATGATTTATACCTGGGAACTGCGGAATGGGAACCGATAGGAACGGAAGAGACACCGTTTAGCGGAAATTTTAGCGGAAACAACCATGTAATATATGGTGTGAACGGATTTAGTAAAGAAACAAAATATAGAGGACTTTTTGGTGTAACATCATCGGAAAGTGCGATTGAATGTTTAGGGATTGAAATGGATACAGATGTAAGCCACGTGGTGGATGCAAATTATCTGGTGGTTACGGTCGGAATGTTGGTCGGAAAATCCCAGGGTACTATTAAGAATTGTTATGCAAAAGGAACTTTGCTGGGGAGCGGGCAAAGAAATGATTCGGGAGTAACCAGTGCAGGAATTTTATGCGGACGGGCAGATGGAACAATTGAAAACTGTTATACGGAAGGAAAAGCAACGGTAACAGGGCTTGGATGGTGTGCAATGGGAGGTGAAGCTGCAGGAGGTCTTTGCGGACGTGGCAGTGCTACTATTACAAATTGTTATTCCGTTTGTGATGTATATTCCCCGGGAATGGGATATGCAACAAGTTATGCAACGAGTGCCGGAATTATCGGTGGAGATCACAGTACTGCTACAGTAAGTAAATGTTATGCTGTTTGCAATGCGAGTACATCTTATCGAGCATGTGGTATTGCGGATGCTCAAAATATAGATTGCTATTATATTCTGATACACAATAATAACACTAAAACAAATACATCATCAGAAGATGCTTTAAAATTAGCAGGGACCTATAAAGGATGGGACTTTAAAGACACATGGGTAATGGGAAGTGACGGCTATCCCAAATTGCAGCATTTTCAGAAGAATAAAAAAACAGATTTAGAACTTCTGGCAACATCTCCGTCCGATAAAGAAGAGATGGTACCGGTTGACACGGCTATCACATTGTATTTTAGTAAAAGTATTTCTAATGCAATAAAAGAAAAGATACATCTATATGATGAAAATAACCAAGATTTACCATATGACTTGGAGTATAACGGAAAGAAGATGGTTTTACAGCCTCAGAACAGTTTTGAATATGGGAAGCAGTATTCTGTAGAGGCAGAGACCGGGGCAATTAATGCTTATAACGGACAAAATAGTTATGATACGAATCATTCTGAAATAAAGATTACCTTTACTGCTTATGATGACAGCAAAATATTTACAGCCGGAAAATATATTACATTTTCAGAAAAGAATGGCGTATCTATTCCAAAGGACATAACAACCGAATATATTGAGGAATTGAAATATTGGGCAGCAGAATATGGAATGGATGATGTGGCAAACAGTGATAATTTGGAAAAAGTTTTAAAAACAACCGTATCTATGCCTGCAAAAGTACAAGATAAAGAAGATATTTGTTTAATCAATTTTGATGATACTACCCTGATGAATTTAATGAGGGATGAATTATTTATTGAAAAGTATCAGAAAAATTTAGATGACGCTTTTCAAGATTTAGAATCCTCTAAAAATTTTGGAGATGTTGTCGATGCCTTCAAAAAATGTGAAAAGTATAATGAAGAAGCGGATAAGTTTTTTAAATCAAGAAAGAATTCTTCCAGTCCATATTTCATGACTGTTGCAGTACCGATATTACTTCAATCATTTTTGACAATAAATAAACATACAGGTGCATACGAATTTTCAAAACCATTGTTAAAGGTAATGAGTCTGGAGGCTTGTGTAGGTGATGAAATAGAAAAGACTCTGACTTCAGAAAATTATAAAGAATATCAGAATAATACCAAAAAAGTTAAGGCGATAATTGAAACGGCTGAGACTCTGTATAAAGGTAAGGTTAATGGTTTTACTGCCGGCATGCTGATAAAATTTGGAGCAGATATGTTCGGCTACATACCGAAAGAGAAAAAGGATTCTTGGATTAATAAGGGATTGAAATATGTTAAAGAATTTAAGAGCATAAAGAGTTGTGTTGAATTTATGTTTTTTATGGGTACATCTGCCGCAATGGTTTCTTTAATTCCGAATCTGGTTGGTAAACTGTGGGATATGTTTGATGAAAAAACATTAGCATGGTATTACTTATCGGATTACTATATTTATGAAAGATACCCCTCCTTATACGAGTTTTGTTACGGGGAGGAATTGTACCCCACAGACAATGTGTTTAATATGGGAATAAATGATTTTCCGGCTTATATTATGCTATATGGAACCCCGGAACAGATAAGAGAAATACAGGAAGTTGAAAAGGATCCCATCTTAGAACAATGGTGTCAGTTTATCAGTAAAAATATCAGAGTGGAAAAGCATCTTAGAGACAGCAATTTCGAATATAGAAGAAAGATAAATACCTTCAGCGGCATTAATAAATATATAGAAAGCGTAGATACAAATGAACTCAAAATGGCTATTGTTAAGTATGCATCTGCCATTTTGAGTGGGACGGACACAACCACAATTATGGTAGCCTGTCCGGTAACGATAAAGATATTTGA
Source organism: Lachnospiraceae bacterium (assembly GCA_029007885.1). GTDB lineage: Bacteria > Bacillota > Clostridia > Lachnospirales > Lachnospiraceae > RGIG8767. The sequence goes on along the minus strand of JAQXIR010000077.1, from coordinate 7,905 downwards.
TAAAGAAACATGTGAACTGATTACAAGTGTTTCCAGCGATGATAACGATTATAAAGATGATTCACCGTACTTTACTGTATATACACTTGGTGAAAATAATGAGATAAAATGTGTTGCTTTGTCATCTGACCAATATTACATGGAAATCGTTCCGTATGATACCGGAACGATGGATGTATCTGTAGATTTTGGAAACGGAGAAGCATTGTGCTATGAAAATGTTCCGTTAAGCGTTGATGAATCCTATTATATTGAAAACACCAATCAGGAATTTTTTGAGCTGATGACACAGGATGAAACGGTAATCGAACCAATAGAGAGTATAACGGGAAGAGAAATAAAAATTACTGCTGACAAGAATATTTGTAATGTGGGTGAAGCAGTTAAATATGAAGCAGTTATTTATCCGGATTATGCAGAAGGAAGTGTCGAATGGAGTGTTGACAATACGGAAATAGGTTCTATCGATCCGGATGGTACTTTTCATGCATTAAAACCGGGAAAAGCCGTTATAGAAGCAAAATTGAATAATGACAGCAGCATTATAGATACAAAAGAGATAACGGTGATTTCCTTAGATGAAAATTGTATTGATCCAAGCACAACGATTACTCTTAAAAGAAATGAAAAGAAAAAATTGGAGATAAGCGGATTGACTGACCTGGAAATACAGAATCTGTCTTGGTATAGTGATACACCCGATATTGCAAAAATTACTTCTGATGGATATGTATTGGGACTTAATGCCGGTGAAACTGCAATTACAGCAGAGTATAACGGAATCGTAATTACGGTAAATGCTATCGTTGAAGAACTAACGTATACAGTATTTTTTGACTATGATTATGATAATATTGCTATTAAGAGAGTAAATATATTACATGGACGAACAATGAAACTTCCGCAAACACCTATGAGAACCGGATATAAGTTTGAGGGATGGTATACAGAAAAGGATGGAAAAGGAGATGAATTTACATCTGATACGGAAGTGACTTCCGACTTAGTAGTATATGCATATTGGACACCGAATGATTACGGGGATGTTATCCCGGAAGATATTCCAAGTGAAGGAACGATTCCGGATGGTATCTGGGTAGCAGGAATCAGCAATTTTACTTACACAGGAAACAATCTTAAACAGTCTTTCCGAGTATACGATGGTAAAAAATGTTTAAAAGAAAAAATTGATTATACCGTTACCTATAAGAATAATAAGAATTCTTACTCGTATACAGATGAAGACTATGCTGCTTTTGAAGAAAATTTGCAGAAGACGGGAAAACGCGTAAAGATAGGAACATTTGATCCTCAAAAAGCCCCACAGGTTATTCTGCGGATGAAAGGTAATTATTCCGGAAATAAAACAATTTATTTTAGAATTGACTGTGTGAATATTACAGAGGGTGATTTTAAAACAAATGATATAGCGGTTACATACACCGGAAAGAAACAGACACCGATACCAGGTCTTCATTGGAATGGTAAGGCATTGAAATACGGAACTGATTTTTACATTCCGGAATATGACAATGCAAAAAAGAATAATACAGTATTTAAAGAACCCGGAACATATACACTGACAATAACAGGTAAGAATAATTTTGTCGGAGAGATTCCGATTACACTTACCATAAGTGAAAGTGTAAAACAAATTTCCATGAGGAATGTTACGGTAAAAGGCATAAAAAATATGCCGTGGACAGGTAATGAGATTACACAAAATAATTTTGTGGTAAAATATAGAAATGATGAGTTGTCAGAAGAAAATGGGGATTATATAATCAGTTGGGGTACCAATACGGATGTTGGAATTGGTACGTTAACCTTAACCGGAAAAGGAACAGATGAAGATGGAGATGGTTTCAGCTATATTGGAAGTAAAACGATATCTTTCAAGATAATAGGGAAATCCATGGATAAGGTTACGATTGAAGGAATAAATAAGGAATATGAATATTCAGGAACTGCAATAGAACCGGTAGCAGAATTGACCTTTAAAAAGGGGGAAAAAGAAGAAATTCCTTTAATCCTCAATACGCATTATACCGTTTCGTATCAAAAAAATGTGGAGAAAGGAACAGCAACAATTATTTATACCGGATTGGAAAAAGGTGGTTTTAGCGGTATTCGGAAGAAAACATTTAAGATAATACCAAGTAATATCAGTGATAGCCAAAACGGTGAGAATATTATTGAGCAGATATATGTTTCTTTTGCAGACAATCAAAATGTCAAAAATGGGGTTTTAAATGCTCCCTATATGAAAGGAGGAGCGAAACCGGAAATAATCGTAACCGATGCAGAAAAGAAATTAGAATTGGGTAAAGATTATACAGTTCGCTATTATAATAACAAAAAAACAGCACTCTCAACCGATAAAGATGCTCCGACCATTAAAATTTCAGGCTTAGGAAACTATACAGGCACCAAGAAAGTGTATTTTTCAATTGTACCGAAACCTTTGCTAAATGAGAACGGAATTACAATTATAGCAAAAGATAAAACCGAAAGTACAAAGAAGAACGGTTACAAACAGAATTTTAAAGTTTATGACGCAGACGGAAAGGAACTCACCAGTAAGGAGTATGATTCCAAAAACGTAACATATACGCTGATTCAGACGGAAGATGAAAATGGTAGTGTGAATATTGTAAATGAAGTGTTGGATGATGAGGATATTGTGAAAGCCGGTTCTGTAATTAGAATTACGATACAGGGAAAAGGTAATTATGCAGATGGCGCAGCAAATGGAACTTATCGCATTATTAAGAGGGGCTACAATATAGATAGCGCTACAATTCAGATTAATAACCAACCATATACCGGAGAACCTGTTTATATTACAAAACAAAACCAGTTTAAAGAGGGAAAAGTTTATATAAAAATTAATGGAAAGAATAAGGAATTAATCCTTGGGGAAGATATGGAAGTCGTACCGGGTAGTTATGTTAAAAATATCAACAAGGGAACTGCTAAAGTAACCTTTAGAGGAATTAACGATTTTGGAGGTACGAAAACAGTGTATTATCGAATCGGAAGCCGTCCGATTGAAAACTTCTTTAAAGGAATATATACTAAAATAACTGGTTATTGGGCTGGGTAAGTGATAAATCTATTACAGAAAGGGAAATGAGGGAAGACACACATGAAAATTGTTATGCTGGATCGCAACAGTATCGGAATGGATATTGATACTTCCATGTTTGGAAAATTTGGTGAATATGAAGAACATGAGACAACCACTTTAGAAAAGAGCAGATATTTTATTCAGGATGCGGACGTTGTTATTTTTAATAAAACAAGAATGAATGAAGAGACGCTCAAAGATGCCAAAAACGTAAAACTATTATGCGTAACGGCAACCGGATATGATAATATTGATCTTCCGTATTGCAAAACACGCGGAATTGCAGTGGCAAATATCAGAGATTATTCTACCCCCGCAGTTGTTCAGCATACATTTGCATTGGCATTATATGTTTTGGAAAGACTCAGCTATTATGATGAATATGTAAAGTCCGGAGAGTACAGTAATCAACTCGGATTTTCCAATTTTGATGAAAAATACTTTGAACTTGCAGGAAAAACATGGGGCATTATCGGACTGGGCAATATCGGAAGGGGTGTTGCAAAGGTAGCGGAAGCATTTGGCTGTAAAGTTATCTATTATTCGGCCTCCGGTAATCATATCAGTACAGAGTATGAAGCGGTAGATTTTGACACACTTTTAGCGCAATCCGATATTATATCCATTCACTGTCCGCTCAGTGATAGAACCAGAAACCTGATGAATCTTGAAGCATTTAAGAAGATGAAAAAGACGGCGGTTCTTGTAAATGTAGCCAGAGGTCCTATTGTTAATGAAGAAGACCTGTATACGGCACTTGCCGAAGACATGATAGCAGGAGCCGGCCTGGATGTACTTTCCAAGGAACCGATGGAAAAATGCAATCCGCTCGGAAGAATTAAAGACGGGAGAAAACTGATTATTACGCCGCATATGGCATGGGCGAGTGTAGAAGCACGTACCCGCTGCATGGAAGAAGTATATCGGAATATTGAAGCATTTGTAAAAGGTGAAGTACGAAATCGACTGGACCTTTAAATTATATTTATTAACTTATATACGAAAGAGAAGAGGACGAAAGATGAAGGAAAAGAGTCTTGGGATATTTTTATGTGCAATTGTAGCGGGAATTGCGACGATTGTAAGTGGTATGCATATCGGTAACTTTTCTATGGAAATTATCGGAGCACCGGTACTATCGATTGTCATGGGAATGCTGATTACGATGGGAATCCCTACACTGGCAGAGGATGAGAGATTGAAGGGTGGAATTAAATTTACTTCCAAAAAAATCTTACAGTGGGCAGTCATTATCCTGGGATTTTCCATGAATTTGGGAACCATTGCAAAAATGGGAGGGAAAAGTTTCCTGTTTAATCGGTGTCGGTTCCTCAATCTGCGGCGGTTCCGCAATTGCAGCAACAGCTCCTGTTATTGATGCGGACGACACGGAAGTCGCACAGGCAATCTCCGTAATTTTTTTGTTTAATGTTATCGCAGCATTGATTTTTCCGAGTTTCGGACATGCTATAGGATTTGGAACGGAAGGCTTTGCAATATTTGCGGGAACAGCGGTCAATGATACTTCTTCCGTGACGGCAGTGGCATCTACGGCAGAAGGACTTTATGGAGTGGAAGGAATTCTTTCGTCAGCGGTAACCGTAAAGCTGGTAAGGACATTAGCCATAATACCGATTACGCTTGTGCTTGCTTTATATCGTACCTATTGCTCCAAGAAAGATGGTACACAGAGTGGAGAATTTTCTTTCAAAAAAATTTTTCCTTGGTTTATCCTGCTTTTTATAGGAGCATCCATTATCACAACTTGTGTCGGAGCTATGCCGGAAAATGTATTTACGGTATTTTATACCAGTTCGTTTATCAAAGCCATGAAATGGCTTGCAAAATTCTTTATTGCGATGGCAATGTGTGCTATCGGAATCAACACAAATCTGATACAATTAGTTAAGAAAGGCGGAAAACCCATTTTGATGGGATTTTGCTGTTGGATTGCAATTACGGCAGTATCAATCGGTATGCAGTTTATACTGGGAATATTTTATACAAACCTATAATATAAAATTAGTCGGAGGGTAACATGAATAGTATTATAAGGGACATTAATCTTGCAGAGTCAGGAGAAAGAAAAATTGAATGGGTAAAACGTAACTGTGATTTACTTCGTATGTTAGAGGAAGAGTTTACAAAAACGAAACCGTTTGCAGGAAAAAAAGTAGCATTATCGGTGCATCTGGAAGCAAAAACAGCATATTTGTGCAAAGTATTAAAGGCAGGCGGTGCTGAAATGTATGTAACAGGTTCTAATCCACTCTCAACGCAGGATGACGTAGCCGCTGCACTTGTAAAAGACGGATTAAACGTATATGCATGGTACGGTGCAACGGAAGAAGAATATAATGCTCATATCCGCAAAGTTTTGGAAGTTGGACCGAATATCATCATTGATGACGGTGGTGATCTCGTTCATATGATGCATACGGAATTTACGGATTTGATTCCGAATGTGATTGGCGGATGTGAAGAGACAACGACCGGTATCATCCGTCTGGAAGCGATGGATCGAAAAGGAGAACTCCGTTTCCCGATGGTACGAGTTAACAATGCAGACTGTAAGCATCTTTTTGACAATCGTTACGGAACCGGACAATCCGTATGGGATGGAATCAACCGTACCACCAATCTGATTGTTGCCGGTAAAAATGTGGTTGTTGCCGGATACGGATGGTGCGGAAAAGGTGTTTCCATGAGAGCGAAGGGTCTTGGTGCAAAAGTAATCGTAACGGAAGTAAATCCGATTCGCGCGATAGAAGCGGTAATGGATGGATTTGAAGTTATGCCGATGAAAGAGGCAGCAAAAATCGGAGATTTCTTTGTAACGGTAACAGGCTGTGATAAAGTAATCGATGAGGAAGATTTTGCTGTAATGAAAGATGGTGCAATCCTTTGTAATGCAGGACATTTCGATTGCGAAATTGATATGGCAACACTTCGTAAAATTGCAGTGGAAACAAAAGAAATGAGAAAAAATATACAGGGATACAAACTGCCTACCGGACAGTGGCTCTGCGTACTGGCAGAAGGAAGACTCGTAAATCTTGCGGCAGGTGACGGTCATCCGGCAGAAATTATGGATATGAGTTTTGCAATTCAGGCACTTTCTGCAAAATATCTGGTAGAAAATGAAGGAAAACTGAATTCGATGCTGATTGATGTGCCGTTTGAAGTAGATAAAGATGTGGCAGCAAGAAAACTTGCTTTCATGGGAAAAGAAATCGACACGCTTACAGAAGAACAGATGGCCTACTTAAACGCGTCGTTATAAATACCGATATTAATCTTCTTCTTCATCTTGAGAAGCAGCAACGGCTGATACAACGGAAGATACAACTGCCACAATTACAGCAAAAAGAATGATTAAAAGGCCGCCTGCCAATAAAAGAAATGTTCCGCTCATAAACGATCTTCCTTTCTGATTGATTTATCATAATCTGATAGAAGATAGTTTACCACAAAATATCTGCAAGATACAAGGTTTATCCGATAAAATACGGGAGAAAAACATGACAGAAATTAAAACATACCGACATAAAGTGCAATATTATGAAACGGATGCAATGGGGATTGTCCATCATTCTAACTATATCCGTTGGTTTGAAGAAGCAAGAACGGATTACTTAGAACAAATCGGATACAGCTACAAACGTCTTGAAGAAGAAGGAATTATCAGTCCTGTATTGGAAATAGAAGCAAAGTACAAATCATCCGTTCATTACGGAGACTTTGTTGATATAGAAGTAAAAATGACTTCATTTAACGGAGTAAAATTCTATTTTTCCTATACCATTAAAGATGTTAAAACAGGAGAAATATGTACAACCGGGACAAGCGGACACTGCCTTCTTGACAGACAGAACAGGCCGGTGCGACTGAAAAAAATCAATCCAAAACTTTATGAACTGCTGGAATCGTTAGTAGAATCCTGATATGTTTTATTGAAGAAAAAATAAGGGCAGATATTCATCTGCCCTTACTGTTTGTTTAGTTGTAGTTAGGAATACAACGCTGGAACATGCTCTTGTCAATACCACAGATTGGGCAAACCCAATCATCCGGAAGATCTTCAAAAGCAGTACCCGGTGCGATTCCGTGTTCAGGATCACCTTTCTCGGGATCGTATGTGTAGCCACAAGGATTACAGAAATATTTGTCCATAGTAATTCAATCTCCTTTCAAAATGAAATATAGATTTTTATCTATTGTATTTCTTAGTTCAATATAGCACTTCCATAAAGTCAGGTCAATATTGTGAAAAATATTACATATTACCAGGTGCGGGAATTGAGTTCCTTAAACTGAGCAACTGTAGGAACATGAGAATTCATACCACCGTCTACATTGATGATCTGTCCGCTTACATAAGCACTTTCATCCGAAGCAAAATATACACACATATGTCCGATATCTTCCGGGCATCCATAGCGGTTTACCATGATGTTGCTTAAGAAAATATCTTTGAGGGCCTGTGGTACATGAGCTTCATTCTGTGGGGTAACAATCAGTCCCGGACGTACACAGTTGCAGCGGATATTCTGCTTGCCGTACTGTAATGCCGTGGATTTTGTCAGCATATCTACGCCGGCTTTCGCACATGCATAAGCCGTTGAACCAAGGTCTCCTCCGCAGGAAGCCATAGAACCGATATTGATAATGGAACCGCCGTTTTCATTTTTCTGCATATATGGAAGTACACACTTGGTTGTATAGAATGTACCACGCATATCGCTCTGGAAGATGCCATCCCACATCTCAACAGT
>JAQXIR010000076.1 GCA_029007885.1 Lachnospiraceae bacterium | reverse complement strand
TGATAATCCAATTTCCCATCAGTTTGTATTTCTTGATAATTTCCGAAATGTCATAATGAATCATGCATTTCGGCAGGCGGTAAAGAACACGTTTACCTTTTCTTTTTCAGCAGTTCCGCTTGCTGTTGTTTTTTCTCTTTTGGCGGCATTTTCGCTGGATAAGGCGATACCGTGTAAAAGTAAAATCCGCACCGCACTGTTAAGTCCGATGATGGTACCGATTGCATCTGTTATTTTAATCTGGCAGGTATTGTTTCATTATAATGGTGTTGTAAATGAAGTTATCCAGTATTTTGGCGGCGGTAAGATTGACTGGCTGAAATCCGTATATGGGCAGGTTGTTATCGTTATTCTATTTATCTGGAAGAACCTTGGCTATAATATGATTCTTTTTATGGCGGCTTTAAGCAGTATTCCCAAGGAAATCATTGAAGTCGCGCGGATGGAAAGTGCAACAGAATGGCAGATATTCATTCACATTAAAATCCGCTATTTGTCTTCCAGCATTTTGTTTGTAACGATTTTATCTTTGATAAATTCCTTTAAGATATTCCGGGAAGTTTATCTTTTGACAGGGGATTATCCTTATGATTCCCTCTATATGCTGCAACATTACATGAATAATACATTTGCGGCACTGGATTATCAGAAACTTTCTGCGGCGGCGATTGTGATGTCGCTGTTTATGATTCTTCTGATCGGGATTCTGTTTTTTACCGAAAATCGCTTCGGAAAGGATATTGAAGGATAACGGGAGCAGATGATGAAAGTAAGAAGGGATATACGAGAAAAAAAACTTCATAATAAAAAGAGAAACAAAAAGCTGCGTCTGCATCTTCTTACCGGACTGTTGATTCTGATTGCTGCGATATTTATCATTCCGATTGTTTTTACTATTTGTAATTCCTTTATGGCAGAGAGTGAGATATCGGCAAATTACGGAACGGTTTTTGAAACATCCGAAACAGGCGGTAAAAAATATATTTCCGAAACGGTAAATCTGAAATTTATACCGGATATGGTTTCCTTTCAGCAGTATGCACAAGTACTTTTCAAAAGTCCCGATTATCTGCTTAAGTTTTGGAATTCCATGATTCTGGTTGTACCGATTGTCATTTTTCAAATGGCGGTGGCATTACTTGCAGCATATGGGTTTACGCGGTATCGTGGAAGAATCCGGGAGATGATATTCTTTGCATATGTTATTTTGATGCTAATGCCGTATCAAGTGACTTTGGTACCCAATTACCTGGTATCGGAATGGCTGGGAATTATAGATACAAATTGGGCAATCTGGCTGCCGGGTATTTTTTCGCCGTTCGCAGTTTTTTTACTTACCAAGTTCATGCGGCGAATTCCGATGTCCATGATTGAAGCAGCAAAGATTGACGGAGCAGGAGAATGGCAGATATTTCGTCATATCTGCATTCCTCTGTGTAAAGGTGCAATGACAAGTGTTGCAATATTAATTTTTATTGATTATTGGAATATGGTAGAACAACCGCTTATTTTGCTCAGTGATAGCGATATGCATCCGCTTTCCGTATTTTTATCAAAGATTAATCAGGGGGAAATCGGTCTGGCGTTTGCGGTTGCGACTGTTTATATGATACCGTCACTTCTCGTGTTCTTATACGGAGAAGAATATTTAGTGGAAGGAATCACATACCAGGGTGGTATAAAAGGGTAAAAAAATGGAAGATACATTTAAAATTCGAAAAGATAAAATTAAAAATATTGCCATCGTCTTCTTAACGATTATGCTGGTTTTAACTTTCTTCTCAAATTCGATTATGAATTATTCGCTGCCGGAGGTGGCAACACAATATGTCCAGTCAGGAACGATTACCGAGAAGGTAAGAGGAACCGGAACCGTCACGGCAGATGATCCGTATAAAGTTGTCATAAAAGAAAGCCGTGTAATAGACAGCGTTGCGGTAAAAGCGGGAGATGAAGTAACAAAGGACCAGGTGCTGTTTTATCTGGAAGATAAAGAGAGTGAAGAACTGGAAAAAGCGCAGGAGGAACTGGACGCATTGCTCTTTGCATATGCCCAGAAGATTTTGTCCGGTGATATCTCCGCATCCTCTTTTCAGAATGCTCAGACAGGAAAAGAATTTACCATTAGTGAATATCAGGCAAGAATTCAGGCAGCAAATGATAAAGTAACAGCTGCACAGGCAAATGTTACCGTGCTTACCAACAATGCCAATGCCATCCAGAAACAAATTGATATTCTTGGAAACCAGGTAGTGGATACGACGGCAGAAGAAAAGGCTCTGGCGGACGCACAGGCAAAACTGCGCGAAGCACAGAAAGCATATGAAAAGGCAAGCAATGATGTGGCATACTGGACAACAATCGTATCAAACGAAAAGAGCGGAGCCGGAAGCGATGTAAGCGGCAATACTCCTACAGAGAAAACAGATGCAGAAAAGGAGCTGGAAAAAGCACTTGCAGCACAAAAGAGAGCAAATGATGATGTTACCAACAAAAAGTATGTAGTGGAAAATGCGCAGGCAGCACTTGACAAGGTAAAAAGCACCACTGCAAATACCATATCAAAAGCAGAACTTGCCAATCAGTTAGTGGAAGCAAATGCAAGTCTGACGGCTGCAAAAGATGCATTGGAAACAGCAAAGGCAGAGCAGGCAGCAGTCATAAAAGATGTCCAGACAGAACTGGATTTGGGAAATCAGAATGACTTGATTAACGATAAACAGAAGGAAGTGGAAGAACTGCGGAAAAACTCCGTTGGAGCCGTAATCACTGCACCGGTAGACGGAACTGTGACTTCGATTATGAAGACTGCGGGAGAGACGACGACTCCGGAAGAAGAAATTGCGACCATCCAGGTTGCGGGAAAAGGATTTACGGTCAGCTTTTCTGTGACAAATGCACAGGCACAGAAGGTTAAGGTCGGAGATAATGCGGAACTTCAGAATGCATGGTGGTATGATGATGTGAAGGCAACCTTGACAAAAATTAAACCGGATACGGACGATCCCGGAAAGAAGAAACTGCTGGTATTTCATGTAGAGGGAAGTGTTCAAAGCGGAGAATCCTTAAGTCTCTCTGTCGGACAGAATTCTGCCTCCTATGATACCGTTGTGCCAACCAGTGCAGTCAGAGAAGATAAGAACGGCAAATTTATTCTGATTATTGAAGAAAAATCAACGCCTTTCGGAAACCGGTATAAAGCAAGAAGAGTAGACGTGGAAGTATTAGCTAGTGATGATACCCAGACTGCCGTAAGCGGAGAATTATCCGGATATGAATATGTGATTACAACATCCAATAAACCGGTTGAAGCAGGAAAACAGGTAAGACTGGCGGAGAACTAGAAAGAGGCTTTTACTATGAAAAACATCGGTAAAGATTTCATACGCAATTTATCCGCACGTCAGAAAAAAGGGCTGTTGGCAATTATTATTGCGTTTACGCTGTTTACTGTACTCACAATTGCAGTGAAAGTGACGGAGAATAGTCTTTATGACCAAAAGGCAGCGAAGAGATGGTCTTTGGATGGTGGGTATGCGCAAATCAGTTGCTTTTTTCCGACTTCCTATTTAACGGATGATTACTATTTTTTAAACCTGTATCATACAATAGAGGCAGCATTGACAGAAGCATCCATGCAGCCGCAGCAGGAAGGCGCAAAACTGTTTGTCGATGCATACAGTACCACAGGCAGTATTACCGTTTCTTCACAGACGGCTTCCGTCACGATTCAGGCAGTCGGCGTATCGCCCAATTTTTTCCGTTTTCATCCGCTGTCCCTGATAGACGGTGCCTATTTTGATGAAAATATGATTATGCAGGACGGAATCCTGCTTGATGAAGATGCGGCATGGCAGTTGTTTGGCTCGAATGATATTGTCGGCATGCAGGTGATGATTGGCAATATCCCCTATTACGTGCGGGGAGTTGTGGACCGTAGCAGCGGACATTTTGAAGAAACTGCAGGACTGGATAAATCAGTATGTTATGTTTCCGCAGACACCTTACAGCGTCTCGGACAAATTGAAGGAAGTTATACGTATGAGATAGTATTGCCGAATCCGGTAGACGGATTTGCGATGCAGATGGTTACAACAGCATTAAAGGATGATGAAAATAAGATTGATGTCATAGAGAATTCAAAGCGGTTTCGGACTATGCCTTTGTTACTTGATATAAAAGATTTTGGAATTCGCTCTATGAGCCGTAAAGGAATTATCTACCCTTATTGGGAGAATATTGCAAGGGCATATGAAGATATTTTTGCCGTTTGCCTGTTTTTTAGGATGATAGCACTTGTTACGGCATTGGTGCTTATCGGAATCTACCTTGTTGGCAGATGGAAGAGAAGGACCTTTACAATAAAAGACCTTGCCTGTACAACAGGCAATAAAATTCAGATAATATGGAAGAAGAGTAAAACAAAGAAAGCGCAGGAAAGGGAGGAATAATTATGAAAAAGGGAATGAGACTCATTAGCATCGTGCTTGCGGCACTTATGGCAGTTTCGCTGTGTGCTTGCGGCAAAAAGGAATCAGCAGCAAACCAGGAAGCAACCACAGCCAGTAAGGACTATGTGTATTCTGCAAACATATTGCCGATTCAGTTAGGAGACAGTGATGTTTCTGAAATAAGAGTAATAGGCGACACAATTTATGCATTGGCATATCAGTATATTGATAATGGGGAAGAAGGAAACGGTCCCGTAGTGGAACCAAGAGCCATTTTGGAAGAAGAAGTGGCACAGAAAGAGGCTGTAGAAACAGCGGACAGTGAAGAGCCGGTAGAAGCAGTTGAAGGCGAAGAAACAGGGGAGGTTTATAGTTCTTCCACTACTCAATTGGTAATCGGAAGCTTTCATACAGACGGCTCCGAGATTTCACGTTTTACGATTACGCTTCCCGAAAATGCAGGAATGAATGGGTTTAGCGTTGATAACAACGGGGACTTTTTCATGGTACTGGATGAGTATGGCAAAGATACATCCAATCCGGATTATGTAAGAGACGTCTATTCATTGATTTGTTATGATAATCAGGGAACGGAAAAATGGAGAACACAACTGGGACCGGAGAATCTTGACCCGGATGAGTATTATTATGTTAACCAGATAATATTTGACGGAAAAGACAGCATTATTTTGCAGGCAGAGAATAATGTTGAAGTGTACGGAACCGATGGAAGTAAAAAAGGGGAATGGTCACTCGGTGATGAAAATAGCGGAAATATTGTCCTGTTAAAAGAAGGGCAACTTGGAGTTCTCTGCTGGGGAGAAAGCACTCAGTATCTGATAACATTGGATTTGTCAACAGGGGAAAGGTCTGATAAGATTACGTTCCCGTTTAACTCTTACAACTACAGTTATTATTCTTCGGGAGGAAAGTACGATCTTTTATTGACGGATTCCAGCGGAATCTACTATTTCAATCTGGGCGACACAGAAGTTACCAAAATAATGGATTATGTGGATTCCGATTTGATGACATCCAATCTGTATAATATTACAATAATTGATGAAACAAGTTTTGTCGCAAACTATTATGATGAAGTTGAAGAGAAGACGGTCTGCGCAAAATTTACAAAAGTTCCTCCGCAGGAGGTAAAAGACAAAGAAATCCTCACATTGGGATGTGCTTATTTGGATTATGACGTTAGAAGACAGGTAATTGCTTTTAACAAAGCAAATGATTCTTATCGAATTAAAGTTTTGGATTACTCTCAATATAACACTGAGGAAGATTATAGCATTGCACAGACAAAACTGAATACGGATATCGCAACAGGAAAGATACCGGATATTCTTCTGTTAAGTTCTGATATGCCGTTTGAAAGTTATGTAAACAAAGGCGTGTTTGCGGATTTGAATACATTTTTGGAACAGGATCCGGAATTAAAACGGGAAGATTTCATGGGAAATGTATTGGATGCACTTTCAACCGACGGCAAACTTTATCGTATTACACCGAGTTTTTTTGTATTTACGGTTTTTGGAAAGACGGCAGATGTCGGTAGTGAACCAGGCTGGACAATACAGGATTTACAAGCTCTTATGGAGAAAAAAGGGGACGGAGTAACCGCCTTTAATGACACAACACAGAGTACAATTTTAAATTACAGTATGTGGTTATGCAGTGAACAGTTTATTGATTGGAATACCGGAAAATGCAGTTTTGATTCCGATGCGTTTATCGAACTTCTTGAATTTGCTGCACAGTATCCGAAAGAGATTAATTACGATGATATTTACAATGATAGTTCCTATTGGGAAAATTATCAGACGATGTATCGAGAAGGCAGAGCACTGCTAATGATTAGCACAATCGCTAACTTCGAGGACTATAACCAGTGTGAACAGGGAACATTTGGCGAAGAAATCACACCGATTGGTTTCCCGACTGCCAACAAAAAGGGAAATGCAATTAATGCAAGTTATATGTTTGCAATCAGTTCAAAGTCCAAGAATCAACAGGCAGCATGGGAGTTTGTTCGCTATTTTCTGACAGATGAATTCCAGGATACAATGGAATATTGCTGGCCGATTAAGCGGGCACAGATTGAAAAAATGGCCCAAAAAGCTCAGCAGAAACCATTTTATATTGACGAAAACGGAGAAAAGGTAGAATATGATAACACATACTACTTAAATGGTGTTGACGTTGTGATTGAGCCGATGACAAAGGAAAAGGCCGATAAGTTATTGCAGTTTATCGAGAGTGTTGACCAGATTATGAATTATGATTCTTCCGTTACTTCCATTATTGAAGAAGAAGCGGAACCGTATTTTGCAGGTCAGAAATCGGCAAAAGAAGTTGCTGATATTATACAGAGTCGTGTAAAAATTTATTTAAAATAAAAAAGATAAAGTACAAAATATGGAAAAGAGGGATTTGTTATGCTGAGATTTTTCAGAGAATTAAAAGCAAGTTTTCTGGTATCCTCGTGTTTTTCCTTGGCACTGGGAATTGCTCTCTTAATTTGGCCGGGTATTTCTGCGAAAGTGCTTTGCATAACACTTGGGACAATGCTTGCAATCGCAGGAATTGTGAGTGTGATTGTGTTTCTGGTAACACATGACGGAACCATATATTCGAGAATGAATCTGACAGGCGGAATTGTGTTTCTTGTAATCGGTATGTTTATCATATTACAGCCGGAAATCGTCATGACGATTATTCCGATTATCATCGGAATTTTCATTATGGTACATGGTCTCTACAATTTTAAACAGACAGTGGATCTTGGAAAATATCGATATGACAAATGGTATTTCGCACTCATTTTGAGTATTTTAACAATCGGGCTTGGCATTGTGGTAATCATAAATCCTTTTGAAACTGCGGAGGCACTTATGATGATGGCGGGAGCCGCACTTGTATTTGACGGTGTGTCAGATATCTGGATTCTTTCCCGTATCTTTGTCTTTACCAGAAAGGCAAAAAAGGAATTGAAAAAGCAGATAGAAGAGGCAGAAGCACTTATTGATGAGTCACCTCAAGAAGTTTTCGAAGATGAATAAATAGAGGAAGACCGCTTACGGCATAGGCAGGACGTTTTTTGGAAAGAAGGCGCTCGGGATGCCATTGCACACCGAAAATTGGGACACCTTCACATACAATCCCCTCCGGAATTTTGTCGTAGGAATATTGGATGACCGTGAGATTCTTTCCGATAGCAGCAAGTGATTGATGATGAGCACTGTTTGTGACAAAGTCGGTTCCATAGAGTGTATGGAGCAGGCTTCCCGGCAGTGCTCTTGTTATGTGATAGCGGTCTCCGTTATGATAGTCGTGGATACCACGGGCGGGGAGATCCTGCAATATACTCCCGCCAAGTGCAACATTGATTAACTGCATGCCTTTGCAGATTCCGAAAATGGGCTTTTTTTGCTCCAGAAAGCGGTCAAATAGAAGCAGCTGAATAATATCTTCGCTGATACAGATATCACGGCTTCCGTTTTTTCGCTCATGAAATAGGATAGGAGCAATATCCCCGCCACCGGGAAGAAGAAGACCGTCATATTTGCTGACATCTTCCATGTTTCCGGAGACAACGGGAGTGATTCCCGCTTCCTGTAAGGCCTTACAGTAGTTTTCTGCTTTGTGGGTGGAAGTTGAAATCAAAACTGTTTTCATGAAAAGAGCGCCTTGGGGAAAAGGAATCTTCTCTTTATGATATGATAAAATGATTTAAGGGTGAGTTTTATTATGAAAAAATACATCGGTACGAAAGAATTCTATAAAATGGTACTACTTGTTGCGGTGCCGATTATGATCCAGAACGGAATTACAAATTTTGTCGGAATGTTAGACAACATTATGGTAGGACAGGTCGGAACCAATGAGATGTCCGGTGTTGCCATCATCAATCAGATGATGTTGGTATTTAACATTTCCATTTTCGGCGCAGTTAGCGGCGCCGGTATTTTTGGTGCGCAGTATTATGGATGTAAGGACTATGAAGGGGTACGCTATGCGTTCCGTTACAAACTGATTGCCTGCCTGCTTGTTGTGGGAGGAGCGATTGCACTTTTCCTGACAAAGGGAGATGCATTGATTGGTCTGTATTTAAGCGACACAAGTGATGCGGCAGATTGCGCAAAGACACTTGTTTGCGCAAGGGAATATCTGCTTATTATGTTGCTTGGACTACTTCCGTTTGCGTTGGAACAGGCATATTCGGCGACGCTTCGGGAAACGGGGGAAACGATGCTTCCAATGAAAGCAGGTGTTGCAGCCGTTTTGATAAATTTGATTTTTAATTATCTTTTGATATTCGGGACATTCGGATTTCCGAAACTGGGTGTAAACGGGGCAGCGATTGCAACGGTTATTTCACGATATGTACAGGCTGCAATCGTAATTTACTGGAGTCACAAGCATCTTGGAAGAAAGCCGGATAACGCACAGGTACAACCATATCCGTTTTTACACGGCGTATATCGGAATTTTAAGATTCCGGCATACTTAGTGGGCAGAATTACCGTTAAAGCAACACCGTTAATGATCAACGAAGCAATGTGGGCACTCGGAGTTGCGGGAATGATGCAGTGCTATTCTGTCAGAGGCTTGGCGGTAGTTGCAGGAATGAATATTTCGAATACCATTACGAATGTATTTAGTGTTGTCTATATGGCAATGGGCAATGCGATTGCCATTATTTTGGGGCAGCTTCTTGGTGCCGGCAAAACAGAAGAAGCAAAAGATACGGCCGGGAAACTGATTTTTTTCAGCGTAGCAAGTTGTGTGGCGCTCGCTCTTGTTATGATGGTATTTGCGCCACTGTTTCCGGAAATTTATAATACTTCCGATGAGGTTAAAAAGCTATCGGGATATTTCATACAGGTAGCAGCAATTGCCATGCAGCTTTGCGCGTTTACGAATGCTTCCTATTTTACGCTTCGTTCCGGCGGCAAAACAGTCGTTACGTTTTTCTTTGACAGTGTATTTATGTGGACAGTCGCAATTCCGCTTGCCTATATTCTTTCGCGATTTACGAACCTTCCGATTGTTCCGCTTTACCTGATTTGTCAGTTTACGGAATTGATAAAATGTCTGATTGGGTATATTCTGGTAAAGAAGGGCATCTGGATTCAGAACATGACAGAAAGAGAGCACGCATAATGGAGGGGTTAAGATGGAACAGTACATTCTTGCAATCGATCAGGGAACAACCAGCAGCAGGGCAATCATTTTTAACAAAAACGGTGAAATCGTAAGCAGCGCGCAAAAGGAGTTTACCCAGTATTTTCCGAAAGCAGGCTGGGTGGAGCACGATGCAAATGAAATATGGGTATCGGTTGCTGCCGTATATACGGAAGCTATTTTGAAAGCGGGAATTGACGCCGGACAGATTGCGGCAATCGGTATCACAAACCAGAGAGAAACGGCTGTGGTCTGGGATAAAGCAACAGGTACTCCAATTTATCATGCAATTTGCTGGCAGTCCAGACAGACCGCAGATATTTGCGATGAACTGCGAAAAGCAGGGTATGAAGATATGATTCGGAAAAAAACAGGGCTTCTGATTGACCCTTATTTTTCGGGAACAAAAATCAAATGGATTTTAGACCATGTAGAAGGAGCCAGAGAGAGAGCACAGAAAGGCGAACTTCTTTTCGGAACCATCGATACGTGGCTTGTCTATAAACTGTCGGGCGGAAAAGCACATGTTACGGATTACTCTAACGCAAGCAGAACAATGCTCTATAATATCCATGACCTTTGCTGGGATCAAGAACTGCTTAAGATTCTTTCGATACCGGAAAGCATGCTGCCACAGGTAAAACCTTCCTCCTGTATCTATGGTTATACGAAACCGCAGTATTTTTATAACTGTGAAGTGCCGATTGCCGGCATTGCGGGAGACCAGCAGGCGGCATTGTTCGGGCAGACCTGTTTTACACCGGGAATGGCCAAAAATACATATGGGACAGGCTGCTTTCTGCTGATGAATACAGGGGAAAAGCCAATTTTCTCCCAACATGGAATGATTACAACGATTGCATGGGGGATTGACGGCAAAGTTGAATATGCGCTCGAAGGCAGTGTGTTTGTGGCAGGCAGTGCGATTCAGTGGCTGCGGGACGGACTGCGTATGATTGACACGGCGCCGGAGAGTGAACAGATTGCAGCTGCGGTAACAGACAGTGAGGGCGTCTATGTGGTTCCTGCTTTTGTGGGACTTGGTGCGCCGTATTGGGATGACCGCGCAAGAGGAGCCGTATTCGGAATCACCAGAGGTACCACAAAGGCTCACTTTGTGCGTGCAACATTGGAATCTTTGGCATATCAGTCAAGGGATATTTTGGAAGCGATGGAAAAAGACAGCGGTATTTCCCTTACAACATTGAAAGTAGATGGCGGTGCAGTTAAGAACAACCTTTTGATGCAGTTCCAGGCAGACATTTTAAACGTTCCGGTAGAAAGACCGGTATTAAATGAAACAACTGCACTCGGTGCGGCATACCTTGCGGGACTTGCGGTCGGATTTTATGAAAGCAGGGAAGAATTGCAGAAAAATAACAGGCAGGACCGTTTGTTTACCCCTTCCATCACAGAAGAAAAGAGAGAAGAACTGTACAAAGGATGGAAACAGGCAGTTAAGGCAACCTGCGCATTTCATGAGGGATAGAAGATGGAGTATGGAATGTGAAAAAAGCGATTGACAAACCATCTGCACACTGTTATATTCATAATAGAACAGATAAAACATGGTAAATGAGATAGAAAGACCGATACAAAGATTTACAGATATCGGAGAGAGGAGCGATTATGAATATTTCGAAATTTACACAGAAATCGATGCAGGCAGTCGAACAATGTGAGAAGCTTGCATATGAATACGGCAATCAGGAAATCGAACAGGAACATTTGCTTTACAGTCTTCTTACGATTGAAGACAGTTTGATTTTAAAACTGATTGAGAAGATGGAAATCCAAAAAGAGCACTTTCTAAATCGTTGTGAAGAAGCATTGAATAAGCGGGTCAAAGTGCAGGGCGGTCAGGTTTATATCGGAAAAGACTTAAATAAGGTTCTGATTAGCGCAGAGGATGAAGCCAAGCAGATGGGAGATGAATATGTTTCCGTTGAGCATCTGTTTTTATCCATGATGAAGTATCCGAATAAAGAGATCAAAGCAATTTTTACGGAATACGGAATAAACAGAGAACGATTCTTGCAGGCACTTTCAACAGTCCGCGGCAACCAGAAGGTGACAAGTGACAACCCGGAGGCAACGTATGACACACTCGAGAAATACGGACAGGATCTTGTTGAGAAAGCAAAGAACCAGAAGTTAGATCCGGTCATCGGAAGAGATAATGAAATCCGCAATGTGATTCGTATTTTGTCAAGAAAGACGAAAAATAATCCGGTATTAATCGGAGAGCCCGGCGTTGGTAAGACAGCGGTTGTAGAGGGACTTGCACAACGTATTGTACAGGGTGATGTACCGCAGGGCTTAAAGGATAAGAAATTATTTGCCCTTGATATGGGTGCACTGGTAGCAGGAGCAAAATACAGGGGTGAATTTGAAGAGCGTCTCAAGGCTGTTTTGGATGATGTAAAAAACAGCAACGGACAGATTATTCTGTTTATCGATGAACTTCATACCATTGTTGGAGCAGGTAAGACAGACGGCGCACTGGATGCCGGCAATATGTTAAAACCGCTTTTGGCTCGTGGGGAACTGCATTGTATCGGTGCTACGACTCTTGATGAATACAGACAGTATATTGAAAAGGATCCGGCACTCGAGAGAAGATTCCAGCCGGTTACCGTAGACGAGCCTTCCGTAGAAGATACAATTTCGATTCTGCGTGGATTAAAGGAACGATACGAGGTATATCACGGTGTTAAGATTATGGATAATGCCCTGGTAAGTGCCGCAACGTTATCGAACCGTTACATTTCAGACCGTTTCCTACCGGATAAGGCAATTGACCTTGTCGATGAGGCATGTGCACTGATTAAAACAGAAATGGACTCGATGCCGACGGAACTTGATGAACTTCGCCGCCGTGTGATGCAGATGGAGATTGAAGAGACGGCTCTGAAAAAAGAGGATGACCGACTCAGTAAAGAGCGGCTTGCCGCATTGCAGAAAGAACTTGCCGAGTTAAAAGAAGAGTTTAACAACCGCAAGGCACAATGGGACAATGAAAAGACAAGTGTTGAAAAACTTTCCAAACTGCGTGAAGAAATTGAAGGAATGAACAGTGAGATTCAGATTGCACAGCGGGAAGGTGACTATGAAAAAGCAGCAGAACTAAGTTACGGCAAGTTGCCGGCACTGAAAAAACAGTTGGAGATTGAGGAAGAAAAAGTAAAATCAAAAGACCTTTCACTGGTACATGAGAGTGTATCGGAAGAAGAAATTGCCAAAATTATTTCCAGATGGACCGGAATTCCGGTCAGCAAACTGACAGAGAGTGAAAGGAATAAAACACTGCATCTGGACGAAGAACTTCATAAAAGAGTAATCGGACAGGATGAAGGTGTGACAAAGGTAACCGAAGCAATCATTCGTTCCAAGGCAGGTATTAAAGACCCGAGAAAACCGATTGGTTCTTTCCTGTTTTTAGGTCCGACCGGTGTCGGAAAAACGGAACTGGCAAAATCGCTTGCCGCCGCTCTTTTCGATGATGAAAACAATATGGTGCGGATTGATATGAGTGAATATATGGAGAAGTACTCCGTATCAAGATTAATCGGAGCGCCTCCGGGATATGTCGGATATGAAGAAGGTGGCCAGTTGACCGAGGCAGTCCGCAGAAAACCATATTCCGTTGTATTGTTTGATGAGATTGAAAAGGCACATCCGGATGTTTTCAATATCCTGCTGCAGGTACTGGATGATGGACGGATTACCGATTCACAGGGCAGAACTGTTGACTTTAAAAACACGATTTTAATCATGACTTCCAACATTGGGGCAAACTATCTGCTTGAAGGAATTGATGAAAACGGCGAGATTAGTAAGGATGCCGAAGAAGCAGTCATGAATGACTTAAGAAATCATTTCCGTCCGGAGTTTTTAAACCGTCTGGATGAGACGATTCTGTTTAAGCCGTTAACCAAGGATAATATCGGAGGAATCATTGAACTGATTATCAATGATTTAAATAAGCGTCTGGCAGACAGGGAACTAAAGATAGAATTGACAGATGAAGCAAAACATTTTATCGTGGAAAACGGATATGATCCGGTATACGGTGCAAGACCGTTAAAACGGTATATTCAAAAATACGTTGAAACGCTTTCGGCAAAACTGATCTTATCCGATGTCCTTTCGGCAAATGATACGATTCTAATCCGTGTGGAAAACGGAAATCTTACGGCATCGAAGAAATAAAAAGAAGGGAGAACCTGTATGATTCCCAAAGACCCCGTCATGCTTCTTAGTTTTATCAATTTGAAATTGAGAGACTATTATTCATCATTGGAACAGGCATGTGATGAACTGGAACTTGATGAAAAAGAGATTACGGAGAAACTGGCAGGCATCGATTATCATTACGATAAAGAAAAGAACCAGTTTGTCTGAAAAAGAAAAAATGCTGTCACACTACGAGTAAAATCGTAAGTGTGGCAGCATTTTTTGGATATCGAAGCTTGGCAGCATCATATATTATTGGTAAGGGCATTTGGAGAAACTGTAACATGAACGAAAAAGAGGGAACATCATGGAAACGGAAAAATCCTTTCTGGAAAAGATGTATGGCAGCAGACTTTATACTGGTATGTCTTATCCTGGGAACGGTCTGTATAAAGATGCAAGAAAGAGTTCCTGCTATGGGAACTGCAAATACGAAACTGTTAGAAACTCATGAAAAGAAAAAGATTGCGATTACGTTTGATGACGGTCCTCATCCGAAGTATACGGAACAGCTTTTAGACGGATTAAAAGAAAGAGACGTTGTAGCAACTTTTTTTGTGACAGGAGAGCATGCCGCACTTCATCCCGATATTATTGAACGGATGAATGAGGAGGGGCATTTGATTGGGAATCATACATATACTCATATACAGTTGACTTTACAAAATCGTGAGAAATTCAAAAAGGAATTAATTGATACCAATGCAGTCATAAGTAAAATTACTGGGAAGGAAGTACTTTATGTACGTCCGCCATACGGGACATGGGATAAATCTTTGGAAGAGGAACTGAACATGTTTCCGGTCTTATGGAATATCGATCCGGTTGACTGGGAATCAAAAGATAGCCGGGGAATTGCAAGAAAGGTGATTGCAAAAGCAAAAGAAGGCGGAATCATCCTGATGCATGATTATTATAAGAGCAGTGTGCAGGCGGCACTTATCATTGTGGATGAACTAAAAAAGGAAGGATACGAGTTTGTGACAGCAGAGGAAATTTTATTTGATTAAAATGAGACAAAAGATATTGTTTGTACCTATCTTAACTTTTGTATTATAATAATGGTACAGCAACGAAATACGGATTAAAAAGCAGAAAGGATGAAGAATATGTATTACTTTACAGAAGATTGTATCATCGGTATTCCGCAGATTGATGCAGAACATCAGAAATTGTTCGAAATGATAAACTACGTAACAGAACTGAAAACGAATACAGATGAGGAAGTTCTGCTTGCAAAAAACCTGTTAAACTCATTAAGAAAATATGCCGAAACGCATTTTGCAAATGAAGAGGCATATATGGAAAAAATTAAGGATCCGGAACTGCCGCATCAGAAAAAGCAGCATGAGGCATTTGCTGCAAAAGTTAATTCCTACGATTTGGATGCCCTTACGGTAGGAAATGCAAAACAAGTAATTGAGGAGTTGGCAGCATACCTGGTACGCTGGCTTTACAATCATATTTTAAGCAGTGATATGATGATTGGAAAGCTGCCTCCGGTCGGGCAGATTCAAAAAGAGCAGGATGATTTATTTACTTTTAAAGAAGAATATCGTACCGGTATTGAATTGGTTGATGAAGAGCACAAAGTATTATTCTCAATTATTGAAGAAGCATGGAAACTTGTAAAGGAAGAATACCTTTTCGACAAGTTTGATGAAATTATGAAAATCATTGATAAACTGCGTGATTACACAAAAATTCACTTTTCTGATGAAGAAAAGTATATGGAGCAGATTCATTATCCGCAATTGGAAGCACAGAAACAGGCACATGATATGTTCATAGAGCGAATTGTGGAAATAGACCCGCAGACATTGGAAGAACTGGATGACAATCAGCAGGAATATCTGACAGAACTGATTGATTTTCTAATTGGCTGGTTAACCAACCACATTCTAAAAATGGATAAGAAGATCGGTGAGTTTGTAAAATAAAACCATCGGAATAGCAGGAACTAGTTATGGATTTATTTGAATATATGAGAAATGCAAATCAGGAAAAAGAATCACCGCTTGCTGCAAGGCTTCGACCCCGTACATTGGATGAGGTTGTCGGTCAACAGCATATTATCGGAAAAGATAAATTGTTGTATCGTGCAATTTCGGCGGATAAAATCAGTTCGATTATTTTTTACGGGCCTCCGGGAACCGGAAAGACAACGCTTGCCAAAGTTATTGCCGGGACGACCAGTTCTCAGTTTACCCAAATCAATGCCACGATTGCCGGGAAAAAGGACATGGAAGAGGTTGTACAAAAGGCAAAAGAACTGCAGGGAATGTATGGGAAACGCACAATTCTTTTTATTGACGAAATTCATCGTTTCAATAAAGGGCAGCAGGATTACCTTCTGCCTTTCGTAGAAGACGGAACGATTATTTTGATTGGTGCGACTACTGAGAATCCCTATTTTGAAGTGAATGGTGCATTGCTTTCCCGCTCCATGATTTTTGAATTGAAACCGCTTCAAAAAGAAGATATCAAAACATTGATTATGCGTGCCATAACGGATAAAGAGCGCGGTATGGGTGCGTATGGGGCAATAATTACCGATGAGGCATTAGAAGCACTTGCCGATATAGCCGGCGGAGATGCCAGACATGCGTTGAATGCGATAGAACTGGCAGTTATGACGACAAACAGGAATGAGGATGGAAACATCGTCATCACCATTCCCGTAATCGAAGAGTGTATTCAGAAAAGAGTTGTGAAATATGATAAGAGCGGAGACAACCACTATGATACGGTTTCCGCATTTATCAAAAGCATGCGTGGCTCTGACCCGGATGCAGCATTGTATTATCTTGCAAAAATGTTATATGCGGGGGAAAGTGTGACTTTCATTGCCAGAAGAATGATGATTTGTGCATCTGAGGATGTTGGAAATGCAGACCCGATGGCACTGCAGGTTGCGGTCAGTGCATCACTTGCCGTGGAACGTGTCGGTATGCCTGAGGCACAGTTGATTTTAGCGCAAGCGGTCACTTATATTGCGACAGCGCCAAAGAGCAATGCGGCATGTGGCATCTTTGATGCGATGGCGACTGTAAAAGAAACGGGCAATCTTCCCGTACCGCCCCATCTGCAGGATGCCCATTACAAAGGTGCGGAAAAACTCGGACACGGAACCGGGTACAAATATGCCCATGATTATAAAAACCATTATGTGAAACAGCAATATCTTCCATATGAATTAAGCGGCAAGGAATTTTATAAACCTTCCGGAAACGGATATGAACAGAAAATTAAAGAGCATATGAAACGTATCAAAGCGGAAGCAGATACAGATACTGCTAAAACAGCATCTCGGTAAGTTTCTGGTAAACTTCTTTACTGCGTTTCTGCCAATTGCTGCATACATCCTGCGCCATAGCCTGTGTAGGTACAGAGATTTTTAAGGACATCAACTCGATGTCCTTATCTTTTGCGGATAGATATGCCTCATATTCACCGGTTACGGATTTATAGTAGTTAGAGCAGATGGAGTATTCTTCTTTCAGCTCCATTTTATTTTCAATGAAAAAATTGCGGATATCTTCTTTAATGGCGGGACTGATTCTGTTTTCAAAGTAATGAATGGTATCTTTGCCTTCGGGAGTGATAATTAATTGGGTGCGGTTTGCCGCCTGCTTTTGTGTAAGCAGATTGTTTTCGTCAAGTTCGGCAATCGCCTGTTGCAGGGTCAGATAGTTGGTATATCCTTTGTCGAGAATAAAGGAACTGATTTGTGCCTGTGTAAGAGGGAAGGCAACATGGTCAAGCATGTAAAGAACAATTAATTTATATAGAGTGAATGATTCCTGAGACATAAGCATCCTTTCTGTAATACTTTCCCTGATACATATTCTTTTCTTTCATTTCTTTATGCAGGGTATTTAAAACATTACGTTTGTTTAAACTCCATAACGGAGCAAGTAATAAGTCTTTTGGACCGTCACCGGTCAGACGATGAATGACGATATCCGGTGAAAGCAAGGCAATGCAGTTCATAAGAAGGGACAGGTATTCCTCCTGCATAAGAACAGGAAAGCCCACTGAAGTCATGTAATCGGCAAGGTCGGTTCCGGAAAGCACATGAAGTAACTGCAATTTGATTCCGAATATCGGGAAACGGTTGAGATATCGGATTGTTTCATAGAACATTTCTTCCGTTTCACCGGGAAGACCGAGAATCACATGGACAATGACCGGTATATGAATGGCATGCAGACGGGCTACTGCGTCTTCAAAGACGGAAAGCGGATAGCCGCGTCTGATAAAATCAGCCGTTTTCTCGTGGATGGTCTGCAGACCGAGTTCAATCCAGATAAATTTTTCCGGAAACAAAAGACGAAGTTCGTTCAGTAATTGTAGAACCGGTTCACCCAGACAGTCCGGGCGTGTTGCAATGGAAATACCGGCAATCCGGTCATGGGAAAGTGCTTCTGTATACAAGGCCCTTAGATGTTCTACGGGCGCATACGTGTTGGTAAACGCCTGAAAGTACGCAATAAAGCGGTTACCTGTCTTCTTGCCCCGAAACAGCAAAAGACCTTCGTCAATCTGTTTGGAGACGGTTTTCCCGGCAGTTTTTGTGGCAAAATCACCGCTGCCTCCCGCACTACAGAAAATGCACCCTCTTGTATCAAGGGTGCCGTCTCTGTTCGGACAGGTAAAACCTGCATCTAATGATATCTTATATAATTTTTCGTGGTACGTTTTTTTACAATACTCGTCTAAAGAGTAATAAGGTTTATCATTGCTCATTATGAACGGATATTTGCCTTAACGGCATTCGAAACAACTTCTGCAACCTTTGGATCAAATGCCTGTGGCAGAATGCATTCTTCATTCAGTTCCTCGTCAGGTACTAATGAAGCAAGTGCATTTGCGGCAGCAAGTTTCATTTCTTCGGTAATCTGTTTTGCACGTCCTTCCAAAGCACCTTTAAAAATACCCGGGAAAGCAACCACATTGTTTACCTGATTCGGGAAATCCGAGCGTCCGGTTCCGACAACTCTTGCTCCGGCAGCTTTTGCAAGATCCGGCATGATTTCAGGAACAGGATTTGCCATTGCAAACAGAATAGAATCCTGATTCATAGAAGCAACCATCTCCTGTGTGACAATGCCCGGAGCGGAAACACCGACAAAAATGTCGGCACCTTTCAATGCATCAGCAAGAGAGCCGATTTCGTTATTCAGATTTGTTACCTTAACCATTTCTGCCTGCATCCAGTTTAAGTCAGCACTATCTTTAGAAAGAATACCGGATTTATCACACATGATGACATTCTGAAAACCGTAGGTTAACAGAAGTTTTGTAATTGCGATACCGGCACTGCCTGCACCGTTTACAACAACACGGCAGTCTTCTTTTTTCTTATTTACTACTTTTAAAGCATTGATAATACCGGCAAGAACAACAATTGCGGTTCCGTGTTGGTCATCATGGAAGACAGGAATGTCCAGAATCTTTTTTAAACGTTCTTCAATTTCAAAACAGCGCGGAGCACTGATATCTTCCAGATTAATTCCACCGAAGCCCGGAGCAAGATAAGTCACTGCTTTGATGATTTCTTCCGTATCCTGCGTATCCAGACAAATCGGTACGGCATTGACACCGCCGAATTCTTTAAATAAAACTGCTTTTCCTTCCATAACCGGCATTGCGGCATAAGGGCCGATATTGCCAAGACCGAGTACGGCACTTCCGTCTGAAACGACGGCGACTGTATTGGCTTTCATGGTATATGTATAAGCAGCATCCTTATTTTCAGCAATCACCTTACAGGGCTCTGCAACGCCCGGGGTATAGGCAAGGGATAAATCTTCCCTGCTTTTTACGGGGGATTTGGCAACGGTCTCCAGTTTTCCGTTCCACTCTTCATGTAATTGTAATGCTTTTTCTCCGATTGTCATAATATGCCTCTTTTCTGATTCATTCATGTAAACGTGCCGCCATTTCTGCCGCACACTAGAATCATCATATAATATTCTCATTTTTACCGCAAGTAAATTAAAAGAAAAACCTTTCTATTTTCCAAATTCTAGTGTATAATGTCCAATATCAAGAAAAGATAGCACAGCATTCTTTCGTTTCTTAATGACAAATCAGGTAGTAACTCCCGGAAATTTATTTAAAAAAGCTGAGGTATTTATAATGAGAGAAAAGTATGAGTCGTTAGCGTTAGCGGATTTGCGTGAGATAGCAAAATCAAGAGGAATCCGAGGAACATCCGCGATGAAAAAAGCAGATGTGGTCGAAGCCATGTTGCAGTTAGATGAAGAAGAGAAAAAGAAAAGCGCAGAAGTGCCGCAAAGTGAACCGGCAAAAGAAGCAGGAGAAGAGAAAAAGGCAGAGAATAAGGAGACGATATTTTCTGAACTTGACAGCGGTATTACTGCAAACGGAATATTAGAGGTTATGCCGGATGGATACGGATTTATCCGTTCAGCCAATTATCTGCCGGGGGAAAATGATGTCTATGTAGCACCGAGTCAGATTCGTCGGTTTAATATGAAAACAGGCGATATTATTTCCGGAAACACAAGAGTAAAATCACAGGCAGAAAAGTTCAGCGCACTTTTATATGTAAAGACAATTAACGGCTATCTTCCCGACGTTGCAACAAAACGTTATAATTTCGAAGATATGACACCTGTTTTTCCCGATGAGCGAATCCGATTAGAGACACCGGGGGCATCGGTAGCAATGCGGATTATGGATCTTATGAGTCCGGTCGGAAAAGGACAGAGAGGTATGATTGTATCGCCACCGAAAGCAGGAAAGACTACATTATTGAAAGAAGTAGCTAAATCCGTGAAACAAAATAATCCGGATATTCACCTGATTATTCTGCTGATTGATGAAAGACCGGAAGAAGTGACCGATATCAGAGAGGCAATCGAAGGACCGAACGTTGAAGTCATATATTCGACGTTTGACGAATTGCCGGAACATCATAAGAGAGTTTCCGAAATGGTTATGGAACGTGCCAAGAGACTGGTCGAACATAAACAGGATGTTATGATTTTGCTAGACAGTATTACAAGACTGACACGGGCTTACAACCTGACGGTTCCGCCAAGTGGAAGGACATTGTCCGGTGGTTTGGATCCGGCAGCGTTGCATATGCCAAAGAAGTTTTTCGGTGCTGCCAGAAATATGCGGGAAGGCGGCAGTCTGACGATTCTTGCTACGGCATTGGTGGATACCGGAAGTAAGATGGATGATGTTGTATATGAAGAGTTTAAAGGAACCGGTAACATGGAAATGGTTCTTGACAGAAAACTCTCCGAAAAGCGTGTTTTCCCGGCTATCGATATTCCAAAATCCGGTACCAGAAGAGAAGACTTGCTTTTAACACCGGAAGAGATAGAAGCAATCGGTTCTATCAGAAAAGCGTTTAACGGTATGAAACCGGAAGAAGCAGTCGATAAAGTCATTGATTTATTCAGCCGTACGAAAAACAATGCAGAATTTGTCCAAATGATAAAAAAGATAAAACCTTTTTAAAAAAAGACTTGCACAGGGAAAATCCCTATGATACAATAAATAAGCTGTTTGTTAGAATGACAAATAGTAGTGGATGAGAACAAAAAATAATGATTGATGATTATAGAGAGGTGAAAACATGAAAGAAGGAATTCATCCTGAGTACTATCAGGCAACTGTAACATGCAACTGTGGAAATACTTTTGTAACAGGCTCAACCAAACCGGAAATTCACGTTGAAGTTTGTTCCAAATGCCATTCTTTCTATACAGGACAGCAGAAATCAGCAAGAGCAGACGGACGTATTGACAAGTTCAACAGAAAGTATGGTGTTACAAGCAAATAAGTTATCCAAAAAGGTTGAGGTATTATATCTCAACCTTTCGTTTTCATAGACACATATTGAGGTGAACAATGAGCAGAAAAAAAGGACTTTGTGCTTCCGGCATCGGCGGACAGGCCGTTTTGGAAGGCATCATGATGAAAAACAAGGATCTCTATGCGGTAGCGGTTCGCAAACCGAACGGAGAGATAGAAGTAGAGACAGAAGAATACCACGGAGTTGCGCATGGCAGTGTGTTGACAAAGATTCCGTTTGTGCGCGGCATTTTTATGTTTTTGGACTCTCTGATTCTGGGCATGAGAACATTAAACTATTCGGCCTCTTTTTATGAAGATGAAGAAGCGAAAGAGACAAAGACAGATAAAGTGGCAGATAAGTTGTTTGGTGATAGAGCGGAAAAAGTATTTATGGGATTAACGGTGGCAATCTCTCTTGTCATAGCGATTGCACTTTTTATGCTGCTCCCATATTTCCTTTCGACTGTTTTTGAAAAATATGTTCGAAATACTTCTCTTATTGCATTGATTGAAGGGGCAATTCGAATCTTAATTTTCTTAATCTATGTGGTGGCAATTTCAGCGATGAAAGATATCAAACGTGTTTATATGTATCACGGTGCCGAACATAAATGCATTAACTGTTTAGAACACGGACATCTTCTTACCGTAAACAATGTTAAGAAATCCTCAAGACAACATCGCAGATGCGGCACAAGTTTTTTACTCTTTGTAATGTTTGTGAGTGTCATTTTGTTTATTATCATTCGGGTGGAAAATCCAATCGGAAGAGTTGCTTTGAGAATTCTTCTGATTCCGGTGATTGCCGGTATTTCCTATGAAATAATCCGCCTTGCGGGCCGGAGCAACAACGTGTTTGTCAGAATTCTTTCCGCACCGGGAATGTGGCTGCAGAAACTGACGACCAAAGAGCCGGATGAAGATATGATAGAAGTAGCTATCAAAGCTGTTGAGGCGGTTTTTGACTGGAAAGCATTCCTGGGAGTAAATGATGAACCGTAAACAGGCATATGAGTACGGGGTGAATTTACTGACACAGAGCGGTATTGCAGATGCCAAAACGGATACCATGATTTTACTTGAACATTTCTGTCATGTTACACGGAATGAGTTGTATGCACATGGTGAGAAATTTCTTGAGGCAGAAGAAGAAAACCGGTATCTGGATGCGCTTGAAAAGAGAAAGACTCACATTCCGGTACAGCATCTTACCGGTGTACAGGAATTTATGGGGCTTCCTTTTTCTGTAAATGAGCATGTTCTGATTCCGCGCCAAGACACCGAAATACTCGTTGAAGAAGTATTACGGCAGATGCAGGATGGCTTTCGGATTCTTGACATGTGTACCGGTTCCGGATGCATCTTGCTAAGCCTGCTTCATTATTCCAATGACTGTGTCGGAGTCGGGGCGGATATTTCTGACGATGCATTACAGATTGCAAAAGCAAATGCGCAAAAACTGGAAATTTCGGCAGAGTTTATTCAGAGTGATTTGTTTGAAAAGATTACCGGGAAATATGAGATCATCGTTTCCAATCCCCCTTATATTAAAACAAGCGTAATCGCGACACTGATGGAAGAAGTAAAAGACCATGAGCCGGTGATTGCTCTTGATGGGATGGATGACGGGTGTTATTTTTACCGGAAAATCATAGAAGAAAGCCAAAGCTACTTGAATATCGGCGGAATGCTTTTCTTTGAAATCGGTTATGACCAGGCAGAACAGGTTACAGCCATGATGAGAGACAATCATTTTCGGGATGTTCAGGTAGTGCAGGATTATGCGGGACTTGACCGCGTAGTCTTCGGAACCTTATTTGGAGGAAATTAGAGATGTTTGACAAATTAGAAGACTTATTACAGCGTTTTGAAGAAATTTTAAATGAACTTAGTGAGCCTTCCGTTACAAGCGATCAGAAACGGTTTACTGCCCTGATGAAAGAGCAGAGTGACTTAACACCGATTGTGGAGTCTTATAAGGAGTATAAAAAGTGCAAACAGGACATTGAGGACAGCCTTGCTCTGTTGGATGAAGAAAATGACGAAGACATGCGTGAAATGCTAAAAGAAGAACTTGCCTCTGCTAAAAAGCGCGTGGAAGAGTTGGAAAATAAGATGAAGATTTTGCTGTTGCCCAAGGACCCGAACGATGATAAAAATGTTATCGTGGAAATCCGTGCAGGTGCCGGTGGTGATGAAGCAGCACTGTTTGCCGCTGAAATCTATCGTATGTACCTTCATTATGCGGAAGGCAGACGTTGGAAAGTGGAAACAATGGAAATGGAAGAAATCGGAATCGGCGGTATGAAGAGTGTTACCTTCATGATTTCCGGACAGGGCGCTTATTCCGTAATGAAATATGAAAGTGGTGTACACCGCGTACAGCGTGTACCGGAAACAGAATCCGGTGGAAGAATCCACACCTCCACAATCACGGTAGCGGTGATGCCCGAGGCAGAAGAAGTCGATGTTGTCATTGACGAAAAGGATATCCGAATTGATGTCTGCCGTTCTTCGGGAGCCGGTGGACAGTGCGTTAATACAACAGACTCTGCGGTGCGCCTGACCCATATCCCGACCGGAATCGTTATTTACAGCCAGACCGAAAAATCGCAGATACAGAATAAAGCAAAAGCATATGCACTGCTCCGTACGAAACTGTACGACTTGGAATTACAAAAGGCACATGATGCAGAAGCAGAACTGCGTAAGAGCCAGGTAGGCACCGGAGACCGTTCCGAAAAAATCCGTACCTACAACTTCCCACAGGGACGTGTAACTGACCACAGAATCAACCTTACCCTGTATAAACTGGATAAGATCATGGACGGTGACATTCAGGAAATTATCGACGCATGTATCGCAGCAGATCAGGCTGCGAAACTGGCAAAGATGAATGAATAGCACGAACTAGGTGAGACGAGGCGAGAAATCTCTGAGATGAAAAATGAAAATTGAGAAGTAAAATTTAAGTGCTTTACCTTGACTTTAAGTGGTTGAGGTAAGGCGTTTTTGTTTGGGGATTTTTCGCGATGTGAAGTGTGGATAGGTGCGAAATTGGTTTTGTAATAAGCATATATAGAAATTGAAAAATCACTTTACGAAAAAAATTTATCTCTCAATATTTGCCTTGAAAATGCGAGGATTACATGTAGGTTCTATAATTTTTGGTCCTTGTAGAAGTGGAGATGCATCAGGCCTTTTATCCCCCCTGCCCTCGAGATTGAGGGGCAGGGGAGTTGATGTGTCGATCTTTTACTTTTTCATGGTTTCCAGCTGTTGATTTAACTTTTGTGCTTCCTTTTTATTGTATAGATAGAAGCCAAACCAGATAGCAAATGCGAAAGTAATAGCAATCAAAATGGACAATACTGTCATTTGCCATCCGAATTCAACAGGAATCCAGCCAAGATTAAACGCTACCAGAAAGTAGATGAAAAATCCGATTCCCATATGGATCAGAGTCTGCATCCCCCTGCTTAAACTTTCTTGCTCATAAATAATGGAAGGAACGGTAAAGCCTATTCCGACGATAATTGATCCGATTGCCTGTGCCCAAAAACGTTCTGAGGTCATTGCAAGGAACTCATCCCCGGCAATTAAAGAGCCTGTCATTAAGATAAACATACAGATGGTACAACCCCATGCAATTCCGTTTCCAATCAGTTTTACTATTTTCATTTTCATTTTCTCCTATAATCCTAAATATTTTTTAAATTCCGGCAGATATTTTCTTGAGATATAATCCTTTTTCCCGTTTTTAAGGACAATCAGCATTCCGCTGAAGGAAGGTTCCACGCGATCTATCTGCTTTAAGTTGATAATGGTAGTTTTGGATATCCGCATAAAATCATTTCGCAACATATCTTCAAATTCATACAAACATTTTTTTGAGACATATTGCTTTTCTTTACAGAAGATATCTACGGAACGACCTTTTGAGACAATCATGTAGATTTCTTCCGGGTCAAGAATAATGATGTTTTCCTCGTCGTATACGGCAATGATTTTTTCGAGATTTTGAATGTAAGCGCTTAATTTTTTGATATGATCAGTGATTTCATTAGTATGGATTACCACATAGG
>JAQXIR010000075.1 GCA_029007885.1 Lachnospiraceae bacterium | reverse complement strand
CACGGTGTGGAGGATTTATAGCAGTTTTACTGTTTTCCCGCTACTTTGGCGAGGGTTACGTTTCACGGTGTGGAGGATTTATAGCAGTTTTAATGTTTTCCCGCTACTTTGGCGAGGGTTACGTTACACGGTGTGGAGGATTCATAGCAGTTTTAATGTTTTCCCGCTACTTTGGCGAGAGTTACGTTACAAGAAGTGGAGGATTTATAGCAGTTTTAATGTTTTCCCGCTACTTTGGCGAGGGTTACGTTACACGGTGTGGAGGATTTATAGCAGTTTTAATGTTTCCCCGCTACTTTGGCGAGGGTTACGTTACACGGTGTGGAGGATTTATAACAGTTTTAATGTTTTCCCGCTACTTTCGCAAAAATCCCTCAAAATGACAGCAGGTGAGAAAGCTCATTTGAAACACGAACTGGACTGGCTAAAAAGTGCATAATTGGCACTTTTATAAATACCACTATATCATATAATGACTACAACACAAAAAACAAGACACAGAAAACGAATGAGAGGAGAATTATTATGAAACACGAGAAATTATTGAAACTGGTATTTACCGGTGTATTTGCAGCATTATCTTATGTTGTATTCACATTTTTGCAGATTAAGATTACACTGCCGGGCGGAGATGCAACTTCGATTCATCTTGGCAATGCGGTATGCGTACTGGGTGCTTTGATTTTGGGAGGACTTTACGGCGGACTTGGCGGAGCAATCGGTATGACAATCGGCGACCTGTTAGATCCTGTCTACATAGTTTATGCACCGAAGACCTTTATTTTAAAACTGTGCATCGGATTAATTACAGGACTGGTTGCTCATAAATTCGGAAAGATTACACAGAAAACAGATAAGAAAGAGATTTTAAAATGGGTCATTGCAGCAGCAGTCAGCGGACTTTTATTTAACGTTATTTTTGACCCGTTAATCGGATACTTCTATAAACTGTTGATTTTAGGAAAACCGGCAGCAGAACTTGTGCTTGCTTGGAATGTTGCTTCGACCAGCATTAATGCCGTAACATCTACGACTGTTTCGGTATTGGTATACATGGCACTCCGCCCGGCACTTTTAAAATCAGGATTATTCTTTACAATTTCGGATAAAAAGAGTAAAACAGAATAAAAATGTTATAAGGAGTTTTTATGCAGCTGATGAAAATACCTCCAAAGCTTGCAATTATTAATGATATTTCAGGATACGGCCACTGTTCACTGACAGTGGCTCTTCCTGTTGTCAGCGCCATGTCAGTTCAGGGGTGTCCCGTACCGACGTCTTACTTTTCCAATCATATGGGATATCCGGTTTATTTTTCCAAAGATTTAACAGAATATCTTCCGGAGTATCTTTCCAAATGGGAGGAACTGGAAATTGCGTTTGACGGAATATACTGTGGCTTTTTAAGTTCCGTAAAACAGATTACGGTAATCAGAGATTTTATCAAGAGGCAAAAAGCAAAGAATTCTTCCTGCAAAGTAATTGTAGATCCGGTTATGGGGGATCATGGAAAGACATATCGAAGTGTGACGGATACTTTTTGTGAGGAAATGAAACAGATGATAGCCGAGGCTGATATGATTACGCCGAATGTGACGGAAGCCTGTATTCTGACAGGAAAATCATTCTCGGAAGAAATGGAAGAAAAAGAATATCGGGATATGGCTTTCCGTTTATGGGATATGGGAGCTGACAAAATTGTGATTACCGGAATCAGAAAAGGAAATTTTGTTTTGAATTTGATTTGTGAATCGAAAGATTCCTGCGAAATCATACAAAATGAAATAGCAGGAGAGAGCCGCCCGGGAACGGGAGATTTGTTTTCTTCCATCATAGCAGCGGATGCGGTGAAAGATAAAGATTTTAAGGAATCCGTAAAAAGAGCAGCTGATTTTGTTGCCATGTGCACGAAAGTATCTCATGATTTAAATATGCCGATACAGGACGGTGTCTGCTTTGAAAACTTCTTAAATACATTGACAAAGTAGTGGGAATTGATTATAGTAATAAGAAGAAAAAGATTGTGAGAAAGAGGAGTACGGATCACCTCTTATCAGAGAGAGATTCTCGTGACAGGATATATTCCGGCACGGCTGTGAGGAATTTCTAAGTAAGGAATCCGGAAGGTAGCTTTTGAATCGGAGAGCTAAACGCCGAATGGTCAGTAAGTTCTCACGGCTCATCCCCGTTATAGGATACGGCTTATTGGAGCCTGCAAGGTTTTGGATGTTATGATATCCGGGATGAACAAAGGTGGTACCGCGATAATTCGCCCTTTGCTGACAGAAGTCGGCAGAGGGCTTTTTTAATGGCTCGAAAAGTAAGACGAAATTGATTTAGGAAACAAATAGGATTATGGAGGAGAAAAGGATGAGTAAAGAACTGGCAAAAACATACGATCCGAAGGAAATGGAAGATCGTATTTATCAGAAATGGCTGGATAAGAAGTATTTTCATGCGACAGTAGACCACAGCAAAACCCCGTTTACGATTGTGATTCCCCCGCCAAATATTACGGGACAATTGCATATGGGACATGCACTGGACAATACGATGCAGGATATTCTGATTCGCTATAAGAGAATGCAGGGATATAATGCATTATGGCAGCCGGGTACAGACCATGCTTCTATCGCAACTGAGGTTAAAATCATTGAGACTCTGAAAAAAGAGGGCATTTCCAAAGAAGACCTGGGAAGAGAAGGATTTTTGAAACGTGCATGGGAGTGGAAAGAGGAATACGGCGGACGTATTATCAGCCAGTTAAAGAAGCTGGGCTCTTCCTGCGACTGGGACAGAGAACGCTTTACAATGGACGAAGGCTGTAACAAGGCTGTTACGGAAGTATTCTGTAAAATGCATGAAAAAGGCTGGATTTATAAAGGCAGCAGAATTATCAACTGGTGCCCGGTATGTAATACTTCCATTTCCGATGCTGAAGTAGAATATCAGGAGCAGGCAGGACATTTCTGGCATATCAAATATCCGATTGTCGGAACCGACCGTTTCTTGGAATTTGCAACAACACGTCCGGAAACCATGCTTGGTGATACAGCAGTAGCAGTTAATCCGAAAGATGAGCGCTATACGGATTTAATCGGTAAAACCGTAATGCTGCCGATTATGAACAGGGAAATCCCGATTATTGCAGATGAATATGTTGATATGGAATTCGGTACAGGTGTTGTTAAGATTACACCGGCACATGACCCGAATGACTTTGAAGTAGGAAAAAGACATAATCTTCCGGAAATCAACATCATGAATGATGATGCAACCATTAATAAAAACGGTGGTAAATTCGAAGGAATGGACCGCTATGAGGCACGTGCGGCAATCGTAAAAGAACTGGATGAAATGGGACTTCTGGTACGTATTGAGGATTACAGCCACAATGTTGGTACACATGACAGATGCAAAACAACGATTGAACCGTTAATTAAGAAACAGTGGTTTGTCAAGATGGATGAACTGATTAAGCCGGCTGTGAAAGCAGTAAAAGACGGGGAAATCAAACTGATTCCGGAACGTATGGAAAAAACATATTTCAACTGGACAGACAATATCCGCGACTGGTGTATCAGCAGACAACTCTGGTGGGGCCATCGGATTCCGGCATACTACTGTCAGGAATGCGGAGAAATCGTGGTTGCCAAAGAAGCTCCGGATAAATGCCCGAAATGCGGATGCACGCACTTAGAACAGGACCCGGATACGTTAGACACCTGGTTTTCTTCAGCACTCTGGCCGTTCTCAACACTTGGCTGGCCGGAAAAAACAGAAGAACTGGAATATTTCTATCCT
>JAQXIR010000074.1 GCA_029007885.1 Lachnospiraceae bacterium | reverse complement strand
TTCCTCGGAAATGCAGTTGAAAATCCGGTAAGACCGTTTGTTGCTATCCTCGGTGGTGCAAAAGTTGCAGATAAATTAAATGTTATCAACAACCTTCTTGAAAAATGTGATACCTTAATCATTGGTGGTGGTATGGCATTTACTTTCTTGAAAGCACAGGGATACGAAATCGGAAAATCTTTAGTAGACGATGAAAAACTTGACTACTGCAAAGAAATGATGGCTAAGGCTGAAAAACTCGGCAAGAAGTTATTGCTTCCGATTGATACAACAATTGCAGCATCTTTCCCGGATCCGATTGATGCACCGATTGATGTACAGGTTGTAGATGCTGACAAGATTCCGGCTGATATGGAAGGTCTTGATATCGGAACAAAGACAGCAGAACTTTATGCAGATGCTGTTAAATCCGCTAAAACAGTTGTTTGGAACGGACCGATGGGTGTATTCGAGAACCCGACTCTTGCAAAAGGAACAATTGCAGTAGCAAAATCTTTAGCAGAAACAGATGCTACAACAATTATCGGTGGTGGTGATTCCGCAGCAGCAGTTAACCAGTTAGGTTTTGCTGATAAGATGTCCCACATTTCAACAGGCGGTGGTGCTTCCTTAGAGTTCCTCGAAGGAAAAGAATTACCGGGTGTAGTTGCAGCAGATGACAAATAAATAATAATTGTTTAGGAGAAAAATAAAATGGCAAGAAGAAAGATTGTAGCCGGCAACTGGAAAATGAATATGACTCCGAGTCAGGCAGTTGCATTATGTGCTGAATTAAAAGACTTAGTAAAATCTGACAGTGTTGACGTAGTATACTGTGTACCGGCAATCGATATCGTACCGGTTGTAGAAGCAGTAAAAGGTACAAACGTAAAAGTTGGTGCTGAAAATATGTACTTTGAAGAAAAAGGTGCTTACACAGGTGAGATTTCCGCTGCAATGTTAAAAGACGCAGGTGTTGAATTCGTTATTATCGGACATTCCGAAAGACGTGATTACTTCAAAGAAGACGATGCGTTATTAAACAAGAAAGTTGCAAAAGCATTTGAAGCAGGACTTACTCCGATTCTTTGCTGTGGTGAGACATTAGAGCAGAGAGAAATGGGCGTTACAATGGATTGGATCAGACTTCAGATTAAATCCGATCTTGCAGGAATCACAGCAGACCAGGTAAAGAGCATGGTTATCGCTTATGAACCGATCTGGGCTATCGGAACAGGTAAAACTGCTACTACAGAGCAGGCTGAAGAAGTATGTAAAGGTATTCGTGAATGCATCGCTGAGATGTATGATGCTGCAACAGCAGATGCAGTACGCATCCAGTACGGCGGATCTGTAAACGCAGGTAACGCAGCAGAATTATTTGCACAGCCGGATATCGATGGAGGTCTTGTTGGAGGCGCTTCCTTAAAGGCTGATTTCGGAAAGATTGTTAACTACTAATCAGTAAACGAACTTTAAGAGATTCTGAAAAGTTGAAAGGCATGGGGTTACCCCATGCCTTTTTGTACATAAGAAGTCAGTTTTCCTGATAATAATTGGAAATTCATATTGCTCCTTTTGTTGTTATAATAAGGCGTGTCGGAACGATTGCATTATGACAAACTTACAAAGTCAAGAAAAGGAGAAAAGAATATGATAAGAAAAATTATTCAGATTGATGAAGATAAATGTAACGGTTGCGGACTTTGTGCAACCGCATGCCATGAGGGTGCTATCGGCATGGTAAACGGAAAGGCAAAACTTCTGCGGGATGATTACTGCGACGGCTTGGGAAACTGCCTTCCGGTGTGCCCGGCAGGAGCCATTACATTTGTAGAACGGGAAGCAGCCGCATATGATGAGGCGGCTGTCTTGAAAAATCAGCAGGACAAAACACAACTGCGGCAATGGCCGATTCAGATAAAACTTGTGTCGATCAATGCACCGTATTTTGCAGGTGCCGATTTGCTGATTGCAGCAGATTGTACGGCGTATGCATATGCAGGCTTTCATCAGGACTTCATTCGTGGTAGAATCGTATTAGTCGGATGTCCAAAGCTGGATGAAGTCGATTATAGTGAAAAACTGACTGAAATTATCGCACAAAACGATATTAAGAGTGTGACAGTTTTAAGGATGGAAGTCCCATGCTGCGGAGGAATTGAGTATGCCGCAATGACGGCACTACAAAATAGCAATAAATTTATTCCGTATCAGGTAGTTACCGTCTCAATAAAAGGAACGATACTAAATCAACGAAAGTAATAGTAAGTACAAGGAGGGAATAGGATGTCATATATCAAAAATATGGAACATGAAAAGGTTCACACATTAAAAGAACTGGTCTCTGTACAGAATGGTCAGGTTGTAAGCAAGACACTGGCACAGAATGATGCAATCAGTGTTACCCTGTTTGCATTTGACAAAGGAGAGGAAATCAGCACTCATGCATCCGGAGGAGATGCGATGGTAACCATTTTGGAGGGAACCGGAAAATTTACGGTTGATGGCAAGACATTTTTGTGCAAGGAAGGCGAAACACTTGTTATGCCGGCAGGAAAGCCGCACTCCGTATTTGCGCAGGAGTCTTTTAAAATGCTCTTAACGGTTGTATTTCCATTCGAAGGAAAAGACGGGAAATGAGAAAAGATTTAACAAAAGGAAATGTTACGACAACAATGCTCTTGTTCGCGGCACCGATGATTGCCGGTAATCTGCTGCAACAGTTCTATAATTTTGCCGATACCTGGATCGTCGGAAGATTCATCGGACCAGATGCATTGGCGTCAGTCGGTTCTGCTTATACATTGATGACTTTTTTAACCTCTATTTTGATTGGAATGTGTATGGGAAGCGGCTCGGTCCTTTCCTTTTGGTTTGGGAAAAAAGAGGAAGAAAGGATGCAGGAAAGCATGAGAGCATCCTTTTTTCTGATTGGCACCATTACCATCGTGCTGAATGTATTTGTATTACTTTTTACAAAACAGATTTTGCATATCTTTTGCTGGCAGTAGGAAATTCAGTGGTCCCGGTAAAGTTTCTGGCAGCTGCATCTTTATTGAATGTAGGATTGGATTATCTGCTTGTTGTGATTATTCCCTATGGAATTGCGGGTGCAGCCTTTGCAACCGTGTTTTCACAGGCAATAGCAGGAATCGGGATTGCTGCCTATACCTATTGGAAGGAACCTATGCTTCGTCTAAGGGTTGTAAAACATCGCTTGACAAAGGGAGTCTATGCAGAAATTCTGCGTTTTTCATTTGCGGCATCTGCACAGCAGTCTGTTATGAATTTCGGGATTCTTCTGGTACAGGGACTCGTGAACAGTTTTGGAAGCAGTGTCATGGCAGCTTTTGCAGCAGGGGTAAAGATTGATACCTTGGCATATATGCCGGCACAGGAGTTTGGAAATACGTTCTCCTTATTTGTTTCACAAAACCATGGAGCGGGAGACCATGAAAGAATCAAAAAAGGAATAAAAAGTGCAGTCACTGTGGCAATGAGTTTTTGCATTGTGGTTTCAGGCATTGTTTTTTGCTTTGCGCGATATCTTATGATGATTTTTGTAAATCCACAGGAAAGTGAAATTATTAATATCGGAGCAGGCTATTTACGGGTAGAAGGCGCATTTTATTGCGGAATCGGACTATTGTTTTTGCTGTATGCACTTTATCGTGGAATCGGGAAACCGGAAACGGCACTCTTGCTTACAGTCATTTCTTTGGGAACACGAGTGATTCTGGCATACATACTTTCTTCATTTGAGCAGATTGGTGTTGTGGGAATCTGGTGGGCAATTCCGATTGGCTGGCTTTTGGCAGATATAACAGGTATTGTAAAATGGAAGAAGCATGGATGGTAGAAATAGGTATTTTATTACAGGTTTCTCTATAGATTAATTTTCACTTCTCTGATATAATAATGCTATTACATATCTATATATCTATCGTTTAAGAAATCAATAAAATCCCCCACAAACCCTGGTAGTATTATGCAATTTACACAGTTTAAGATTACAAATATTTAGGAGGAATGGGAATGGATTTATTTCGCAAAAAAATAGGACCGGTTTTTGTAAAAAAAGATAGTGATGTAAAAGAGTATATTGAAAAACTGGAGTCATTAAAAGAGCGGGCAGATGGAAATCTGAAAGAAGAAATTGAAAAACAGATTAAGTGGGCTAAATCCGGACATAAAGGAGAAGAAAACATTGCCTTTGAATTACAAAACAGTGGAATGGATATGATGATTCTCCATGATTTACTTTTGGAAATAAATGAAGTATCTGCACAAATTGATTATCTTGTAATAACACGTAAAGTTACATTTGTAATCGAATGTAAGAACCTGATAGGAAACATTGAAATCAACAATAAGGGCGAGTTCATTCGTACATATAAGATGGGCGGAGAAAAGGTCAGACAGGGGTTCTATTCTCCAATTACACAGAATGAACGTCATTTACAGGTGATCAAGCAACTGCGTTTGAACGAAAAGGGTACATTGGCAAGAGTTTTTGCGGAGAGGAATTTTAATAACTGCTACAAATCAATCGTTGTCTTGGCAAATCCGCAAACACTTCTTTATGACAGATATGCCCCGAAAGAAATCAAAGAAAAGGTCATCAGGAGTGATCAACTGGTTGAATACATAAAAGGGGTCAATGCAGAGAGTGGTCTTTTGGCTTATTCAGAGAATGAAATGAAAGAACTGGCAGATTTCTTCCTTTCGCATTCCAGACAGAACAAATTGGACTATATACAAAAATATGAAAACAGAATAACTAAGACTTTGGAAAAAGAAGAGAAGGAAGAAAAAGAGAAGGAAGAAAAAAATACAGGAGAAATTGAAAAGTGTCTAAAAGAGTTTCGACTGACGCAAAGCCGCAAAGAAAATATTCCTCCTTACTACATTTTCAATGATGCACAATTACAGGATTTAATCAAGAAAGAACCTGGCAACGAAGAAGAACTATTAAAAGTTTCAGGATTTGGTCCTGTGAAAGTAAAAAAATATGGTGAAGAAATATTGAGGATTATGAAAGAGAATAAATAGTATTTCTAAAGGAGCAGTAGAATGCCATACACGGAAAAAGAAGCAAAAGAACTAGTTATACAGGCTGGACTGAAGTTAAAAGAAGCGGGACTGATTGCACGAACATGGGGAAATATCAGCGCAAGGATATCAGATACCCGATTTGTAATTACGCCGAGCGGACTTCCCTATGAATCTTTGAAGCCGGATGAGATTGTAACGGTTGCAATCGATGATGGCTCTTATGAGGGAGATATAAAACCATCGAGCGAAAAAGGAGTTCATGCTTCAGTCTATCAATTGCGCCCTGAAGTAGATTTCGTAATACATACACATCAGGAGGCTGCAACCATTGTAAGTCTGCCGGGGGTGAGAATTGCGGAGTATGGGAAATCGGATGCTAAGGCGCGAAAAATACTGGGAGAAGAAATTCCCTGTGCTTCTTATGGAATGCCATCCACAAAAGAGTTACAGGAAGCAGTAAAAAAGGTTGTAAGAGATTATCCGAATTCCAATGCTGCCTTGATGCGCTTTCACGGAACGGTATGTATGGGCAGAAATGCAAAAGAGGCATTTGAAGTTTCAACTATGCTGGAAAAAGTCTGTGAAGCAAAAATTACAAAAGTAATAAATTTGAATGAAAATAATGATATTTTGCACGAACAGATTACAGAAGAATGGCTGTCGGAAGAAGAAAAGGATAAAATCTGCCAGCAGAATAAGACAATGTATATAAGGCAGGTAACAGATCCGGAAATCGTTGCAGTCAGCAGACTGGGAAAAACAATGAATCCAAACATGGATGATTTGGCACAGATTGCAGGAGAGACGATAAAGTGTGTGAAAGCGGAGGATGCAGCAGAAGGAATTTTAAATCGAAATGCAGTTCTTATTAAAGGAAAAGGAGCAATCATTACAGCCGGGGAAGAGGAGGATTTAAAAGCATTACAAATGATTTTAAAAAAATCCTGCAGAGCATTTTTATATAGTCTGGCATTAGGGAAAAATTACGCGCTTCCTGATGAGGAAGCCGGTAAACTAAGGAAGTTTTATGTGGAAACATATGCAAAACTTTCTCAAAAATTGACTAAACCTATTGACATAGTATGAAATAGGGTGTATGATACGTTTAACGAATTTGAGCAGGACGTTAGAAGGAGGCGGAAACAATGACAATCCAATATACTGTTATTGCAGATAATTTCATGTGTTGTTGTCGAATGTTATTCTCCC
Organism: Lachnospiraceae bacterium; assembly: GCA_029007885.1. Taxonomy (GTDB): domain Bacteria; phylum Bacillota; class Clostridia; order Lachnospirales; family Lachnospiraceae; genus RGIG8767. The sequence continues at coordinate 1,195 of JAQXIR010000074.1, read as the reverse complement.
GGGCATATAATATGGCTAGGTGTATTAACATACTTTGTTTTGCGCCTGTACATAACACTTAAAAGTGTAGGTATTGCCATTTGCCCGGGAGTTTAGCAAGTCTCGGGTTTTTTTGTGGCTCAAATTCAGCAAGGTACACAAAATGATAAATGAAAACAGGAAAAGAGAGGACTTTATTATGAGCGAATACAAATTTGAAACACTTCAGTTACACGTTGGACAGGAAGAACCGGATCCGGCTACCGATTCCAGAGCAGTACCAATTTATCAGACTACTTCTTATGTATTTAAAAATTCCGCACATGCAGCAGCACGTTTTGGCTTGGCGGATGCAGGAAATATTTACGGGCGTCTTACGAATTCCACACAGGATGTTTTGGAAAAGAGAATTGCAGCACTGGAAGGCGGTGTGGCAGCTTTAGCACTCGCTTCCGGAGCAGCAGCGATTACATATGCAATTGAAGCATTAGCACCGGACGGTGGCCACATTGTTGCACAAAAAACCATTTACGGAGGCAGTTATAACCTTCTGGAGCATACGCTTCCCCACTATGGAATTACAACTACCTTTGTAGATGCACATAATCTGGAAGAAGTAGAAAATGCAATTCAGGATAATACAAGAGCAATTTATCTGGAAACATTAGGAAATCCAAACAGTGATATTCCGGACATTGATGCAATCGCAGAAATCGCTCATAAGCATGGACTTCCGTTAGTAATTGATAATACATTCGGAACTCCATATCTAATCCGTCCGATTGAACATGGAGCTGATATTGTTGTTCACTCCGCTACTAAATTTATCGGAGGACATGGAACAACACTTGGCGGTATTATCGTAGATTCCGGTAAGTTTGACTGGAAAGCAAGCGGGAAATATCCGGCAATTGCAGACCCGAATCCAAGTTATCACGGAGTTTCGTTTGCAGATGCAGTAGGACCGGCAGCATTTGTTACTTATATTCGTGCAATCCTTTTACGTGATACGGGAGCTACAATTTCTCCGTTTAATGCATTCCTTCTGCTGCAGGGAGTCGAAACATTATCGCTCCGTCTTGACAGACATGCAGAGAACACCAAGAAAGTTGTTGAGTATCTGGTAAATCATCCGTTGGTTGAGCATGTAAATCATCCATCCCTTCCGGAACATCCGGACCACGCATTATATCAGAAGTATTTCCCGAACGGAGGA
>JAQXIR010000073.1 GCA_029007885.1 Lachnospiraceae bacterium | reverse complement strand
TATATTTCGGTTCCACTTTACCGATTGTTGCAAAAGAAGTTCTGTCCGTAATGTACCACGCTGCAACACATACAAGTAATGCCGTAAACTGCACGAATGCGTTTGCCACCCAGATACTGCTGTCTTTTGTCACCTGTGTATTAAACACTCCCTGAATGCTCATACAGGCACCGGAAAGTATTGCAATCAATAATCCAAACATTTGTGATAAGCCTCCGAAAAGAATTTCTCATTTACAATAAACTTACCCTCTTTTCTTTTATTTTATACCAAAATAATTGTGAAACGATACGGTGTAAAAAAGGATGCCCTTAGGCATCCTTTTAAAGTCTATTCCTCTTCCTGCATAGCGGCTTCACGCTCTGCTTCTTCATCCAGATATTCTATCGTTGTTTCATCTTCCTGATATTCAATATATTCTTCCGAATATTCTTCGCCGGTTATCTGCGTCATAATCTGTGTGGAAAGATCATGCAGGCAATCTGTTACTTTTGCGCCATTCCAGACTTCCGCAAATGTAATTTCCAGCTGCACCCAGAAGTTCGCAGTCTCCATCATCTTCGGCATCGGAACGGAATCCGCATACTCTTCAAAGAACACTGCCGTTTCCGGTCTTTGCTTCGCAGCTGCCCGGGCAGATGGTATCTTTCCTGTTTTTTCATAGAGAGTGTCTGCATGATTATATGCCAGATATTCTGCAAACCGGTTCGCATTTTCTTTCTGATTACTGAATCCGTTTACTACAATCGTGTTGGTAACGGAAAGACTTCTGCTGATTAATTCCTCATTCAGTTCGGGAATCTCAGCAAGTCCATAGTCGTAGGCAAATTCTCCGTTTTCTTTTGCCTCATCCAGTTTTTTGATAATATCGGAGGTTGCCGTCGTTAAAACGACTTTTCCTTCCATAAATTCCGCAATCACGGAATCATATGCCACATCATCCGCATCAATTGAGAAAAACTGGTTCAAATCCTGGTAAATCTGCATTGCCTTTATGGTATCCAAATTATATATGTCGAATTCATCCGTATTATCACCATACGGTCCACCGACATCCATATAATTGCCGATAAAAAAGTAATTATAGAAAATATCCGCAACATCCCATTTAAAAACAGCCTCAACTTCAGCCGGTGCATCATATTCATCCGCAAATGTCAGCAGTTCATCAAACGTAGACGGAATCAGTTCCTCCATCTTGGCAGGTATTTCTTCTTCCGCTTCCACTCTGTTTTTTGCCATATCCATCATATAAGTCTTATTATACAAGAGGGCACTTGTTTCAAAATAATATGGATATCCGACTTTTTCACCATGATAGGTCACTGCCTGTAATGCCGCTACCGGATAATTTTCCGTGTTTATTTTATTGGATTCATCCAAAATTGTATCGGCAAGTCCTGCAAGATATGCTTTTTCCAACGACTCGTTGCTGATAATATATAAGTCCGAAGCATCCTCGCCCGAAATGGAAGCGTCATAAATCGTTTCCAGATAGTCGGAGCCCGGCTTTAACTGCGGAATGACACGAATTCCTTCTTCTTCATGGAATGCTACAGCCATCGCATTCATGTAATCTGTCATGGCTTCATCCGTATACCAGATGATGACGGAATTCTTCCCACTAAAAATATTTTTTTCCCGGACTTCGTTCTGCAAAGCTCCCGTATACATAACCGCGATTACCATTACAAGACACAGAACAACCGCTGTGATGCGTTTTGCTATTTTCATAGTATTTGTTCCTTTATTTGGCTTATGCCTCTTCTATTGCTTCTTTCAAAATAGAAATCATCCGGTCCACATCTTCATCTGTAATGATAAGCGGCGGAAGAAAACGGATTACGTCAGTTCCTGCATTGATTAAAATCAAGCCCTTTTCCAATGCCTTTAAGATAATATCCCCGACCGGTTTTTGAAATACCAGTCCCTGCATCAATCCGGCACCGCGCCGCATTGCAATACAGTCATACTGGCAAACCAGTTCATCCAGTTTCTTTTCCAGATATTTTCCTTCTAAAGTTACATGTTCTATTATATGGTTCTGTTCAAATAAATCAAGCGTTTTGTTAATTGCAGCACACGCAAGCGGGTTGCCTCCGTAAGTCGTACCGTGATCTCCTGCCGTAAGAGAATGCTGCGCTACATGCTCCGTCATCAGGAAAGCCCCGACCGGGACGCCACCACCTACTGCTTTTGCAGTTGTCATAATATCCGGCTTCACCGAAAACTTCTGCCATGCATAGGGATATCCGGTTCGTCCCATACCGCATTGAATCTCATCCAGTATCAGGAGAATGTCCTTTTCTTTACAAAGTGCATAAACCTGTTCCATAAATTCCTTTGTTGCCGGATAAATACCGCCCTCACCCTGAACTGTTTCAAAGATGATGGCACATGTCTTTTCGTTCACCTGACTTTTTACACTTTCAAAATCATTGAGTGTCGCAAACCGGATATTTCCGATCATTGGTTCAAATGCTTCCCGGTATGCTTTTTTTCCGGTAACGGAAAGTGCTCCCATGGTTCTTCCGTGAAAGGAATGTTCCATTGCGATAATCTCATGATCTGTCTTACCATCTTTTAAGTAAGCATACTTTCTTGCAGTCTTAATGGCTCCTTCCACTGCCTCCGCACCGCTGTTTGTAAAAAAGACGCGGTCCATGCCGGAGAAAGCTTTCAATTTCTTTGCTGCCTCCACTGCCGGCACATTGTAATAATAATTGGAAGTATGAATAACCTTATCAATCTGTTCTTTCAAAGCATTATTATATTCTTCATTATGATATCCCAGTGCAAACACACCGATTCCGGAAACAAAATCCAGATATTTTTTTCCGTCAGTATCATACAGATAAACGCCTTCTCCTTTATCGAGTACAATCTGATAGCGATTGTAGGTATGAAGCAGTGCCTTTTCCGCCTCATCAATATATTCCTTCATCATATCTTTATCCCTCTTTTTCTTCATCCCGGATAATTGCAGTACCAATTCCGGAATTGGTGAATATTTCCAGTAACAGACAGTGCGGAATTCTTCCGTCCAGAATATGGACTCTGTTTACGCCATTCTTGATTGCCGAAGTACAATTGCCCAGTTTCGGTAACATACCGCCACCGATATAGCCTCCTGCGATCAGGTTATCTGCCTCTCCTGCCGTCAGTCTGGAAATAAAGGAAGATTTGTCATCGATATCTTTATAGAGTCCTTCAATATCTGTTAAGAATACGAGTTTATCGGCACCGACCGCTTTTGCGATTGCACATGCGGCATCATCGGCATTGATATTATAGGTGTTGTACTCATCATCCAATCCAACCGGTGCGATAATCGGGAGGAAATCATTTTCAAGTAAATCATAGATAATTTTCGGGTCAACTTCCCTGATATCTCCGACAAAACCGATATCTTTTCCGTCGCAGTATTTCTTATCCACTTTTAACAGTCCGCCGTCTTTTCCGCTGATACCGACCGCACGAACGCCCAGTTCTTCCACCATACGCACCAGATTTTTGTTGACTCTGGATAATACCATCTCGGCAATTTCCATTGTCTCCTCATCAGTGACTCTCAGGCCGTTTACAAATTCCGCTTCCTTGCCGACTTTGCCTACCCATTTACTGATTGCTTTTCCGCCTCCATGAACAATGATTGGTTTAAATCCGACAAGTTTTAAAAGTGTCACATCTTTGATTACATTCTTCTGCAGTTCTTCATTGCTCATTGCACTGCCGCCATATTTTACGACAATAATTTTGCGGTTAAATTTCTGTATGTAGGGAAGTGCCTCAATGAGGACCTCCGCTTTCTGCAAAACCTGATTCATTTCATTTGCTTCCATATCCCTATCTTCCTCCTCCGCTATGAACGGTAATCCGCATTGATTTTTACATAATCATAAGTAAGGTCACATCCCCATGCGGCAGCCTCTCCATCGCCTTCCTTCATATCGACAAGAACTGTCACTTTTTCACAGGATAAAATTTCTGTTGCCTCTTCTTCACTGTAGTCGGCTGCGACACCATCTTTGAATATCAAAATCTTATCGTCGCCGCCAATCAGATACAGTTCAATCTTTTCCGGGTCAAATACTGCTCCCGAATATCCGAGAGCACATAAAATACGTCCCCAGTTGGCATCATGCCCGTAAATTGCCGCTTTCGTTAAATTTGAACAGATAACGGATTTTGCTAAAATCTTTGCATCCTCTTTCGATTTTGCATGGATGACTTTTGTTTCAAACAGTGCCGTTGCACCTTCCCCGTCTCCTGCCATCATCATAGCAAGTGTCGTATTCACTTCGTTCAATGCCTTTTTAAATGCTTCATAATCTTCATTCTTTTCCGTAATTTTTTCATTTCCGGCTTCCCCGTTTGCCAAAAGCAACAGTGTGTCGTTTGTGGAGGTATCACCGTCTACGGAAATCATGTTAAAGGTATCTTTGACGTTTTCTCGAAGTGCTTCTTCTAACAGTTCTTTGGAAATATTTAAATCTGTTGTCAAAAACGCCAACATGGTACACATGTTAGGATGAATCATGCCGGAGCCTTTTGCCATTCCTCCAAGTGTTACCGTTTTTCCTCCTACCTTGAAGGTAACAGCCGTTTCTTTCGATTTTGTGTCTGTTGTCATGATTGCTTCTGCAGCAGACGTGCCTGCTTCTTTACTGTCGCTAAGCCCCGGTATCATCTTTTTGACACCGCCTGTAATCTTATCTTCCGGAATCTGCATCCCGATCACCCCGGTAGATGCCACCAGAACAGAATCCGTAGGAACGTTAAGTTCTTTGCTGACAGCCTGTGCCGTGGCACGGCAGATGTCAAACCCCTGCTTTCCGGTGCAGGCATTAGCAATACCGGAATTAATAACGACCGCATGGCCTGCGGCGGATGATTCCACAATCTGTTTATCCCACAACACACAGGCTGCTTTGACAACATTGCTCGTAAATGTTCCTGCCAGTGTGCAGGGTGTCTTGGAATAAATCATCGCCATGTCTTTCCTGTTTTTATACTTAATCTCTGCCGCCGTAGAAGCTGCATAAAATCCTTTTGCGGCAGTAACGCCACCCTGAATCTTTTCCATATGTATTTCCTTCCTTATTTATTAAATGCAACAATATTATTTGTATTCAGAACAAAATCATAATAGTTTAAATCTTTGCGCTGTGTCCAGCCGATTTTATTCCAGAAGGCGTTCCCGATATCATTTTCCGTAAATGCAATCAGGGATACTTTGTTGATACCTTCCTCCTGCAGCCGTTTCATTGCAAACACGACCATTTCTTTCCCGATTCCTTTCAGACGGTAATCAGGATGAACGCAGACATGATACAGACATCCTCTTCTCCCATCATGACCGCATAAAATAGCACCCACGACTTTCTCATTCTCAATTGCAACCACGCTTGTTGTCGGATTACGTTTCAGAAAACGCTCCACTCCTTCTTTCGAATCGTCTACGCTTCGCATCGCAAATCCTTTAATCTGTTTCCACAGTGCATATACATTTTCGTAGTCTTCTATTGTCATGTTCCGTATCATTTTGTCACCAACTTTCTAAAACAGTGTATCACAGCATTGTGCATTTTTTAATACTTATTTTATGCATTTGTTTTGTCGTATGCATGATTATACATCTACAATGCATATTATGCAACTTATTTTTCATAAAGTGCACATTTATTTCTTATAATTATGTTTTTATGCATAAAATTACGCTTGCATTCCATATGGAAATGATGTATATTGAAAAGCAAGAAAACAATGTTGGAGGAAATCATTATGAAAGAAAAAGTAATTTTGGCATATTCCGGCGGACTGGATACTACTGCTATCATTCCGTGGCTGAAAGAGAACTTTGATTATGAAGTAATTTGTGTCTGCATTGACTGCGGACAGGGCGAAGAATTAGATGGACTGGAGGAACGCGCAAAATCCTGTGGGGCTTCCAAACTCTATATTGAAGATGTCATTGATGAATTCTGTGATGAATATATTGTTCCCTGCGTACAGGCACATGCCGTATATGAAAACAAATATCTGCTCGGCACTTCCATGGCAAGACCGGTTATTGCAAAACGTCTTGTAGAAATCGAAATAAAATATGGTGCTACTGAAATCTGTCACGGTGATACCGGTAAAGCACACGACCAGATTCGTTTTGAACTCGGTATTAAAGCACTTGCTCCTGACTTAAAAATTATTGCTGCATGGAGAAATGACAAGTGGACCATGAACTCCCGTGAAGAAGAGATTGAATACTGCAGACGTCACGGAATCACACTCCCGTTCTCCGCAGATTCCAGTTACAGCCGCGACCGTAACTTATGGCACATCAGCCATGAAGGTCTGGAACTGGAAGATCCGGCAAATGAGCCGAATTTCGAGCATCTTTTAGTTCTCGGTACGACTCCCGAAAAAGCACCGGATGAAGGCGAATATGTAACCATGACTTTTGAGAAAGGTGTTCCGACATCCGTAAACGGTAAAAAGATGAAAGTTTCCGATATCATCCGTACTCTTAATGAGTTGGGCGGAAAACACGGAATCGGTATTGTAGATATTGTGGAAAATCGTGTTGTTGGCATGAAATCCCGTGGTGTCTATGAAACTCCGGGCGGAACCATTCTATATGAAGCACATCAGCAGTTGGAAGAGTTAATTCTTGACCGTGATACATACGCTTTAAAAGCTGATATGGGAAATAAACTGGCACAGATTGTATACGAAGGCAAATGGTTTACTCCTCTTCGCGAAGCTGTTCAGGCATTTATCGAATCAACACAGCAGTATGTTACCGGTGAAGTAAAGTTCAAATTGTATAAAGGCAATATTATTAAAGCCGGCACTACTTCTCCGTATTCTCTTTATAATGAAAGTATTGCTTCCTTTACAACAGGAGATCTTTATGATCATCACGATGCAGAAGGATTTATCAATCTGTTTGGCCTTTCCTGCAAAGTTCGTGCCATGAAGATGCAGGAAGTAAACAAGACTCAAAAATAAGAAAAGGAATTACATGGACGTCATATTACTATTAACCGCTTATGTAATAATCATCAATCTGATTGGATTCGGGGCAATGGGTCTCGATAAGAGAAAGGCAAGAAAGCATGCTTTTCGGATTCCGGAAGCAACCCTTTTTATTATTGCCGCTATCGGAGGAAGTATTGGTTCGATTCTGGGAATGAACTATTTTCATCACAAGACCAGACACTGGTACTTTGTATACGGCATGCCTGCTATTCTCATCCTTCAGGTAATCTTGATTTTCCTTATCTTTTATGCACCGTTTGAAATTGCATTTTTGTAAACGGCAGGGGCTGCAATCAACCGACTGTAGCCCCTTTTATAATCGGAGGTTTCGTTATGCACATCGCACTTTGTGACAGCAATATTGCAGACAGAAAACAAATGGAACGTCTTTTGATGCGGGAATCGGACAAGCGTCTTACAACAACCGGTGTATTTTATACCGATACATTCGGAAGCAGAGAGGCACTTTTAAATAATCCCATGGTTTATGATGTCTATTTTCTGGATGTGACAGAGACTTCCTACACCGCATATGACCTCGCAAAATCCATTCGTGACAAGGGGATTCCATCTCCTATCGTTTTTTGCATTTCCACACTGGATTACCGCACATTCGCGCCACTTGAAAATACGTTGTTTTTGGATAAACCCATTAAGGTGGCAGCACTTTCCGATACTCTTGATCACGTCCTTGCAAAAAAACAGGAATGTCATGTTCCCCGAATCGAGTTTCGTAATACAACGGAAACATTTTATCTGACTGAAGAAGAAATCCTATATTGTGAAGGAAACGACAGGAATCTGACCCTTCATCTTACGAACGGCACCTGTAAATATGCCACTTCTTTTATTGACAATGTCTGGATGGACCTTGCTCCCTATCCCAGTTTTTTCTTTGCCAATAAAACTACTATCGTCAATGCCCGTTATGTTACGAAAGTTTCCAATCTTCATGTAACCCTTTCCAATCAGGAAACGATTCGCATTCCGATTGGAAATAAAAAAGACATTCAGCAGTTACGTGATCAATTTTCACAATAATGCCAAATGTCTCGTTTTCAACTAATATGTTACGATGATACCGCCATCATTTGCATAAAGACTGCTGAGCCCTGATGTCGGCATAATCACGATATTATCACTTCCCGTTTTTTCTGCCAATGCATTTTTTACCCACTCTGCCTTTTGCGGGTTATTGCAATGTGTAATCATAATTCTCTTGTCTTTGATATTTTGCGCTTCTTTGACAATAATTTCTATCATTTTCATAAGTGCTTTCTTAATACCGATTGCCTGCCCTGCCTGTACAATCGAACCTTTATCACTGGCAAGCACCGGTTTAATATTGAGTGTTGTGGCAACTAACGCCTTTACCCCGGACATCCGTCCGTTTTTACGAAGCGTTTCAATATTGTCCAATACAAAATAGGTCTTCATAGCATCCCGATATTCTTCCAGTTCTTTTGTAATTTCCTCAAAAGACTTACCTTGTTCTTCCAGTTCCATTGCCCGTAAAGCAATCTGGCTTTCCCCACAGGATGCCGACTCGGAATCTATCACAAAAATCTTCTTATCGGAA
>JAQXIR010000072.1 GCA_029007885.1 Lachnospiraceae bacterium | reverse complement strand
AAAAGGTGAGAAATCAGATGGCAGAAATTACAATGGATGAAGGAACATCAACTGTTTTTTCTGCTTTTATTGATTTGAGCAGAAAAAACTGGTACAATAAGGGCATTAAATATAGTTTTTAACTATTATAAATCAAAGGAGGAACTAAGATGAAAAAGTTATTATCCCTTGTTCTTGCAATGTGTATGGTATTTTCTTTAGCAGCATGCGGGAACTCAGATTCTGCAGAAAGCACAGATTACAAAGTTGCTATGATTACTGACTACGGTGATATCACAGACCAGTCTTTTAACCAGACAACTTATGAAGCATGTAAAGCATTCTGCGAAGAAAACGGCCTGGAATTTACATACTATAAACCGGCCGGTGATAACACGGCAGACCGTGTTGCCATGGTAGATAAAGCAGTAGATGAAGGATACAATGTTATCGTAATGCCGGGATATGCATTTGGCGGTACAATTGTTGAAGCAGCAGGCAACTATCCGGATGTTAAATTTATCGCATTAGACGTTGCAGCAGGCGATATTCTGGAAGCAGGTGTTGCAGCAGCAGGAGAAACTTATGATTACAATCCTGACAACTGGGATGTAAAAGAATACTACAATTCCGATAATGTTTACTGTGCAATTTTCCAGGAAGAACTTTGCGGATATATGGCAGGTTATGCAGCAGTTAAACTTGGTTATACCAAACTGGGATTCCTTGGTGGTATGGCAGTTCCGGCTGTTATGAGATACGGATACGGATTTGTACAGGGTGCTGACGCAGCATCAGCAGAACTTGGCATTTCAACAGAAATGAAATATGCATACGGCAATCAGTTCTACGGAGATGCTGATATTACAGCAGCTGTAGATACCTGGTATGCATCAGGAACAGAAGTTGTATTTGCATGCGGCGGTGGTATTTTTACATCTGCAGCAGAAGCAGCACAGAAGGTAGGCGGAAAAGTAATCGGTGTTGACGTTGACCAGGCTGCTATCATCGACGGAGCATACGGAGACGGAATGACAGTTACATCTGCTATGAAAGGTCTCTATCCGGCAACTTATGATGCATTAAACGATATCATCAACAACGGCAAATGGGCTGATTATGCAGGAAAGATTTCAACACTTGGTTTAGTATCAGGTGATGATCCGGAAGCAAACTACGTTCAGATTCCGATGGATACAACACAGTGGTCCGATTCCTTTACACAGGATGACTACAAGAAGATTGTTTCTGATATGAAAGCAGGAACCATTAAAGTTTCCAATGACATCAGTGCAGAACCTGCAGTTACAAGCTGCAATGTAGAATGGTTAGGAAACTTAAAATAAAACTTAATACGTTCTTTTAAACAGGAAGGGCAGACAGATTTTTTCTGTCTGCTCTTTTCAAAATATCAATGAAAGCGAGGGTAAAAATGGAACAGCCATATGCAATTGAGATGCTAAACATAACCAAAAAGTTTCCGGGCATAGTTGCAAACGATAATATTACTCTTCAGCTGAAAAAGGGAGAGATACATGCGCTTTTAGGGGAAAACGGTGCAGGAAAGTCTACACTGATGAGTGTTCTCTTCGGATTGTATCAGCCGGAGGAAGGAATTATTAAAAAAGATGGGAAGACAGTCAAAATCAACAATCCCAATGATGCAAATGATCTGGGAATCGGAATGGTTCATCAGCATTTTAAACTGGTCGAGTGCTTTACAGTACTGGATAATATTATTCTTGGAGTAGAACCGAATCAATTCGGATTTTTAAAAAAAGCGGAAGCCAGAAAAAAAGTAATGGAATTATCAGAAAAATATGGCCTCCATATTGATCCCGACGCATTAATCGAGGACATCACCGTAGGTATGCAGCAGCGCACGGAAATTTTAAAAATGCTATACCGCGATAATGAAATTCTGATTTTTGATGAGCCTACAGCAGTTCTTACACCGCAGGAAATTGCAGAACTGATGCAGATTATGAAGAATCTTGCGGCAGAAGGGAAAAGCATTCTTTTCATTTCCCATAAACTTTCGGAAATCATGAATGTAGCGGACCGCTGCAGTGTTCTTCGAAAAGGAAAATATATCGGTACAGTAAGTATTGCAGACACCACAGTTGAAGAATTGTCTGCGATGATGGTGGGACGTAATGTCAATTTCCATGTAGAAAAAGAAGACAAGGTTCCCGGCGACGTTGTACTTGATATTGAAGATTTGACAGTTGCTTCCAATCTTCATAAAAATGATGCGGTAAAAAATGTTTCTTTTAAAGTTCATGCCGGAGAGATTGTCTGCATAGCGGGAATTGATGGAAACGGACAAACGGAACTGATTCATGCCCTTACCGGTTTGATTCCGTCTGTTGGCGGAAAAATTTCTTTATGCGGACAGGATATTACTCATGCAAGCATCCGAAAAAGAAATAATCTGGGCATGGCACATATTCCGGAAGACAGGCATAAGTTCGGACTGATTTTAGATTATTCATTGGAAGAAAATCTGATTTTAAAACGATATTTTGAACCGGAATTTACAAATAAAGCAGGATTTTTAAATCGGATCAATATCCGTTCATATGCCGAAAAACTGATAGAAGCATATGATGTTCGTTCCGGACAGGGAGCAATAACCACCGCCAGAAGCATGTCGGGTGGTAATCAGCAAAAGGCAATCATTGCCAGGGAAATTGATTTAAACCCGGAACTTTTGATTGCGGTTCAGCCGACACGAGGTCTTGATGTAGGTGCGATTGAATACATTCATAAACAACTTGTAGCACAACGTGATGCAGGAAAAGCAGTATTGTTGGTTTCTTTGGAACTTGATGAAGTAGTGGATGTTCCGGACAGAATCCTTGTGATGCATCAGGGAGAAATCGTTGGAGAATTTGATCCTAAGAAAACAACAGAAGAAGAACTTGGTCTGTATATGGCAGGTGCAAAGAAAGATAAGGTGACGGCATGAAAGAGAAAAGAAATTTATTAAAAAACGGTACCGTACAGACTTTGCTCACCTCATTAATCTGTATTGTTCTGGGTATGGTAATCGGTTTTATTGTATTGCTTTTCATTAATCCGAGTGGTGCGGGAGAAGCAATTTTAAGTGTTGCAAAGAACTTTCTGACTTATAAGAGCGGTCCGATGCAGTTAAAATATTTAGGAAATACACTTGTAAAGACTGCACCGTTACTCATGTGTTCTCTCTCTGTATTATTTTCCTATAAAGTAGGATTATTTAATATCGGAGCTGCGGGACAGTATGTAGTAGGTGCCTGTGCATGTCTGTATGCAGCGCTTGCATGGCATTTAAGCTGGCTGCCCTGTATGTTACTTGCGATTGCTGCAGGAGCCGTTTTTGGTGCTCTTTCCGGTATATTAAAAGCTTATTTTAATGTAAATGAAGTTATTTCCGGAATTATGTTAAACTGGATTGGTCTTTATACGACCAATATGGTTTTAAGTAATGTAAAAGAAACAGCAAGTCCGTATACGTATCAACTTTCGGCAGCAGGAGAACAGGCACTTCTTCCGACGTTGGGACTCGGTGCATTGTTTAATAAGAATCAATATGTGGGACTTGCCATTCCGCTTTCGATAATCGTTGCGGTTATCGTCTGGGTCGTTTTGACAAAAACACGTTTCGGATACGAACTGAAGGCGACAGGATATAATAAAAATGCCGCAAAATACAGCGGCATGGCAGAAAAGAGAAATATTATCCTGACCTTAATTATCGGCGGTGCATTAGCCGGAATGGGTGCTTCCTTCCTTTATCAGTCAGGTTATGAACAATGGCAGTGTACCTATTCTTCCGTTCCGTCTATGGGATTTAACGGAATTGCAGCAGCATTTTTAGGCGGACTTAATCCAATCGGAACCATATTCTCATCCTTCTTTATCCAGCACATTACTGCCGGAGGAGCGTATGTGGATAAGAGCATGTATTGTTCCCAGATTTCAGATTTGATTTCTTCTATTATTGTTTATCTGTGTGGTTTTGTTGGATTTTTGAAATTTGCGATGAATTCGTACATTGAGAAAAAAGAAGCGAAGAAAGGAGGCAATGAATAATGTTATTACTCATACAATATACCATTTTATTTGCCTCAATCCTGATTTTGGTTGCACTTGGCGGATGCTTCTCGGAACATTCCGGTGTTATTAATCTTGGTCTTGAAGGAATTATGGTTATCGGTGCTTTGGGAGGAGCATTGATGATGCATTATCTTCCCGGATCGACTTCCGCATTTTTAATGGTACTTTTGGTTGTCCTTGCAAGTATAACGGCAGGTGCGCTCTATTCCGTATTGTTAGCCGTTGCTGCCATTCATTTTAAAGCAGATCAGACCATTGTCGGAACTGCCATGAATATGCTTGGTACTGCAGCAGCAACCGTCATTGTAAAAGCAATCAATACAGCAGAGAATCCGGATGATGTTTCGGCAACTCTGCAATATGTGGAAGAAAAAGCGGCATTTGTAAAAAATATCAAAGGATTCGAATTTAACTGGTTTATGGTTCTTACCGTAGTGGCACTGATTCTTTCCTATATTGTGCTTTATAAGACAAAATTCGGTCTTAGACTGATGGCATGCGGTGAACATCCGCAGGCAGCAGATTCTGTCGGAATCAACGTTTACAAAATGCGTTGGGCTGGTGTACTGATTTCCGGTGTCTTAGGAGGACTCGGCGGTATCGCCTATATTACCGCAGGTGTAAGCGCATGGAAGTTTGAATACGGTGTTGCGGGATTCGGATTCCTTGCACTCGCCGTTATGATTTTCGGTCAATGGAAACCTACCAGAATTGCACTCGCAGCATTACTGTTTGGATTATTCAGAGCACTTTCGAATGTATATTTCGGTTTCGACTTCCTCGTTAGATTAAATATTCCGAGCGGAGTATACAATATGTTGCCGTATATCATTTCCCTTGTGGTTCTGGCATTTACCTCGAAACATTCACGGGCACCGAAAAGTGAGGGTATTCCATACGACAAAGGAAGCAGATAAGAATTACTCTTTTTGCTTTTGCTTCCAGCACTTATGGCACATTGCCATATAGCTGTCGTTTCCGCCCAAAAAGACCTGATCACCTTTCGTAACAATTTTTCCGTTTTCATCAATGCGGGCGTTTACTGTGGCTTTGCGTCCGCATGCACAAACCATCTTAATCTCGGTTATGGAATCAGCCAGTTCCATAAGACGCATGGAACCGGGAAAAAACCGGGTGGTAAAATCCGTTCTTAACCCAAAGCAGATAACCGGAATGTTTTCTTCATCTACCAGTTCACGCAGCCCGTCAATCTGCTCGGGTGTAAAGAATTGTGATTCATCTGCTATGATGACATCATGTACACCGACTTTATGATATTCTTCGATAATATCCTGCTGCGGAGTAATCACCTGCGCCTCTTCTTTCAGGCCTATGCGGCTTTTGATAATACCGGCGCCATCGCGGGTGTCAATGCTTGGCTTAATCAGCCAGACATGCATTCCCAACTCTTCGTAATTAAATTTTGTAATTAACGTCTGGGCGGATTTTGATGAACCCATTACACCATATTTAAAATATAGTTTTGCCATTTAAATTTCCTTTCGGTGGGTATAAGATATTTTCAATAGTTAAGTTATAAAAAAAGACTGAAATCATAAGACTTCAGTCTTTTTCATCGAAGCGACAGGATTTGAACCTGCGACCTCTGCGTCCCGAACGCAGCGCTCTACCAAGCTGAGCCACGCTTCGATATTTCGGACAAAGTAGATAATACAATAAATTGCGTAAAAAAGCAAGTATTAATTTCAATATTTACGTATTTTCCGTATTTCCATCAGATTTACAATATTGCCAACGGATTTTCTAAAATCCCCACACCTGCATCTTGCGTAAGGGGGTACTTGCACGCTTTTGCGAGAGTCACGTAGCAAGAAGTGGAGGATTTATACTTGCTCTGGTGTTTCTCCGCTACTTTCGCAAGAGTCACGTAGCAAGAAGTGGAGGATTTATACTTGCGCTGATGTTTCTCCGCTACTTTCGCGGAAGTTACGTTACAAGAAGTGGAGGATTTATACTTGCGCTGATGTTTCTCCGCTACTTTTGCGAGAATTGCGTTCAAAGAAATGAAGGGCGAGTGCAGTCATTGTAGTGATTAGAAACTGTTTTACAAATACACCAATATTTCCATCAGATGTTATAATATATAAGAATAAACAGCAAAAAGGAGTATGAAAATGAAAAATCAAATCAATAGAAAGACTATCGCATGCTCTTTTCTGATGGTCTTCTTTATACTTATGACAGGATGTGGCAGCAGGCAGGAGCATTTACCGGAAGAAACCGTATCAGAAACTATTATGTCGGAAGAACCCACGTCTGAAACGGAAATGCCGGAAGAAGCCACAATGCCGGAAGAAACCACAATGCCGGAAGAAACCCTACCGGAAATTGTGCCGGAACCGGAATCGGTACAGAAAACAGGTTATCTTGTTGTTATCGATCCCGGTCATCAGAAAAAAGGTAATAATGAAAAAGAACCGATTGGCCCGGGTGCAACTGAAATGAAAGCAAAGGTGAGCAGCGGAACAAAAGGTACAACAAGCGGGCTTGCGGAATATGAATTGAATCTGGCAGTATCTTTGAAATTGAGGGATGAACTTCAAAATCGTGGCTATCAGGTTATACTGACAAGAGAAACAAATGAAGTGAATCTTTCCAACAGTGAACGGGCAGCAGTAGCAAATGATGCAAATGCAGATGCATTTGTCAGAATTCATGCAAACGGAGCCGAAAACAGTAAGGCAAATGGTATGATGACAATTTGCCAGACATCTTCCAATATCTATAATGCATCACTGCATGATGACAGTTATCGCCTGTCGGAATGTATTCTGAATCATATGGTGGAAGCAACCGGCGCAAAAAAAGAACGTGTATGGGAAACGGACACAATGAGCGGAATTAACTGGGCACAGGTTCCGGTCAGCATTGTAGAGATGGGTTATATGACAAATCCGGAAGAAGACTTACTTATGGCGACAGATGAATATCAGAGTAAAATCGCAGTCGGCATTGCAGACGGAATTGATGAGTACTTTGGTATCGAATAGGAAGGGAGAAAAGGGATGTTAGTACCACAGATAGCAGAATCTGCGTTTATTGCCAAAAGTGCGGATGTAATCGGAAACGTAACAATCGGGGAGGACAGCAGTGTCTGGTATCATGCGACCATCCGCTGTGCACACCGTCCGATTGTAATTGGAAAAGGAACCAATATACAGGATAATGCTGTGATTCATGTTGATAAGAATTATGCTGTTACGATAGGAGATTATGTAACAGTCGGACATAGTGCAATTGTTCACGGATGCAGTGTCGGTGACAATACCTTAATTGGGATGGGTGCTGTTATTTTAAACGGGGCAAAAGTCGGAAAAAACTGTATTATCGGTGCAGGCGCCCTAATTACCCAAAATGTTGTTATTCCGGATAACTCTCTCGTAATCGGAAGCCCGGCGAAAGTGATACGCCGTGTTACAGAAGAGGAAGTGCAGGCAAATTTAACAAATGCAAGAGAATATATCCGCGAGGCAAAAGAGGAAAAAGAAACGATATGAGTTCAATAAGAAAAGAATTGGAAAGTATATCAGAAGAAGAATATTGTGTGTTTACGCAAAAATTGCTTCCCGGTGTTGAACCGATTCTGGGAGTACGGCTGCCGAATCTTCGTAAACTGGCAAAAAGACTGGCAAAAGAAGACTGGAAAAGTTATCTTCTTTCTGCGCAAAATGATTCTTTTGAAGAAATTCTTTTACAGGGAATGGTTATCGGATATGTAAAAGTAAACACGATTGAGGAATTATTTCCCTATATCAGGGAATACGTTTCCAAAATTGATAACTGGTCATCCTGTGACAGTTTTTGTACGGGACTCAAAATCACAAAAAAATATCCGGAGGAAGTATGGGCTTTTTTACAGCCCTATTTCCACTCGGATCAGGAATTTGATATTCGCTTTGCAGTCGTAATGGGACTCCTTTATTTCATAAATGACCAATATAAAGAAGAGTTTCAGAAACGGCTAAATGAAATCCACCATGAAGGGTATTATGTAAAAATGGCAGTTGCATGGGCCGTTTCTATGATTTATGTCAAATATCCGCAGGAAACTTTTGCTTATTTGCAAAATGACCCGCTTGACGATATGACGCATAATAAGGCAATTCAAAAAATTCGGGAATCTTATCAGGTATCTAAGGAAGAAAAGGAATTGCTAAAATCGCTGAAGAGAAATTCATAAACACCTTATTTCTCCCACGAACCCCTTAGTGTTCGTTTACGACCTGGAAGATATAAAACTTCAAATAATAAGATTCATCCGCTGCCCAGAGAATCGGGTGGTCGGTGCACTGTGTACGGAATTCTACCTGACGGAGACGTTTGTGGGCTCCGCGAGCCGCTTCTTTGATAGTTTTTGCAAATAAATCCGGGTCCATAAAATGAGAGCAGGAACATGTTACAAGAAATCCGCCGTCTTGAACCAGGCGCAGTCCCCGCAAATTGATTTCGCGGTATCCTTTTACGGCATTTTTGATAGAATTTCGGGATTTCGTAAAAGCGGGAGGGTCTAAGATAACAACGTCAAACAGTTCTCCCTTATTGGCAAGTTCAGGCAGCAGTTCAAAAACATCTGCACAAATAAAGGCAACTCTATCTTCCAGATGATTCAATTTTGCATTTTCGATTGCCTGGTCGATTCCAAGTTGTGAGGCATCAACACCAATCACTTCCCTTGCGCCGGCAATTCCTGCATTTAATGCAAAGGAACCGGTATGGGTAAAGCAGTCTAAAACCCTGGCATCTTTACAAAGTTTATGAATGGCGGCGCGATTGTTTTTCTGATCAAGGAAAAAGCCGGTTTTTTGACCATCCTGTACATCAACAAGATAACGCACACCGTTTTCTTCGATTTCTACTTTCGTATCAAAAGGCTCTCCGATAAATCCTTTAAAGCGCTCCATGCCTTCCTGTAGGCGGACTTTTGCATCACTGCGTTCATAGATGCCGCGGATTGCAACATTGTCTTCTTTTAGAACGTCAATTAGCAGGTTTAAAATACGCGGTTTTAGAAGATCGATTCCGAGCGCCAACGATTCCACGACAAGGACATCCGAAAATTTGTCAATCACAATACCCGGAAGAAAATCAGCTTCTCCGAAAATAATCCGGCAGCTTTTCGTATCAACGGTTTTTTTCCGATATTCCCATGCATTTTTTACACGCATCAAAAGA
>JAQXIR010000071.1 GCA_029007885.1 Lachnospiraceae bacterium | reverse complement strand
GCAGAAAAACGTGTGACAGATGAGATTCGCCAAGGGGTACAGATTATCCAGTATCAGGTGACAACACTTATGACAACAAACGGACAAGCACCGTTTGTAACCGTTTTTATGTATCTGGATGAAGTGCCGGAAGGAAGATTGCGGGATGATCTTGCCATGGTGATTGAAGAAACATTACGCCAGCGGATTCAGGGAGTGAAAAACGAAAAGGGCGTGTATATCACACCGGCATTCCCGAAACTGATTTATGTATTGGAAGAGGATAATATCCGGGAAGGCAGCAAATACTTTGAACTTACAAAACTTGCGGCAAGATGTACGGCAAAACGGATGGTGCCGGACTATATCTCGGAGAAAATCATGAAGAAGTTGAAAGGCGGTTTTTGCTATCCCTGCATGGGATGCCGTTCTTTCCTGACTGTTTACCATGAAGAAGACGGAAACGGAAAATTTTACGGTCGTTTTAATCAAGGTGTTGTAACGATTAATTTGGTGGATGTTGCATGTTCTTCCGGAAAGGATATGGAGAAATTCTGGAAGATTCTCGATGAGCGTCTGGAATTGTGTTATCGGGCACTCATGCTGCGGCACAATCGATTAAAAGGAACAAAGTCGGATGTAGCTCCGATTTTGTGGCAGAACGGCGCACTGGCACGCCTCAAAAAGGGAGAGACAATTGACAAATTGCTTTATAATGGTTACTCGACGATTTCGCTTGGATATGCGGGACTCTGCGAGTGTACCAGATATATGAAAGGTGTTTCGCATACAGACCCGAAGGGGACGGAATTTGCACTTGCCGTAATGAGAAGACTAAATGAAGCGTGTGCAAAGTGGAAAGCCGAGAATAATGTTGACTTTAGCCTCTATGGGACACCGCTTGAATCAACGACCTATAAGTTTGCGAAGTGCCTGCAGAAGCGTTTCGGTATTATTGAAGGAGTTACAGATCGTAATTATATAACAAACAGTTATCATGTGCATGTAACAGAAGAAATCAATGCATTTGATAAACTGAAATTTGAAGCACAGTTTCAGGAATTATCACCGGGCGGAGCTATCAGTTATGTCGAAGTTCCCGATATGCAGGATAATATTGAAGCAGTAATTGCAGTTATGCAATACATTTATGAAAATATTATGTATGCGGAATTGAACACAAAAAGTGATTATTGCATGGAATGCGGCTATACCGGTGAGATACAGATTATTACGGAAGACAGTGGGAAATTAGTTTGGGAATGCCCAAACTGCGGCAACAGGGATCAGGATAAGATGAATGTGGCAAGAAGAACCTGCGGATATATCGGAACTCAGTTCTGGAATCAGGGAAGAACACAGGAAATCAAAGAAAGAGTGCTGCATCTTTAAAATTGATAAAATGATTTGGAGGACGGTATGTATTATTCAGCCATAAAGTATCATGATATTGCAAATGGACTGGGCGTACGCACCGTCCTTTTTGTTTCGGGATGCAGGAACCGCTGTAAAGGCTGTTTTCAGCCACAGACCTGGAATTTTTCATATGGTCAGCCGTTTGTAAAAGAAACGGAGGAAGAGATATTGTGTTCTCTGGAACCGGACTATATTAAGGGCCTTACACTTCTTGGAGGTGATCCGTTTGAGCCGGAAAATCAAAAGGCACTGCTCCCGTTTGTAAAGAGAGTAAAGGAAACGTATCCTCAGAAAGATATTTGGGCATATACAGGATATTTGCTCGATCGCGATTTACAAGAGGGAGGAAAATGCTTTACACAGGCGACAAAAGAGTTTTTGAATCTGATTGATGTTCTGGTAGACGGCCCATTTATTGAGGAAGAAAAGAGTATGCTGCTAAAATTTAAGGGCTCTGCAAACCAACGTGTAATCGATATGAATGATTATAAAAAAACGGGCAAAATCAAAGAATTACTTTAGCCGCAAGAAAATGAGCAAAAATGTACAAAATCGACAAAAAACGCTATTAAAATTAGAGAAAATATGTTATCCTATATAACGTATTATTTGTTCGAAAGAACAAAATTAGGGAGGTACATATTGTGAAATTACTGAAAAAGAAAAAATGTTCGGAGATGAACTGTGCGATTGCCTGTGTTGAAAAGGTAATGCAGGGAGAGGAAGCAGAAATTGCGGCAAGCAGTTATGGACCGCATAAGAAGATTATTGAGTATTTGAATCGATTTTTACAAAATGAAAAGAGAATGTCGGATTCGGCAAAGAATATTCTGGATATTTCCACTGCAATCAGTTCTTTTGATGTGGGGATGGGACATATCGCCGATCAGCTAAGCGAATTTGCAAGAGAAATGGAAGGCGTCAGCGAATCAAACCTTTCTATCGTTGAAGAAACGACAGCAACCATGAATCAGGTTGCGGAAACCATTGATATGACGGCAATGACACTGGAACAGTTAACCGGTGAATCAGAGCACTATGCTGAAAAAAATAACGAAAGTGTTATTTTGCTAAAAGAAGTCAGCGAGTTAAAAGAAGATGTTGTAAAAGATACGGAAAATATGAACCTTAAAATTGAACAGCTGGCAAAACTGGCAGAAGAAGTAGGGCAGATTGTAGAAAGTGTACAGGCAATTGCCAATCAGACCAATCTGCTTGCTTTAAATGCGTCAATTGAGGCAGCAAGAGCCGGAGAACAGGGTAAAGGGTTTGCGGTGGTTGCGGAGGAAATCCGAAAACTTGCAGATGATACCAAAAAGAATCTGGACGGCATGAGAAATCTGGTAAATGATATTCATACAGCGGTAGGAGAAGGTAAGGAAAGCATGGACAGAACACTGGATTCCACCGGAGAGATGAGCAGCAAGATTGACATGGTTTCCGAGACTGTCGGTAATAATATCAAAATGATGGAAGGCATGGTCTATGCGGTTAACGAGATTAATGAATCCATGCAAGGCATTAAGTTGGCAGCATCTGAAATCAACAGTGCAATGGAAAGTTCCAGCAAAGATGCGGAAGAATTGAGCGATATGACACGTTTGATTCATAAGGATGCAGATGAAAGTGTTCAATACGCCGGAAAGATTGCAGAAATTGATGAACGCCTTTCAAAGGTGTCAAAGGAAATGTTTGAGGGACTCTATGGCGGTAAATACGAACTGTCCAAAGAAGAGATTGTTGAAATCGTAAAAAGAGCAAAACAGGCTCATGAAGAATGGCTGCAGTCGATTCAGAAAATTGTAGAGGATATGGAACTGGCACCGTTGCAGACAGATTCCAGAAAATGTGCATTCGGACATGCATATCAGATTATACGGATGGAAGACGGGGAATTGAAAGATATCTGGGAAAGAATCGGTGAATATCATCATAAATTCCACAGCCTCGGAGATGAAATAATTGCAGCGGTGAAAGAACAGAATGAACAGAAGGCAAAAGAGGCTTGCACGGCAGCAGAAGAGATTTCCGGTAAAATGATTACTTTACTAGATGAGATTCAGGAAAAACTACAGGGATAGCGGGAGTGTTTGAATGAAACGATATACAATAGGTGTTCTGATTGGAAACGCAAGTTCTCCATATACCAAGAGGTTGCTTTGGGGACTCCATAATGCTGCAGAACGGCTGAATGTAAATATCATTTTCTTTCTTGGCTTACATATGAAGAATTATTACCGGGCCTGCTTCGGTGATGATACGGGATGTCAGAGTGATTATCAGTACAATGTACTTTACGATTATGCGAATCTGGCAAATGTAGATGCCTTAATTATTTCGTATGGTTCTCTCGGTATTTTTCTGGAAGATGCGAATAAAGAACGTTTTTTAAAACGTTTTAAGGATATTCCTTTTGTACTTTTGGAGGATATTGATGAGAATGGAAAGGGAACTTCCATTATTGCGGATAATTATCACGGAATGTTTCAAATTGTGGAGCATCTTGTAAAGATACACGGATATCGAAGACTGACCTATCTTGGCGGACCGGATCATAATAAAGATGCATTGGAAAGAAAGAATGCATTTGAAGATGTATTGGAAAAATATGGGATTCCGTTACGGGAAGAAATGATGGAAAAAGGCGACTATTCGGAATGTGTGGAAGAACAGATAGAGCGGCTTTTTCAGAATAACCCTGATATGCAGGCTATGGTGTGTGCGAATGATGTCATGGCGGAGACGGCATACAAGGTTTGTGCAAAAAAAGGACTTTTGGTCGGTAAGGATATCGCAATTACCGGCTATGATGACAGCGAAATGGCAGAAACCATTACGCCACCGCTTTCAACTGTTCAGCAGAATGAATTTGACATAGGATTTGCCGCGGTAAAAAATGCCATTGACCTTTGCATGGGAAAAGAACCGGTGGTGCTGCGTGCACCGGCAATTGTGAAAATGCGTGCTTCATGTGGCTGTAAAAATTCCGGAAATTATGATTTTCCTAAAATGCCGCATGAAGACGAAAGTTTGGAGCAAAAGGAAATCTATATCGAAGGTGTCGCAAGAAAAATCTGCAACAGAGTCTTAAGCGGCAGTGTAATTGATGAAGTAAGAGAAGGAGTCTGCAATCAGTTAAAAGAAATTATACGAACAAATTTAAAACCGTATTTGGATGGAAAGACGTCGCGAATAGACAAGAAAATTTTGATGGAGCAGATGAATGAACTGGCTGCCGGAAAGTATAGTGCGTATATATCCGCAGTATCTGTTGCAGATGGACTGACATCTTATTTCAGAAGTGTGATTCGTAAAGAGAAGGATGCTGAAAAAGTGGCAGTACTCTCTGAAATGCTTGCACGTATACAAAAATATTTGCAAACTTCGGTGATTAAAGCAAACAGGGATGCGCTTGATGATTTCCAGCAATATTCGCAATTGATGCCTCTGATTTCAAAAGAAATGATAAATCATATTGAAAGTGAGAAGGATTTTTACGGGGCGCCGATGAATATTTTGAAAGCAACCCACACGAAAAATTCGGCACTTTTTATTTTAGAAAAGCCGATTTGCCATAAATACGGAGAAAATTGGAAGTGTCCCAATAAGTTATATCTTGCAGCATTTCAGGATGGGGACAAGATTGTTTCCTATAATCCGGAAGATAGACCGACTATGACGAAAAAGGTAGGACTTTCCGGACTTATGGCAGAGCGAAAACGATATGAGATGTTTGTGGCAACTCTTTTTGTGGGAGAAATGCAATATGGAATCCTTGCCACAGAAATTGAACCGTCAGATATGCTTTTAATGCATGAAGCAAGTTTGCAAATCAGCATTGCACTGAATTTCCGGGAACTGTATGAGCAACAGCGGCGCAATCAGGAAAAATTGGAAAATCTTGTTAAGGAAGTCAATGAAAAGAATAAAATTCTTGGATTTATTTCGGAATTTGACGGATTAACCGGATGCCTGAACAGACGTGGATTCATGGAACGGGCGATGAAATTTATCAGAGAAAATGAAGGAAAGGAAGCGGTACTGGTACTTAGTGATTTAGACCACTTAAAAGAGATAAATGACTGTTTCGGACATGCTGCAGGCGATTTTGCAATCTGTAAGGCTGCGCAGCTTCTGCGGGAAACATTCGGAGAAGATGCACTGATTGCCAGAATCGGAGGCGATGAATTTACAGCATTATGCTTTTGCCCAAATGCACAAAAAGCAGACGACTATACTGCGAGCCTGAAAGAAAAGTGTGAACTCTTTAACAAAGATTCCGATAAACCGTATTATGTGGAGATATCGGCAGGCTGTACAAAATTTATCTGCGACAGTGCCCGTGATCTGAATGCGATTATAGCAGACAGCGATTTAATGCTATACGAAGCAAAACATAAAAGAAGAAAGAGTGTAAAGCGTGACGATATAGACAGATTGTGATTTTTTTTGTATAATTCTTTTAGTTTTACAATACCGAATTTTATCAAAGGACAGGTGAAAAAAGATGGAAAAACAAAATTATCGGTATGCAGGCCATTATGAGGCTGCTGCACTGCGTAATAAGATTGTTGTCAGATGCTATGTTATTATGGCAGTCATCCTGATGATTGCATACGCAGTAGAAATGTTAAAAGGTGTCAGAACAGGCATCAGTTATGCTGTAATTGCGGGAGATTGCATTGTTTCGGCGGGTGCGGCACTGATTTGTTATCTGAGGAAAAAAGATACCAAAGCGGTTAGATATATTGTAGCCTGCACATTCCCACTCCTGTATGCGTATATTATCTTTACGTCTTCTACGAATCTGACATTTTGTTACATATTACTGATTATTGTTCTGTCAACAATTTATTCTGACAGAAAATTATCATTTACACTCTGTTCGATTTCTATATTGCTGAATCTTGCATGGATTATTGTAAAGGCAATAAACGGCACGTTAAAAGGAACACAGTTAACAGAAGCAGAGATTATTATTGCCTGCGTTCTTTTGGTTGCCTATTTTACCATCAGTGTTTCCGACGCGATTCAGAAAATTAATGCCGACCGCTATGACAGTATGGAAGAGGAAAGTAAGCGGAGCGGAGAACTGCTGGATACCACATTTAATGTATCGGAATCCATAGTAAAGGATATTGCACTTGTTTCAACGGAAATGAAAAATCTCGACGAATCCATTACGCTTACCAAGAGCTCCATGGAAGATGTTGTTGCGGGTGTTAATGAGACAACAGACAGTATTCAGACACAACAGCTTAAGACAGAAGAAATCGGTACACATATTGAAGCGGTTGAGAAGATTACCGGTATTATTACAGAAGATGTCGGAACAGCCGAGACACTTGTATCAGGCGGCAAGGAGATTATGGATGACCTGATTAAACAAGTACATAATTCCGAAGAACTGAGTAATCTGGTAGCAAAAGAAATGGATACCCTGCGTGAAAATGCAAACAACATGCAGAACATTCTGTCTTTGATTAATAGTGTTGCGAACCAGACAGGCCTGTTAGCTCTTAACGCAAGTATTGAAGCAGCCAGAGCAGGCGAAGCCGGAAAAGGTTTTGCGGTAGTTGCCGGTGAAATTTCGAATCTGGCAAATCAGACAAAGGAAGCAACCGGTAATATCAATACATTGATCGGAAGTATCGAGACATCTCTGGAACAGGTAGTAGAAAGTGTTGATAACTTATTAAAGAGTAACGAAATCCAGGGAGATTATGTAACAAAAACGGCTGATAACTTCGAGAAGATTCATAATAGTACGAACAGTATTTACGGACAGTCAAACGACCTTGCACAGATGGTTGAAAAACTGGCCGAGGCTAACGAAGCAATTGTAGAAAGTATTCAGAATATATCTGCAGTTTCCGAAGAAATGTCTGCAAGAGCCAATGAGACACTCGAAAGCAGCCAGCGCGATATGCAAAGTGTCGGCAACGTTGTACAAATTGTCAAGAGCCTAAGTGAAAGCGCAGTAGAACTGGAAGAAAAGACAAGGGCAACCCATAAGGCAGTTTCACAGGATGAGACAAAAGAAGTGACAGAGGAAACGACTGAAGTAACCCCGGTGGAAGAACCGTCAAAATGATGAAAAAGAAGATACGACAGATAGTAATTGGAATAACATTTCTTTTCTGCGGTATAAGTACCGGATGCGGCAAAGGATCTGCAGAGGAAAATATACAAGCAGGAATGCAGCAGATTCAAAACCATCAATATGAAGAAGCAATGGCAAGTTTTGAGACGGCGGTTGCAGAGAATGAAAATCCAAGGCTAATTGCCAGAGGAAGAGGGATTGCCAGCCTTGGCATGACCAATTATGAGGATGCAATCACGTATTTGACAGAAGCACTTGGCTACAGCCGCTTTATTGTAGATGAGACGGATTATGACATAAACTATTATCTTGCGGATGCTTATACAAAAAGCGGAGATTTGGCAAAAGCCTCAGAGATATATACCAATATTCTTGCCCTTCGCCCGAAAGAAGCAGATGCCTTGTTTTTAAGAGGAAAAAATTCTCTTCTTTTAGGAAATTACGAAAGTGCCGTCGCAGACTTTGAAGATGCATTATCGATCAATAAGGATGAGTATGAACTGCGGATTGAGATAGCGGGAGTCCTTTCACAGACGGGATACCGGGAGGAAGGACAAAAATATCTGAGTGAGTTTTTGGCAGAGAATGAAAAGAAACTTTCAGACTACGATAAAGGAAGAATTTCGTACTATCTGGGAGATTTCGAAAGTGCCAAAGTCTATTTGGAAAAAGCCAAAACAGATGATTCCGAAAATACGATTCTTTTGCTTGGCAAATCCTATGAACAGTTGGGCGACTTTAACTATGCAACGAGTGTTTATAAAAATTATCTGACGCAGCATGAGGATGCGGCATTGATTTATAATCAATTAGGACTTTGCAAATTGCAGTCGGGAGAGTATGGAGAAGCGCTTTCTGCTTTTAACAGTGCGGCAGCCGTTGAGAACAGCGGAATGGAACAGACAATTGCGTTTAACCAGATTGTTGCCTACGAGTATCAGGGAGACTTCAGACAAGCGGCTGTATTAATGAAAACCTATCTGCAGAAATATCCGGATGATGAAGACGCAGTAAGGGAGTATGAATTTTTAATCAGCAGATAATCTATTACACAACAAAATATAGCACAAGATATTATGGGTTGCATCTTATGTAAACACAATATCTTGTGCTTTTTCGTTGACTTTTTATGAGTGTGATGATATGATTTATAGTAAAGTGGGCTGTCAGAAAAAACGGTCCGGGGTGGTACAAAATAAGGATAAAACGGGGGAAGCGTATGTTTCAGGTAATTAAGAGAAACGGTGAACAGGCGGATTTTACACTGACGAAAATCAATGATGCTATTATGAAGGCATTTAACGCAACAGATGTGCAGTATAATAATGATATCATTGACCTCTTGGCACTTCGTGTGACGGCTGATTTCCAGGAGAAAGTAAAAGACGGCACTATTCATGTGGAAAGCATTCAGGATAGTGTGGAGAAGGTATTGGAGCAGGCAGGCTATACAGAAGCAGCAAAGGCATATATTCTGTATCGTAAGCAGCGTGAAAAATTAAGAACCATGAAATCTACGATTCTTGATTATAAAGATGTGGTAAATAACTATGTCAAGGTGGAGGACTGGCGTGTAAAGGAGAATTCCACCGTTACCTATTCCGTCGGAGGATTGATTTTAAGCAACTCCGGTGCAGTAACCGCAAATTACTGGCTTTCTGAGATTTATGACGAAGAGATTGCAGAGGCACACCGCAATGCAGATATTCACATTCATGACCTTTCCATGCTAACCGGATACTGTGCGGGATGGTCCTTAAAACAGCTGATTAAAGAGGGATTGGGTGGTATTACCGGTAAGATTACCTCGGCTCCTGCTGCACATCTTTCCGTATTATGTAATCAGATGGTGAATTTCCTGGGCATCATGCAGAATGAGTGGGCAGGTGCACAAGCATTTTCTTCTTTTGATACGTATCTGGCACCGTTTGTAAAAGTAGACAATCTTTCTTATAAAGAAGTGAAAAAATGTATAGAAGCATTTATCTATGGCGTTAATACACCCAGCCGTTGGGGAACACAGGCACCGTTTTCCAATATTACACTCGATTGGACGGTTCCTGCCGACTTAGCAGAACTCCCGGCAATTGTAGGTGGCAAGGAAATGGATTTCTGCTACAAAGATTGTAAAAAAGAAATGGATATGGTCAACAAGGCATTTATTGAAACCATGATTGAAGGAGATGCCAACGGACGCGGCTTCCAATATCCGATTCCGACATATTCCATTACAAAGGATTTTGACTGGTCTGATACTGAGAATAACAGACTTTTATTTGAAATGACATCGAAATACGGAACACCGTATTTTTCTAACTATATTAATTCCGATATGGAACCGAGTGATGTACGCTCTATGTGCTGCAGACTGCGTCTTGATTTACGGGAACTGCGTAAGAAGACGGGTGGTTTCTTCGGCTCCGGCGAAAGCACCGGAAGTATCGGCGTTGTTACAATCAATATGCCAAGGATTGCATACTTGTCAGCCAATAAGGATGATTTCTATAAGAGACTGAATAAGATGATGGATATTGCGGCACGTTCCTTGAAAATCAAAAGAGATGTTGTTACAAAACTCTTAAATGAAGGATTGTACCCTTATACCAGAAGATATCTGGGTACGTTTGACAATCATTTTTCCACCATCGGTTTAATCGGAATGAATGAAGTGGGATTAAATGCTAACTGGCTGCGTGCTGACATGACGGATAAGAGAACGCAGGAATTCACGAAAGAAGTATTAAACCATATGAGAAACCGTCTGTCGGATTATCAGGAACAATACGGAGACCTTTATAATCTGGAGGCAACTCCGGCTGAAAGCACTACATATCGCTTGGCGAAACACGATAAGAAGAGATGGCCGGCAATCAAAACGGCAGGTCATCCGGGAGATACTCCATATTATACAAACTCGTCTCACCTTCCTGTCGACTTTACGGCGGACATCTTTGACGCATTGGATATTCAGGATGAGTTGCAGACTTTATATACTTCAGGAACCGTATTCCATGCTTTCCTTGGAGAAAAACTTCCCGACTGGAAAGCTGCGGCTAATCTGGTACGCACGATTGCAGAAAACTATAAATTGCCGTATTATACATTGTCACCGACTTATTCTATCTGTAAAGAACATGGATATCTGGCCGGTGAGCAGAGTGTTTGTCCGAAGTGCGGTGCACCGACTGAAGTTTACAGCAGAATTACAGGCTACTACCGGCCGGTACAGAACTGGAATGACGGAAAATTGCAGGAATATGCAAACCGTACGGAATACGATATTGCAAAATCCAGTCTGAAACGTCCGGTGAATACAGTTGTAACGCTTTCAAACTACGACACGGATGTTACGGTTGATGTGAAACAGCCGGAAGATGTGATGTATCTGTTTACGACGAAGACATGCCCGAATTGTAAATTGGCAAAAGAATATCTGAAAAATGAGAAATATGTTTTGATTGATGCGGAAGAGAACATGGAATTGGCCTCACGCTATGGTGTTATGCAGGCACCGACCCTTGTTGTGGTGAACGGCGAGGAATGCCAAAAATATGTGAATGCATCCAATATCAAGAAATTTGCACAGGAACGTGCGATGCTTATAAAATAATAAAGGAAGGCAGATTGTATGATAAACAGACTGGTTGCAAACATCAAAAAGACACAGGCTCCAATCGTAGTCGGATTAGACCCTACCATGAAAATGATTCCGGAGCAGATAAAGAAAAAGGCTTTTTCGGAGTATGGTGAGACACTGGAAGGAGCAGGAGAAGCGGTATGGCAGTTTAATAAAGCGATCGTAGATGCTGTTTATGATCTGATTCCGGCAGTAAAACCACAGATTGCGATGTATGAACAGTTTGGAATACCGGGACTTGTTGCATACAAACGCACGATTGATTACTGCAAAGAGAAAGGGCTTGCCGTAATCGGAGATATCAAACGCGGTGATATCGGCTCTACCTCCGAAGCATATGCGGTAGGACATCTCGGAAGCGTGCAGATTGGGAATACGACATGTAAAGGATTTGATGAAGACTTTGCCACTGTAAATCCTTATCTTGGCTCCGATGGGGTGAATCCGTTTATCAAAGTCTGCAAGGAAGAAAAGAAAGGAATCTTTGTTCTTGTAAAAACATCGAATCCAAGCAGTGGTGAATTTCAGGATCAGATAATCGGTGAAAAGACATTGTATCAGCTTGTTGGCGAAAAAGTTGCGCAATGGGCAGATGACTTTATGGGAGATTCCTATAGTTACGTCGGTGCCGTTGTCGGTGCAACTTATCCGGAAATCGGCAAAGTCATGAGAAAGGTAATGCCGAAGAGTTATATTCTGGTACCGGGTTATGGAGCACAGGGCGGAAAAGGCAAGGATCTTGTACATTTCTTTAATGAAGACGGTCTTGGAGCTATTGTGAATTCGTCCCGTGGCATTATTGCGGCATATCAACAGGAGGCATACGCTTCTTTTGGCGAAACAAACTTTGCAGATGCATCCAGACAGGCAGTACTTGATATGAAGGATGATATAGCACAGGCACTATTAACGAAATAATAAAAATTAGAATAAGATGTGATAAGAAAACCACGTATTTGCAGAAATGCAGGTATGTGGTTTTTTGCAGTTACGGTTTGGTTACATTTGCTTTGCTATGCTATAAAAAAGTTATTGTCTCTGTCATAGTTTTGCTCTATGTTGAGATAAGCGATAGGAGAGAAAAATGTTTACCGATATACAGTTTGATGAAAATAAATTAAATGCTAAATTACAAAAGAGATTATTATGGCTTCTGGTTTTGACCGGCTGTGTTGCCAATATGATTGGATTTCTTTCTAATGTAGTATTATTTGGAATGACAACGCCGACAATTATCTGTGGAATCTGCGAACTGATTGTGATTGCCTGTGGAGTGGCTGGAATTGGATTTGGAAAGCAAAAAAGTGCAACGGTTATTATGGTGACAGTATTTGCGTTGATAGAATTTCCGTTTCTTTTTTATGTATACGGAGCCAATATGGGGGTCTATCTGATACTGGGTATTGTGGCACTGGCAATCTACTTTCCGAGACCATATCATGTACCGGTGATTGTTGTAACGATACTTTTGGATATATTGGTTGTTGTTTTGTCTTATTTCTTTCCATCCGGCATGGAAGAAATGAGTAAAGAGAGCCAGTTTGGAACGATGCTTTGCTCTTTCCTGATTGTAGCATCGTCTACCGCAATCATGCTCTGCATTCTGATTCATCAGTATATGGTTCAGAGAAGCCAGATTTTTTCAATCAGTCAGCAACTGGAATATGCGGCAAATCATGATGCACTGACAGAAGTATATAACCGCAGATATCTGATGAATACACTGAAACAGTGGATGAGTATGGAACATAAGCATTTTCTGGTGGCACTTATTGATATTGATGATTTTAAAAAAATCAATGATACCTACGGACATGTATATGGTGACGAAGTATTGGCGCAACTGGCCAGACTGATGCAGCAGGAAATTGACGGAAAAGGAATCGCTGCCCGGTACGGAGGAGAAGAATTTATGCTTCTGTTTGAGAAAGCGGACCGCAAAATGGCGATGGATATCTTGAAACGCATTAGCGACGGATTGGGAGAGTTTTCAAACAAAACCAGACAGATTACCATTACATTCAGTGGCGGTATGGAAGAATACCGGACCGATGCAAGAATCGATGAACTGTTCCGCAATGCTGATAAAAAACTATATCAGGCAAAGAGCAGCGGTAAAAATCAGGTGATTTATTAGAGAAAAGCAGAATTGATAGTATGATAAGATAAAGAACCCATGCACTTACGCAAGATGTAGGTGTATGGGTTTCTTTTTTTATATCACTTGCATAATGGTAGGCAATGCCGTATACTATATAGAGAGAAAGTACGGGAGGTAACTATTATGGAAGTAAGAGAATTGCGTATGCAAACAGGATTAAGTCAAAGTAAATTTGCTAAAATGTTTGATGTACCGGTTTCTACTTTGAAAGACTGGGAACAGGAAAGAAGAAATCCTCCGGCATATGTTATTAATATGATGAGAACTATTTTACAATATAAGGGAATGCTTATAAGCCAGAACTATTTGGAAGAATGTGAAGCAAGAAGAAAGAGTGTTGAAAACGCTATGGCTATCATGCTAAGTGCTACCAATGGTCCTGATGAATTGTTTTTGGAGGTTTTGGATTCCTATATCTTTGGAAAAATAACATTGGAAGAGATGGAAGAAAGAATTGATGGGTTTGAGTATTTGGGGGCGTAATGTATGAATGGTGGAAAGAATTGTTACCCGGAAAGTGATGTTCTTATCAATAAATATAATATTCGTGACAAGGAACTTTTGGAGAAATTTGAAATACAGAAGGTATTTGCGAAACTGTTGGGTTTGGATGTGAAGCCTACAAGGATTGGATATACTTATGATGTGGAGCATTTGGTAAACATTCATAAGTACTTATTTGGGGATATTTATGAATGGGCAGGAACATTCCGAAAAGAGAATTTGTATAAAAGTGAACGTGTTTTGTCCGGTGGTTCTGCAGAGTATGCAGATTTTCATGAGATAGAGAAGCGTTTGGTTAAATTGTTACAGGAATATGACAAAGTTGATTGGACGACGACTGTGAAAAAGGGAGAGACAGTTTCGGATTTCTTGCTGGCATTGTGGAGTATCCACCCTTTTAGAGAAGGAAACACGAGAACCTGCATTACATTCTTATGGCATTACCTGAAAGGGAAAGGTGTGGATTTCCAAGTGGCATTGCTACGGCATAATCCAATGTATGTGAGAGATTCGTTGGTTATGGCGAATTATGGTCAAAAGGAATACTTGATAAGGATTATTTATGACGTGCTGCAAAGCGAGGCACAGGAGTCAGAGTATTCCGTGAACGAGAAACAAGCCGGGGAACAGTACACAATTGCTAAAGCGGATTATGAAGCGTTTAGAAAAAAGTATTCAATAAAGAAGGAAGCTAAAGACAATCAAGAGTAAGGATTATTTCTTGATAATCCAAATTGTGCTTTATATAATGTAGTTAAGTGGTGGAATATGTTTGCATAGATGAGAGATATCATTACAATACAAAATTAAGAGTAGAAAGGGAACTGCGAAATGATTACAGGTGAACTTAGAAACAAAATAGATAGAATATGGGAAATATTTTGGACAGGCGGCATAACAAATCCCTTGGATGTTATTGAGCAGTTTACATATTTATTATTTATCAAACAGTTGGATGAGGTAGAAACAGTCAAAGAAAATGAAGCCAATTTTCTTGGTGTACATTTTGAAACGATGTTTCCGGGTGAATGTCAAAAGTATAGATGGAGTAAATTCAAAAACCTGGGCTCTGCTGATGAGATGTATGAAGTGGTGGCTAATGGGGTGTTCCCTTTTATTAAGAATTTACATCAAGATGGGGATTCTGCATATGCCAGATATATGGGAGATGCAATATTTAAGATTCCTACAGCAGCAATGCTATCCAAAATTGTAGACGGTATTGATAAACTTGAGCTTGGTGATACAGACTCAAAGGGTGATTTATATGAATATTTACTTTCAAAAGTGGCAACGGCCGGTACAAATGGACAGTTCAGAACACCACGCCATATCATAAAGATGATGGTTGCCTTGGTAAAACCACAACCGGATGATATTATTATTGATCCGGCTATGGGAAGCGCAGGATTTCTGATCGAGGCACAACAGTATTTAAGGGATAATCATGCGGATATGTTTTTGAATGCAAAATTGAGAGAACATTTTAATAATGAAATGTTCTATGGGAATGATATGGACAGAACGATGCTTCGCATTGGGGCTATGAACATGTTGTTGCATGGAGTAGATAACCCTAATATTTCATATAGGGATAGTCTGTCAGAACAAAATACGGATTATGAAAAATATACATTGGTATTGGCAAATCCACCTTTCAAGGGGAGTTTGGATTATGATGCGGTCTCTGGTGATTTGCTAAAGATAACTAAGACCAAAAAGACCGAGTTATTGTTTTTGGCATTGTTTTTGCGTATTTTAAAAAAGGGTGGAAGGGCTGCCGTTATAGTCCCGGATGGTGTATTGTTTGGCAGCAGTAATGCTCATAAACAAATAAGAAAAGAAATCCTTGATAACAATAAGCTTGATGCGGTTATCTCAATGCCAAGTGGTGTATTTAAGCCGTATGCAGGTGTATCAACAGCCATCCTCATATTTACCAAGACAGGATCCGGTGGAACTGATAAAGTATGGTTCTATGATATGAAAGCGGATGGATATAGTCTGGATGATAAGAGACAGGAGATTTCTGAATGTGATATTCCGGATATAGTTAGTAGATTTGGTAATCTGGAGGCAGAAGAAAACAGAACAAGAACGGAGCAGAGTTTCTTTGTACCGGTGGAAGAGATTATTGCTAATGAATACGATTTATCAATCAATAAGTACAAAGAAGTAGTATATGAACAGGTTAAATATGAATCAACGGAAGTAATTCTTGGCAAGATTGAACAGATTGAAGCAGAGATTCAGGCTGATTTATCTGTTCTAACTCTCTCAAATTCTTTATCAAGATTATTGTATCTTTCAACAATATCAGGAATATCATTTTCAACTACTTTAGTTCTTTTAGCATCTAAACTAAATCCATCTGCTGTCATATCATAGAACCATACTTTATCAGTTCCACCTGTTGTTGTTTTAGTAAATATCATTACCGCTGTGGATACTCCTGCATATGGTTGAAATACTCCACTTGGCATTGATATTATTGCTTCTAATTTATTTTTTTCCACTATTTCTTTTCTAATGGATTTATGAGCATTACTACTTCCAAATAAAACCCCGTCTGGAACGATACAAGCACATCTACCAC
>JAQXIR010000070.1 GCA_029007885.1 Lachnospiraceae bacterium | reverse complement strand
ATTTTTCATTAAAATAAATCTTGTCCGCCGCAATCTCATATTTATTCAAAAGCTGAGTCACATCCAGAATCTGTTTAAATACGTTGTCATTCTCTACCGGAAGTTTTTCAAACAGTACGATGTGATCAAACTTCAGTCCCATAATCTGTGGGATTCCGAGTGTCCTGACATTGGAAGATTCCACAATCATTCCGTCTTTATCAAAGTAAAAGAACTGACCTTTATATTCTACATAGCCTGCCATTGCTTTTTCGTAAACCGTAATCCTCACGGAATGCGGAGATACAATTTTTACATCCATCGTCTCAATAAACGGAATTCCCTCTATTTGCTTATTCTTATATTTCATGGAAAGATAAAGAGAATTGTGATCCCACTTTTTTTCAAACACCATTTTCTCAATTTCTTCATTCGTATAATGGACATTTCCTTCCACAATCACCGTGTCAATTGTGTACATCCGTAAGACAACAAATACCGCGATTATCACTGCCGCTGTAATTCCGGCAGCAATCCCCGCTTTTTTCAAACGTCTCCATCTAAGTTCATGGTGCATCTTACTTTTATTCTGTTTCTTCCTTTTTCGATGCAATTTCTGTTTCTTCACAACGTCTCCTAACATCAGCGCCCAATAATCTGAAATCTCTGCAGATATCTTCATATCCGCGCTCAATATATTGATAATTGTTAACAAAAGTATCTCCCTGTGCACAAATTCCGGCCAAAGTCAATGCCGCACCACCACGAAGATCCTCCGCCACAACACTACGCCCGATTAATGTTCTATTGCCACGAATATTGGCATCCTGTCCGCAGACTGTAATATCACTTCCCATCCGGTTCAATTCTTGTGCCATCCGAAAACGATTATTGAAAATAGTTTCTTTGACTAAACTTTCTCCATCTGCTAAGGAAAGTGCTACCAAAAGGACAGATTGTAAATCCGTCGGGAATCCGGGATAGACTTCTGTTTTCAGATAAGGAAGCGGTTTCAATTTTCCCTCTCGTATGACAGTTAATAGATTGCCGTCAACTTGAATATCACCGCCCATTAATTGTGCTGTTTGCATCACACATTCCATGTACTCCACAGGTACATGCGTAAGGCAAGCCTTTCCTCCCGCCGCCATAACAGAAAGCAAATAAGTCCCTGCTACAATTCTGTCTGCCTCTACCGTGTAAATAACCGGATTCAGTTCCTTGATTCCTTCTATAATTAATCTCCTGCTTCCAATCCC
Organism: Lachnospiraceae bacterium; assembly: GCA_029007885.1. GTDB lineage: Bacteria > Bacillota > Clostridia > Lachnospirales > Lachnospiraceae > RGIG8767. The sequence goes on along the minus strand of JAQXIR010000070.1, from coordinate 1,825 downwards.
GCTTATCTTTGCTCCTGCTTTCTGCAGGAATCTGCATAATGAAATAATTTCCGGTTCTTTTGCACAATTATCAAGAATCGTGACTCCTTGTGCCGTCACCGCTGCAAGAATGACATTTTCTGTCGCTCCGACACTCGGGAAACGCAGCTTGATCGGACATCCTTTTAAAGACTGTGCACCGGCAGTAAGACCATTTTCTTTTCGTTCAATCCTTGCACCCATACATTCCAGTGCTTCTATATGTATATCAATAGGACGTTCTCCGATTATGCACCCACCCGGATAATCAAGAGATACTTCTTTAGAACGTCCAAGAAGTGCTCCCATCATCATGACTGAAGAACGCATTCCCGTAACATACTCTCGTGGCAGTCTGTTTTCACGAAGTGAAATAGCATCCACTACAATATCATTCCCATCCCAAAGCACAGTACAGCCCACACATCTTAAGAGTTTTATCATACACTCTACATCCGAAATATGCGGACAGTTCTTAATAATACAGGTTCCTTTTATCAGAATAGTCGCTGCTAAAATCGGTAAAGCAGCATTTTTAGATCCTTGTATTTTCACTTCACCATGCAGCGGTTTTCCTCCATGAACATGAATTGCATTCACTGATTCACCTTCCGGAATATAAGATTCTATTCTATATTATATCCCGGCAGTCTTCATCGGTACCTTGTACGCTGCATTTCTTCTATGCTTCTTTCAAACGGATTCCTTTGGCAACGCTTAAGACGAGTCCGATTTCTATCAAAAGAAACATCACGGAAGTCCCTCCGTAACTGATAAACGGAAGTGAGATTCCGGTATTGGGAATGGTTGCTGTCACAACCGCAATATTTAGAATGACCTGAATTGCAATATGCCCGAGCACCCCTACAACTAACAATGCCCCAAATAAATCTGTGGCATTGCTTGCAATAATCATAAATCGCCAAATCAGGAGCAAAAACAACAGAATAATGGCAATTCCGCCAAAAAGACCCAACTCCTCACAAATAATCGAGAAAATCATATCATTTTGTGCTTCCGGCAGAAATCCGAGTTTTTGCATACTCTGCCCAAGCCCTTTACCGAAAATACCGCCGGAACCGATTGCATATAACGACTGAAGGGTCTGGAATCCTTTTCCGGATGCATATGCCTCCGGGTCCAGCCATGCCAAAATACGAGCACCACGTACGCCCAACTTATCACTGCTTGCCATTTTCGTTATCACAAATACCGCCAGAGCCGCAACACCGCAGCCTGCCACACTAAGGCCGATAAAACGCTTGTAATCAGGGCTTGCCACAAACAACATCAGAAAAGCAATGCCGAAAATAATAATGGCAGAACTCATATTTTCCGTAATTTTCCATACCAACAGGCAAATCGGCAACGGCATACAAAGTACAAGATAAAATCCTTTTCTTGTTTTGATTGCATTTCCCATTTTACAAATCATAGTTGCCAAAAACAGAATCATTGCAATTTTAGCAATTTCTGCCGGCTGAACGGAAATTCCGATGCGCAGCCATCTTCTTGCTCCGTTTGCCTCATATCCGAGCGGTGTCAGTACCAGCAAAATAAGAATGGCCGATACAAAATACCCGAGTACAGCAAACCGTTCCCAGAAATGATACGGTATATTGGCTACCACAATCATCATAATAAGGCCAAGTGCCGTTGAACGTGCTTGTCGTTTTAAATAAAAAGCCGGATCATTTTTTAAGGCTGCCGTAATGGATGCTTCATAAGAACTTGTAGAGTAAACCATAATCAGTCCGAAGCCCAGCAAAAACAGAACAATAAATATTAAACTATAGTCAATATAATA
>JAQXIR010000069.1 GCA_029007885.1 Lachnospiraceae bacterium | reverse complement strand
AACATCCCGATTCCACTTGATACCAAGAGTCCCGCCATCATCGTTCCAAAGGGAAGGATTCCGTCCAAGTATAGCTGTGTTATCACAACAGAGGCTGCACAATTTGGAATTAACCCAATAATTCCCGCCAGCATTTCTCCAATGATTGGTTTGTTTAAGATAAAGTTTGCAAGTACGTCTGTTCCCATAAATTCGATAATAAGATTTAAGCATAAAGATATCAGCAAAATAAAGAAGAAAATCTGCAATGTATGGCGAATTGCCGGCTTCATAATTCCTTCTCCGCAGTGACAATGTTCATGTTCGCAGAAATGATGAATATCCGGTTCTTCCCTATTTTTCTTTAACACCTGTTCATAAATGATATCAATTAAGAAGCCTACAGTCATTCCGATTGCAACTTTAATGAACAGTATTTTAATAATTAAAATTGGTGAAACAGCCTCTGAAATCAAAATTGGTAGCATTTCATCAGATGTTGACAAATAAATTGCCAAAAGGGTTCCCATTGTTATAATCCGACCGGTATACAGATTTGAGGCTGCTGCAGAAAATCCGCACTGAGGAACCATCCCAAGAAGAGCCCCCCAAAGAGGGCCTGTTTTTCCGGAGTCTTTCAATATCTTTTTCGTTTTTTCTGTCATCCTGTCTTCCAAATATTCCATCAAAAGATAAGTAAGGAATAAAAATGGAAGCAGTTTTACACTATCAATTATCGTATCTATGATTGCTTCTGTCATCGGTCACCTTCCTAATTTAAAAATGCTTTTCCTTCATCTAACAACTTATCCAGGCTATACACAGGAACTTCATATAAAGTAGATGCTCCTCGAATTAAGAAAATATGGTCTGTTTCCAGAAATGCCTTGAATCCTTCTATTTCTCCGATTATCTCATTGTTTTCATTAAGCAGATATGTATTAGATGCTGTTTTCAACAAGGTTCTGCTATCGTCAGAAAACTTTATCACATCCTCTGTTTTATCTGCTAACCCGGTATATTCCCTTATCAATTCACCGGTACCAAAATTGTATACCTCCACTTTAGAATCAAGATATGTTACATATAATTCCATATTGGAGGAGTCTAATATCAAATTGGTTATACAATTAATATTAACCGGTATCTTACTTGTTTCGCCGCCTTGAAAACTGCCAAGCACAATCCCATTTTCCATTTGTGATGCATAGGCATAGTATTGGGCATTTTCGTTTATTGCATAAATAGCACTCCCCTTTATTGCCAATTCCTCTTCCTGTATCTGGTAAAGCAAAGAACCATCTTCCGTATTTATCACATATATTGAATTATGATTATCCAAAACTGCCTTTGTCCCATCTTTTGTCAGAGTTCCGCTTATTACAGAAACAAATTCTCCCAGATTTTTCTCATAGGCAATCGTCGATATCTTTTTCCCGTTCTTGATATCATAAAGTACAATATCATCACTTGTCAGAACCTGCAATTCATTTTGGGTCGTAAAACAAAAGTCTAACATCAAACCATCCACTGTAATTCTTTGAATCACGTTCTTATTATCCTTTGAGATTATCTCAATTACTCTATCACCACTTTCTAAAATTTCCCCTGCAAGATACTTCTCGTCCGCACTAACTTTCAATGCTATAGGAATTTCTTCCAATTCCATAAACTTTGTAAGGTTCTCCCCTTTTGCAAACTGATATACCGTTAATGACGTATCCTGATATGCAAACGACGTATAAAATCCCTTTCCATAGCGAAACTCTTTGATTCGATCTGTATTTGTTGTGAATTTTCCTTCCAAAATCAAGTCCGTGTTATCAGTAACATTATAAAAATGGAACTCTCCACTCCTTGTCATGGCAGTCAACAAATCCGAGTTTTCATATGTTGCAAAATTAACGATTTCCTCTGCCATTTCTGTATTGCAGATGCCTTGTCCGCTCTCTCTGTCTAATATAGCGAGATTGCTGTAGGTACTGTATGCCAGATATAAAGATTCCTCCTTTTCAAATAGTCTTATTCTGCTTACCATTCCCTCTACTGTTGTTTTCCATATCAGTTTTGCATTCGGTAATATACAAACTATTGTACTTTCCAGCGGGTCGTCATATGAATAAGCTGTGATATAGATTTTTTCATCTTCAATTACAATATCGTTAATATTATAATAATCTGTTAGGTAGGAGAAAACTTCTCCTGTTTTCAAATCTATAATATATATTCCGCTTTTACTTTCTCCATTATCAAATTCAATGACCGCAAGTTCACCATTTTGAGAAAATGCTGCTCGATTTCCAAACGTTTCTCCGGCATTACTCTCCAAGGAAGCAATCATCCGCATATCCTCTACTGCATATACAATGATAGAATCATATGTTTCTGTCAGGAGATATTTTCCTTCTTTATCCGCAATCATCAGATATATTGCCTTATCTCCGGCTCTTTTTAATTCTCCTGTTGTATAATTGCAAACAACAACTCCCTTTTCCCCCGGATAGGCAATCGTATCCGTCGAGACAAAACAAGCTTCCTGTTCCTGCATATATACATTATCACCTTCTGTCTCCACTTCATACAATTTTTCTCCGGTAAGTGGATCAAACACTGTTATGGTACCAAAAATATCCGCAACCATGACCTTACTTCCGTCAGGTGATACTTTCGAGAAACTGATGGCACTGTTTTGTTCTAAAAGTCGGCTCGGAACAATGCAGTTGTTGTTACGGTATACCTGTAATGCCTCCGACAGTGCATATTCTGCTTCGGATGTGTACGGCATCGGTTCTTCCTGCGTTCCCGTCAAAGCCTCATAGGCAAGTCTTACCGCTTCTTTCCTATCACCGCGTTCTAACAGTTCTCTAGAATCATCTGCCATTCCTCTGGCGTTTGTTTTCAGTGCTTCCTGATACTGTTCGTTTATCTGTTCTGCCTGTTTCGCAATCTGTTTCGACTGGGAGTGAATGCGCACTGCCATCGTCGTACTTACTACCGCAAAGGCTGCAAAGACAGCCGCCACGGAAAGGGAAATTGTCGTAATCCTACGGATTTTCTGCTCTCTGTGCCGCTGTTTTAAATCGTCATAACTGCAGGAAAACATAGGCGCAGCCAGACGAATGACCTCTTCTTTTATTTTCTTATGTATCTCTTTTTTATTTTTACCGCGCACATCGGCCGCCAACGGTTCAATCGGGACTTTAACAATACTCTTGTTACCGTTTTCGTCCGTTACTTCCTTTTCATCAAACAATAGCGCCTGCGGGAAAGAATCCTGTGGCTCTCCTTCTGCCAGTACCGCAAAAACATGCTCTCTGCCATGCATTTTAATGAAAGTCTCGACCTCTGTTTTACACCAGATGGATTCCGGCAGTCTCGGTGTACAGATTACCAATAAGTATTCGGAATTACGAAGTGCATTTGTAATCGGGTCCGCCAGATTATTGGTAATCGGCAATTCATCCCGATCTCGAAACACACGATTGATTCTCTTTTTGGTGATTCCGTTTTTCTGCAACTGCTTTACCATATTTTTCGGAATCCGGAAAGCCTCCAGTTCCTTATGTAAGGTTACTGCCACATACTGATCAAGGTCACTGTGTCTGTAACTGATAAACGCGTCATATTGTTTTTCTTCTAAGTTCATTTTCCCTTTTCCTCACAAAAGTAAAGTGCATGATTGTCTGACCACATACGGATATATTCTATCATACTTTGGGATTTAATTCATATCCCTAATTCTTTATGAAAGTATTTCAATGGAGAATATTGATATCTGCGATTGAATTCCTGCACTTGCAAGCACTTTACGTTTTGCATATGTGCCACATAGTCTTCCACAAACTCAAGTGCCTCACGCTTTATTCTCCTTATATTCGATATTGTTTCAACAAATTCATCCCGGTCCACTACCGCATCTTTATTGTCAATATACTCACTTTTATTAATGATTACTATTTTTGTATAATCTAGCCCGGATTTATGACTTCTTGAACGTGATGAATTCTTAAAATGATATGCATATGGATGTGAAATCTCGGTTCTGAACGGAACACAGATATAATAATCATAATGTGTTTGAAAAAGAATACAGTTATATGCTCTCTTATCCTTTTTTAGTATTTCTACATAAGGTGGATTAGGATATGTATTATAAAACTCTTTTGTCAACCTTAGTATTTGAAAATCGCTCTCAGGTAAATTCATCTTTTCTCCTTGTGTTACAGAAAAACGAGAGGTGACAGCCTCTCGTTTTAATTCTTCATCATTCGGTCACTTTTTATTTTACCGTCCTGTCAGAACCGTCACAGGACTCATCGCTCGGTCACTTTTTATTTTACCGTCCTGTCAGAACCGTCACAGGACTCATCTTTGATGAAGGAGAACACTTCTGTTCTCATTTATATTATATACAACCGTGTTCCTTTTTACAACTATTTTATTAAGAGAATTGCATATTTTCGATCCTACTTGCCTATCATTTAAATTATATTATGAAAAAGCAAATTTCCATTCTTCTCAGAATATTTATGATTACAGGGATTTTTTTGTTATCCGTTTTTTATGCTCAAAAAGAGTTTGCCCACAGAAACGGGATTTATCGTCCGAAACATCAAAAACTGGATATTCTGCCTATTCTGGAAAAAGAGTCTCTCTCGCAAGATGATTATGAGATTCTGTTTTCTCAAACCGGGCTTTCTAAAGAACCTGTCGATCTGCTCCTTTCAGATCAAATCCACGGAAAAGAACGATTGCTGTCCTATCAGGAAGCTTATTTTCGTCCTCGTTATACAAAATGTACTTCCATATTCGGTCCGTTTGTCTGCACGGATGTCTTAACGGATGCTTCCGGAGCCGCTTTGCCGTCTCCTGAAATTGTTTTAGCAAGGCCGGGCGATATTCTTGTCTCCTTCTCGACCCATTCTTTCGGCTGGCGACATGGCCATGCCGCTCTCGTCCTTGACAAAAACCGTACTATTGAATGTCGCGTAATCGGCACGAAATCTTCTTTATCCACAGTATCCCGCTGGAAAGGATACTCGTGTTATGCTGTTTTGCGTGTCAAAAATGTTTCTCCTAAGAGGCTAAAACAGGCTGCATCTTTTGCCGAAAATCATCTATACAACCTTCCTTATCGTCTTCTGTCCTCCCTCTTTTATCCGACTTCCGCCTCCTATGATAAATTGGGATTTGGTGTCAATTGTTCAACCTTAATCTGGTATGCATATGAAAGCATCGGTATCAACTTAAACAGCAGTTCCTTTAAAATCACTACACCGCATGACCTGTTCACCAGTCCTATGGTCGAAGTCATTCAAATATATGGGATGGACATGCCATCTTCTTAACCGTTCTCCTCCCTGCTTTTTGCCGGAGTTACGCCAAAAAGTTGTTTATAGGCTCTGGTAAAAGTTGAATGCTCTTTAAAGCCGCTTTCATAGCATGCTTTTGTGACGGATGCACCCTCCCGTAACAGTTCCCTCGCATATAAAAGTCGTTTCTGGCTGATATAGGTGCCGATTGTGTACCCTGTTTCCTGCTTAAACTGCCGCATCATGTGATATCGTGACAAATAAAAAGTTTCCGCGATATGGTTGATACTTAATTCTTCCGTCAGGTGAGCGTTGATATAGCGTAGGATTTTTACAATTTTAGGATTGCAGTGGTCTGTGTCAGCATACAGATTATCTTCCTTTTGGATGGCGCGATTTAACTGAATCATAAATTGTAAAAACAATGTTTCCCGGTAAAGCGGTTCCAGTTCGTCCGCGCATTCTTCCTCAAATGACCTTTTTAACTGCATCATCGTTTTATATACGGAAGTTTGTGTCATTTTAGCAGTGCGGACAACGTTTGAGTTGTTTTCCTTTGTCTTATCAAAACAGGCATTCAACCCCGGGGTCCCTTCTTTGGAAAAGCGCGTCAGATACTGCGGGGAAATATAAATGACCATCCTCTCGTACTCTTCTTTTCCGTCTATTTCAACCTTATGGATATCGCCTCTTTTCACAAGTACGATGTCATTTGGCATAAGGTCATATGTTTTTCCTTCTATCGTATAACGGACATTTCCTTTTAAAAACAGCAGGATTTTATCAAATTCATGGTAATGTTCCGGGTATTCCTTTTTGGCGCAATCTTTCAGGTAAAACATCTTGTAATCGTCTTCTAAGTATCCGCGTTTTTCATATTTCTGCAAAAAATCCCTGCTTTCAATCAATTCTTCGATTTTGCTTTCTACAAGTTCTGATACTATCTGCTTTTCCATACGCCCCTTCTTCCTCACTAATATCTCTCATTTTTCATTATAGAGCACTTTTTGCAATATTTACAGCACAATTTGAGTATTTTTTGCCTTTTTGTTGAAATAAAATAGAAGTATCCAATAAATGATTACGTCTGATGTGACAGACAGAACAGGAGTTATGTATGGAACATATTTTTGAAGCCATTAATCAGTTTTTTCGCTTTGTAATACCTGTCTCAGACTTTTTCTGGGATTTTCCGACTAATTTTTCCTGGTACGCGAATATTCCGATTCTGGGAAACTTTTCGCTGGCTATTATTCTTTTGGTCGGCTCGGGTATTTTCTTTACGTTTAAAACCGGATTTATTCAGATTACACACTTTACAAAAGGTGTCCGTCTTCTGACAAAAAAGAAGCAGGAAAAAACCGGAATTTCTTCTCTGGCAGCCTTTTTCTTAAGTTCCGCAATGCGTGTCGGTCCCGGAAATATTCTGGGTGTTACCGGTGCGATTTCCGTCGGCGGTCCGGGGGCTTTATTCTGGATGTGGCTTTCCGCATTTTTCGGTATGTCGACTGCATACTCCGAAGCAGTCCTTGCACAGATTTTTAAAGTAAAAAAGGGTGATGAATTTGTAGGCGGTCTTCCTTTTTATGGTAAGAAGTTGTTAGGTAACAAACTGTTTGCCGGTATCGCGCTTTCTGTTATGTACATTATCTATGCGGTCTGCTGTCTTCCGGCACAGGGATTTAATGTTGTATCTTCCATCGGTCAGATGGCAAATATCGTAACAGGAAAAGAGATTTCCACAACTTCCGTATTCTACTATATCATTGCTTTGCTTTTGATTCTTCTTACCGCTTATATCGCATTCGGCGGCATAAAAAAAGTAACAAAAGTAACCGATGCTGTCGTACCGGTTATGGCAGTTTTATATATCGCAGTCGTTCTTGTATTGGTTTGCATTAATTTCCGTTCCCTGCCGTACTTCTTTACTTCTGTCTTTGCCGGTGCTTTCACGCCGCAGGCAGTATTCGGCGGTGCATTCGGTACAGTATTGGCACAGGGCGTAAAACGAGGCCTGATGTCAAACGAAGCAGGTCAGGGTACCATCACAATGGCAGCCGCAGCTGCAAGCTGTGAACATCCTTGTGACCAGGGATGCGTACAGGCAATCGGCGTTTTCTTAGATACTATCGTTATTTGTACATTAACCGGTTTTGTCATTGTTATGGCGCACATTTATACAGGTTCCGAAGCCGAAGCATGGTTCGCTATGGATCGTCTTCCGAAGTTCTTAGCTTCCGCGCAGGTTTTAACACCGGGAACTGCGTTAAACGGCATTGTCGCATTTTTATTAACTTTATGCTTCTGCCTATTTGCTTTTACCTGTCTTGTCGGCATGATAAGTTTTTCGGAAATAGCCGCAAACCGTATCAGTACTCGAAAGAGTTTTATTAACGGAATTCGCATTCTCGGAATCTTTATCGCAGCATTCGGTATCGTATGTTCACTGGCAGGCTTAGATCTTGGTAATCTCTGGGCAATCTCGGATCTTGGAAACATTCTGATTGTATTTGCCAATATCCCGCTTCTGTATCTCGGTGGCAAATATGTTTTCCGGGCAACAAAGCATTATAAACAAAAAGACCGTACGCCGTTTACTTCTGATGTAATCGGAACTGCCTGTGAATACTGGGATGAAAACAATAAAGCATAACACAACAAAGCGGCGCCATTCTGACGCCGCTTTTCTTTTCTATTTTTTCTTGCGTGATTCCATTGCCGCTTTTTTGATTTCTTCCAAACTTTCCTTAAACTTTACGGAGACCATGGTCGGGTTTCCTTTAATCATAGCCTTGCGATAGAAATCTTTCATATGAGATAACTGGAATCTGTTTTCCTTATTAATCCTGTATTTGATACGCAGTTCTGCAATCTCTTCCCGTTTTTCCTCTGAGATTTCCAATTTTGGAATCATTTCCTTTACTTTTCTGAATTTTTCTTCGATGCTTTCAATCATCTCATCTGCACGCTGACTGGTATTCTGGATTACCTGTTCTTTAGAATCTTCCGCAAATGCGATAATTACATCCAGACGTTTTTGCAGTCTGTCAAGTTCGTCTTTGAGTCCTTCCATCTTAACAAGTACATCGCGCAGGTCGAGTGCAGTCTTGAAGGATAGGGTAAAGTCTGATACCGCCAGAACTGTTATGATAATTGTAATAATCTTAACAAGTAAGTACGGCATCGACAAAACCAACGTTTCAATCGGATGATGAACAAGTTTTGTCATAATAACCGTAAACAATCCCCATGCCAAAGTAGCCTCCAAGCAGATATGTCCCTGCAGATTAAATTTCCGACTGCTGTAGTCCCAGTAGCGCACCTTAAACAGTGCCTCCATCGTGACTCCGGTCACATATTCCAACAATGTTGCGCCTACGCATCCGGCAAGATATGTCAAAATGATACTATCCTGAAAAGGTGCACTGACGACAAGCATCATGACGGCACCACTTCCGTACAGAGGAAGCATCGGACCTCTCATAAACCCTCTGTTTACCCATCTTCTTTTTCGGATGGAAACATATGCCGATTCATAGCACCAGCCAATAAAACTATACAGATAAAAAAAGAATAACCACTGTAACGCGGTATATGTCTGTGTCATCGTACTTTCTCCATTCTGTAAATCCCGTTACTCATATTTTGCAATGGCAATGCACAGTCTGTCTTTCTTTGTGTGATAGACTTCTCCCAGAAAATCAAATTTTCCGAATCCTCTGACCGTGATACTATCCTGCGGTTTAACAAAGTAACTGTTGTTTTCCTGTGTTCTTCCGTTTACAAAAACACGTTTTGCGCGAAATAATTCGATGCTCTGTGATCTGCTCAAATGGTACACTTTTGCAACTACACCATCAATTCTCGTAGAAGAAACGATGATTTCTTTAGAAACCGGTTCTTTTACAAGTTGTGTTTCTTCTCCGCTCACTGTTTCACATGATATATGTGTATGTTTTACCTGATCAAGTTCATTCATGATATAGGGTGCGATTTTTTCCTGACAATACACATACGCAGTTTTCTCTTTTAGGAAAATATCACCGACTGTATCCCGTTCAATCCCAAGATTCATGATTGCTCCCAGGAAATCCCGATGAGTAAATGTATCGGCAAACTTTTCAATCAGCGGCTTGATATGGATACAGACAATCGGAAATGCTTCCTCATATCCCAGTTCTTCCGAGTTTCCAAACCGCACCATCTTCCGCTCACAGGCATCGTTTCCCCCAAAAAGGGATGCATGCATATAAGGATGTTCCTTTAAGAGTCCGGCAAGAATATCCTGTTGTGTCAAAGACAGAAATCCGGAAAACGTGAACATATTATTTCGGTATGATTTTTCCGCAAGATCTGACAGATGTTTCAAAAGCAGCAAATCTTCTTTTTCCATAAATACTCCTACCGGTTATGCTGAAAAATCAATAATGGTTTCCTTAGGCGGTTTTGCTGCCGTAATACTCTCTGCATACAGAACCGGCCCTTCTCCCCGATAATCCTTAAAGTACTCCTGCTTTATCGTTGCCGTCACACGAACCCATGATTTTTCCGGCAGATGTTCCGCTCCGTCAAAGTGACATGCATACCCTAAAAATGCCATATCCTCCGCACAGCATGTCATTGCCATTCTCCCCGGCACAAAATATCCCTTCGGGAAATTTCTCGGTCTTAATACCATTGCTACAAACTGAACGGTTTTTCCTTCGTAGCGTTCCATATGGTCCATGATATCAAGATACCAGATTCCGTATCCTTTATTATCCAGAACAATCACATCTGCCTTTAAGTCATACGGAAGTTCCTCTTCCATTAATTCGTTGACCTCGCCCTGTGAATCCTCAAAAATAATCTCTGCCTGCGGGTTGACCGCCTTGACATTCCGTTTATATGTTGAGAGTTCTTTAATACCGTCGCAGCGGTTAAAAATAATCATCTCTGATTTGCGTACCATTTCCGCAACCAACGATTTCATGTTGGTATAAAACATCGGAAAGGTTGACGCATCAATGGTTGTAATCTGCTGTTCCACACTCCAATTGCCCGGAAGTTTCATATCCTTGACATTCCACATGCCGTTATACTCGATAATGATTCTTTCCGGTCTGTGTGCCGTTTCCAGTTCCTTTAGGTGAGCAACACTAAATTCTTCCTCATCTTCGATTACTTCCATAACTGTTCTGCTTTTTCTTAAAAGACTCTCTTCATATTCAATTTCGCCTTCTTCGCAGACTATTAAAAGGGTTTTTCCCCTTGTCTGAAAATACGGCTGTGCAATTGTATATTTTATAAATTCGGTTTTTCCGCTCTCTAAAAAACCATTAATCATATATACAGGAATCATTTCTATCCTCGCTCTATTTATTTGCAAACAGTTTCTCTAAATTTTCTTCGTTTAACTTTGAACCGATTACACAGATTTTGCCGGTTACATCCGGTTTTCCTTCCCGAATGTCTGTTTCTTGCGGTACATAATCAAAATAAATCCATGCATCGCCGTTTTCTGCCGGTACCATTCCTTTGGAACGAAGCACAAATCCGTATTTTTCCTCATCTTCCAATGCATTCAGGATTTCTCTAATCTGTTCTTTTGTATAAGCATGCGGTGTTTCAAATCCCCAGCTTGTGAAGACTTCGTCCGCATGATGGTGTCCTTCATGGTCATGGTGATGATGCTCATGCTCGTGGTCATGGTCGTGGCATCCGCAAGTACATCCCTCTCCATGTTCATGCTCGTGATGATGTTCATGTTCATGCTCGTGGTCGTGATCATGATGATGCTCATGCTCATGCTCGTGCTCATGATCGTGGTCGTGATGATGATGCTCATGCTCATCATGTTCTGCCATCACCTGTTCCATCAGTTCTTTTTCTAAATCGGTTGCCCCTTCGATTGTTTTTAAAATGTCATTACCGTCAAGCTGCTCCCACGGTGTTGTGATAATGGTTGCACGGCTGTTATGTTCCCGAATCAATTCGATTGCCGTATTCAATTTTTCTTCGCTGATATTTCCCGTTCTGCTTAAAATAATGGTTCCGGCATGCTCAATCTGATTGATGAAAAACTCTCCGAAGTTTTTGATATACATCTTACATTTTGATGCATCGACAACAGCTACCGCACTGTTTAATGTTACACTCTCTCCCATATCAACATTCTGAACAGCTTTCATGACGTCGGAAAGTTTGCCTACTCCCGAAGGCTCAATTAAAATTCGCTCCGGTTCATATGTTTTCATGACTTCCTGTAAGGATGTCCCAAAATCTCCTACGAGAGAACAGCAGATACAACCGGAATTCATCTCTTTAATCTCAATTCCGGCCTCTTTTAGAAATCCGCCGTCTACACCGATTTCCCCGAATTCATTCTCAATTAAGACAACTTTATGTCCGTTTAACGCCTCTTTCAATAATTTCTTAATCAGTGTTGTTTTTCCGGCACCTAAAAATCCGGATACAATATCAATCTTTGTCATTCTGTTTACCACCTTTCCATACATCGTATATTTTGCTCTTTTTTTCCCGTCATGTCAACTTTCTCAAACAAAACGCACTGCGAAGCTATACTAACATCATCCCTCTACAGTTTTTTCATTTGCGAGAACTGTTTTGCGCGATGTGGAGGATTCATACTGATTTTAATGTTTTCCCGCTACTTTTGCGAGATTTGCGTTGCAAGAAATGGAGGATTTATACTATCTTTAGTGTTTCCCCGCTACTTTTACAAGAATCACGTCGCACAAAGTGGAGGATTTATACTATCTTTAGTGTTTCCCCGCTACTTTTGCGAGATTTGCGTTGCAAGAAATGGAGGAATGGTACAAATGCATGCATCAATCAAAACGCACTTCGAAAAGTAAAGACACTCTCCTGTATTCAGGAAAGTGTCTTTTGCATTTGATTATGTTATTACAGATTCTATTGTACTTCTTTGCCACCAAACTGCTGATCCAGATAGCGGAAACCGCAGTAGCCATCTTCATTTAATAATGTCATTACATCTGTTCCTGCAGGAATGGTAACGGTATATTTCTTATGCTGATAGGTGTAATTAATCGTAAGGTTCAGATTCGGCTTTTCTGACAGAGCTTCCATGACACTCTTATTAAAGCTAAACCAGACA
>JAQXIR010000068.1 GCA_029007885.1 Lachnospiraceae bacterium | reverse complement strand
TCTTCGGTAGAATGTCTTAATGTTTCTTCAAATAACAAGGTTTCATCTTCAAATACACCGATTTTGGTAGAAGTGGAACCGGGATTAATAATCAAACTTTTTACTGACATAATGAGTCTCCTTTTCGTGGAATTATTACATTTCTTTCATGGAATCAGCAACAACTGCGGCAAGAGCAATGGAATTTACTTTTGTCTCACAGGTATCGGATCTGGAAGTCAAGATGACCGGTGCTTTTGTACCGGTTAAAATATTACCGTTCTGGCAGTCTACCATGTGCACAATTGCCTTATACACAAGATTTCCGGCATGAATATCCGGGAAAACAAGAATATCGGCATCTCCGGCAACTTTACGGTTCAGAGCACCTTTTTCTTCTGCAGCTTCCTTATATAATGCAATATCAAGAGAAAGAGGACCGTCAACGATACATCCTGTAATTTCTCCTTCTTCGTTCATTCTGGTAAGTTCTGCGGCTTCTACGGTAACCGGCATCTTGGGATTTACAACTTCAACAGCGGCAAGAGGCGCTACCTTCGGGCAGTCAACACCACATGCTTTTGCAATCGCTACAGTGTAGTCAATAATGCACTTTTTGTCTTCCAGAGTCGGATACGGCATAAATGCAACATCCGATAAAAAGAGAAGACGGTCGATTCCGGGAATCTCAAATACACAGACATGAGATAACGGTTTTCCGGTACGAAGTCCGACTTCTTTGTCCAAAACACTCTTTAAGAACGTCTTGGTGTCTAAGAGTCCTTTCATATACATATCAGCTTTTCCGTCGTGTACCAGTTTGACAGCAGTTAAGGATGCTTCCGTAATATCTTTTACATCAATGATTTCATACTCATCCACATTCATGGAAAGAGAAGCAGCGATTTCACGGATTTTTTCTGCATCTCCGACTAAAATGGAATCTGCAATATCGCGTTCTTTTGCAGCTTTTACTGCTTCTAAGACTGCTTTGTCCTGTGCGACGGCAACAGCAAGTTTCTTTTTGCTGCATGCACTTACTTGGGAAAGTAAATCGTTAAAACTCTTGCTCATTTGTTTGTACCTCGGTTTATTCTTTTTTTGATACTATTATTACTAATACACTATCGTTAAAATAGTAACACTTTCATATATAAAAATCAAGAACCCGAGCGACTACAGACCGATTGTTTTGCTGGAGTATTTTTAAGAAAATGATTGACAAATGAATGAAGGAGGTATATTATTAAAACAAATCAATGCAAACGTTTGCATTATATTTTTTGGCTGGGTGTGCAAACGTTTGCACAAAGGAGAAAGTATGACAACAACAATAAAGGATATTGCAAAAAGAGTTGGGGTAAGCCCCTCTACTGTCTCAAGGGTAATTAATAGGACGGCGAGCATTTCGGAAGAAACGAAAGAGAAAATTTATGAAGCAATGAAAGAAATGGATTATCATCCGAACAGCCTTGCAAGAAGTCTGGTAAACGGTAATACTTTTACAATCGGCTTAGTGATTGATGCGGGAAACAGTGATGCATTTTCCAATGCCTTTTTTATTCGAAGTGTTTCCGCAATTGAGGCTGTAACACAACAACGCGGATACAATCTGTTAATAACAAATGATGCAAATAATGAGAGTAATAATGCTGTTAAAAATTTAATTTTGGAAAACAAAGTGGATGGCGTTATTCTTCCGGTCTCGATTGTAACGGATGAATTGATTGATTTGCTGACAGGAAATAAATTCCCGTTTGTTATCATGGGGGAACCGGAAAAGAGCAGAGAGGAATTCTGCTGGGTAGATATGGATAACGAAAAGGGAGGGGAAGATGCCGTGAAACATTTAATCCATCGAGGATATAAACATCCGGTGCTTTTCGTTGAAAATAAGGGAACCATGTTTGAGAGAAAAAGAATACAGGGATTTCGAAATGAAACAGAAAGGCATGGGATTACATGGCACCGTGAAAATATAATCGAGTGCGGAAGTGAAGGAACAGATATTGAAAAGGCACTAAAAAATGTGCTTTTAAAAAATACAGAGACGGATAGTATCATATGCACCAACAATACGGTGGCATATCATGTGCTAAAAGAATTAAAAAGACAAAAAAGAAGAGTTCCTGATGATATAGGAGTAGTTACATTCGACAATTATCCGTTAGCCGAATATATGGAGCCTCCATTGACGGTTGTCGATGTGGATACTTACAAATTGGGAGAAGCGGCAGCAGTTGCTTTGTTTAATATGATAAAAGAACAGAAATCAAAGACAGAACAAAAGTTGCTTGAAACCAGAATATTAGAAAGAGAATCCACAAGAAAAGGAGAGGGGTGATTAATTGAAAAGAGAAGCTGTATTTCATACAAATACAGAGGAATTCGTTTATCCGGTCAGCAGAAGGGAATTAGTTTTTCGATTAAGAGCTGCTAAAAAGGAAATAGTGAAGTGCATACTTGTTTATTGGGACAGAACAGATCGATCAAAGGAAAAGAGACAGGAACTGGTATGTTATCAAAGAGATGAATTGTTTGACTATTTCCAGATTACGGTTATTTTTTCTAAAATTGCACGATATCAAAAGTATTACTTTATCCTGGAAGAAGATACCGGGAAAAAATGGTATTACAATATGTGGGGAATCAGGGAAACAACTCCGAAAGACGGGTTCTTTGAATATTTGTACACAAATGAAACGGATATTATATCACCTCCCAAATGGGCACAGGGAATTGTATATTATCAGATTTTCCCGGAGCGATTTTGCAATGGATGTGTTGAGAATGATCCGGATGATTGTAAACCGTGGGGAACATTACCTACCAGGGAAAACTATATGGGTGGGGATTTGAACGGAATCATTCAGAAAATCCCGTATTTAGAAAAACTCGGGGTGGAATGTCTTTATATTAATCCAATATTTTCAGGTGACTTTAACCACAAGTATGCTACAACGGATTATTTCAGGGTTGACCCGATTTTCGGAACAAACAGCACATTTAGGGAACTTGTCAGAGCATGTCATAAGGCCGGAATCAAAGTGTTGCTTGATGGCGTTTTTAATCACACGGGAATTCATTTTGAACAGTTTTGCGATGTAATGGAAAAACAGGAAGAATCAGAGTTCAAGGACTGGTTTTACATCAATAAATTTCCAGTTCGGATAACCCATCGGGATTATGAATGCGTTGGAGCTTATAAATGGATGCCAAAATTAAGAAGTGCCAATTCGAAAGTCAGAGAATTTATAGTCAGTGTTATGGAATACTGGATAAAGGAATTTGACATAGACGGATGGAGATTGGATGTTGCTGATGAAGTGGATCCTTCCGTATGGGAAGAAGCCAGAAGGGTAATCAAAGAAAAGTATCCGGATGTCTTACTTTTGGGAGAAACATGGGGATACGGAGGTAAGATGTTACGTGGTAATCAAATGGATTCGGTTATGAATTATTTGTTTCGTGACACTGTGACGGATTACTTCGGCAGGGAGGCAATCTCCGTAAAGGAATTTGATTATCGGGTGAATCATGTACTTGCAGGATATAAGGAAGAAACAAATTTTGTTTTATACAATTTGCTTGACAGCCATGATACAGAGCGGTTTCTGTTTATCTGCAAAGAGAATAAAGAACTATTCAGAATGGCAGTAGCGTTTCAGATGATGTTCCCGGGCTCACCGGCAATTTACTACGGTGATGAAGTGGGAATCACAGGTGATAATGATCCGGACTGCAGAAGGTGTATGATTTGGGATGAAACCGCAGATAAAGAACTTTTTGAGTGGTATAGGAAACTAATTAAGATTCGGAAAGAACATCCCTGTATCAGAAATGGAAAATATAGAACGGTTTTGGCAGAAGAAAAGGAAGATACATATGGATTTCTGCGATTTCATGAAACGGATACCTGCTATGTTATTTTACATAAAGGAAAGAAAAAAGATATGATTCACTGTCCGGTATTAGAGCAAGGTACTTATATAGATATGCTTTCAGGAAAAGAATACGTCAGTGAAAATATCGAAAATGAGAGCTTTTATAATGGGGACATAACAGAATATAGGGGAATGGTAAAACTGGAACTGAATCCATATTCTGTAATAGTCATAAGCAAAAAACAAGGAGGATGTAAAAATGAAGAAAAGAAAAAAATTACTGGCAATTTTACTCACAACCACAATGAGCTTGGCCGCTTTAACGGGGTGTGGAAAATCGCCAGTAGAATCTGAAACTGACTCTGCGAGTCAGGTAACAGCAGAACCAACAGAAACTTCTAAAGGGGAAGAAGTCGCAATTAATTTCTGGCATCATTACAATGCACAGTCGGCGGAAAATGAAACGCTGATGAATGTACTGATACCTAAATTTGAAGAAGAAAATCCCGGAATCAAAGTAAACGCTGTTTCACATGATTGGGCTAATCTACATGAAAAAATATTGATTAGTGCACAGTCCGATACGTTACCTGATGTAGCCCGTCTTGATAGTGCATGGGTGCCGGAATTTGAAAAAATGGGCATCTTGACAGCACTTGATGAGGAAATGGACGATTTTGCAGAAGTATCGGGTGGCTTACTTGAGAGTGCAATGAGTACAGCAAAAATCGGAGACCATTATTATGGACTGGCATTAAACACAAATACGAAAATTCTATTTTACAATGTTCAGGCATTCAAAGATGCCGGAATAGAGCCACCAAAGACGATGGATGAATTTGTGGATGCTGCTAAAAAATTATCCGGAACAAACGAAAACGGACAACAAGTATGGGGATATAATGAGCCTGCACTTGCCGGATGGAATTTATGCCCGTTTATCTGGAGTATGGGTGGTTCCATTACAAATGAGAAACAGACGGCAGCAACCGGTTATATCAATAGTCCTCAAACCGTAAAAGCGATTGAAACATTGGCAAATCTTTATAAAGATGGAGCAATAACCGGATGGAACAGCGGAGACATTCCAATGACGGACGGATTCGGAACCGGAAGATACATGATGCTCTTAGAAGGTCCTTGGAAAGTTGCTGAAATGGCAGGAGCATACCCGGACTTTGAATATGCAACAGCCGGAATGCCTGCCGGAGAAGGTGGCGCTGTATCCGTTCTTGGCGGTGAAGATATTGCAATGTTTAATAGTGCGAATAAAGAAGCAGCATGGAAATTTATGCAGTTCATGACCGGTGAATTTGCAGAAGAAGAAATGGCAAAATGCGGTCAGATTCCTGTTAATAAAGAAGCACTGGAAAGTGAAACGGTAAAGGCGGCTGACTATGCACCATTTTTAGAGACAATTAAGAATGCAAAATCCCGCCCTACTGTAGCATGCTGGTCTGAAATGGACAGTGAATTGTCTACGGCAGTGACAGCAGTAATGAATGGTGAAAAAACTGCACAGGAAGCCATGGATGAACTTGCTGATAAATTTGATGCTATGCTTGCTGAATAATTCTGTAAATATTATATCTTGGTAAATAAGTAAAGTCAATTGACTGTCGGGCACATTCATTTTTGCCGGAATGTGCCCGGCAAAAATGAAAGGTATGTTTTATGAGGATTTCAAAAAAGTGTAAAATGCAAATCGTTTTCCTATTGCTTCCCGGGTTGATTATTTTTAGTATTTTTACCATATATCCGATTATCAAATTATTTGTGATGAGTTTCTTTCAGTGGGACTTCGGAAGCATAATTAATCAGAAATTTATTGGGTTTGAAAATTATAAGGTTGTTTTAGAAGATGAGTATTTCAGAACGGCTTTTGCAAATACATTGGTATATACCCTGGTAACTGTTCCGGGTCAGATGATTATCGGTTTTTTAATAGCATTGTCATTAAACAGTATTACAAAGTTCAGAGTTGGATATCGTGTGCTGTACTATCTGCCGGTCATAACTTCATGGGTAATTGCTTCATTAATATTTAAGTATGTATTTAATACAGAAGGATTGTTAAATTATTTTCTGATGAATGTACTTCATATTACCGGGCAGAATGTGCATTGGCTGGATAGCAGATGGGGCGGACTTACGGTAGCCATGCTTTTAGGTATATGGAAGGGAATCGGCTGGAACATGGTGGTGTTTTTAGCAGCATTGCAGACAGTACCGGCAGATTTGTATGAAGCAGCATCCATGGATGGCGCAAATGCATGGAAACGTCTGATTCATATTACATTACCCGGTATTAAAGGTACGGTTTTATTTGCTCTGGTTATGCTTACAATAGGAGGATTTAACGTATTTACTTCCGTCAAGATGATAACGGGAGGAAATCCGGGTCATCAGACAGATGTCATTCTGACATGGATGTATCACAAAGCCTTTAGTGCAGGAGAATTTGGTTATTCAGCAGCATTGTCGTTTATTACAACACTGGTTTTGTCAGTTTTAGCTGTTATTCAGTTTAGATTAATGCAACAGAAAGAAGGGTAGGATGATCATGAATAGAAAAAGAATACTTCAGATTTTCTTACATATCATATTGATTTCGGCATTGATTATTGTAGTATTACCGATGATTTATATGCTTAGTACGTCATTAAAACCAAATGGTGCATTATATGAATACCCACCTAAGTTTTTTCCGGCTTTGAAAGAAATTACAATGGAAAACTACAGATATATTCTTGGACAGGGAAAGTTTTATTTGAATTTTCTTAACAGTATGTTTGTATCTATTGCATCTGTTTTAATTACTGCAATTGTTGCGTCAGCTTTAGGATATGTTATTGAGCGTTTTGAGTTTCCGGGAAAAAGAATTTTATTTTCTTTTATTGTCCTGACGATGATTATTCCGGGACTGACTTTGATTATTCCGCAATATGAACTGGCGGTAAAATTAAAAGTCATAAATTCACTGATCGGACTGATTCCGTTTTATGTGGCGTGGACAATTCCGTATTCTACGTTTATGATTAAAGGCTTTGTAGAAGGAATTCCAAGAGAACTGGATGAAGCAATCTATATGGATGGTGGCAGCGTGTTTACTGTATTTTGGAAAGTTATTATCCCATTAGCCAAACCGGGAATTGCATCGGTATCTATTTTCAATTTTTTGACGGCATGGGAGGAATTCCCGTGGGCGAATACTGTTATTAACGATAATCTGAAACGGACACTGCCAATTGCCATTTCCGGATTTTTCGGCGAACATCAATTTACACAGTGGGGATATGTATTTGCTTTATCGGTATTTAGTTTGATACCGATATTGATTGTATTTATATCCTGTCAGAAGTTTTTTGTGGCAGGACTGACAAACGGAAGCGTCAAAGGGTAATGCTTTCTCCTATATAGAATAGGCATTCATGATAATTGTCATGGATGCCTATTTTCCTGGGGTGATATTCATGATACATTTTAAAAATAGGAACCTTCTTTTTGTAGAAGGCTAACAGTTGAATTGAAAACGCATATCTGTTACAATAGGCTTTAGGTTTTGTAATAAAATCGATTAAGAACAGTATGGTTTAGCCATGCGTAAGGAGACAGCAGGAATATGAGAATTGTTGATAAAGTCTTTGGAACACACAGCGAAAGAGAACTGAAGAGAATCGCGCCTCTTGTAGAAAAGGTGGAATCATTACGAGACGATATGATGGCGCTATCGGATGAACAACTGCGTGGTAAGACAAAAGAATACAAGGACCGTCTGGCAGAAGGTGCCACACTGGATGATCTTCTTCCTGAGGCATATGCAACGGTACGCGAGGCTGCAAGAAGAGTACTGAAGATGGAGCACTATCCGGTTCAGATTATCGGCGGTATCATCCTGCACCAGGGACGTATCTCAGAAATGAAAACAGGTGAAGGTAAGACTCTGGTATCAACACTTCCGGCTTACTTAAATGCACTGGAAGGAAAAGGCGTTCATATTGTAACGGTAAATGACTATCTGGCAAAGCGTGATGCTGAGTGGATGGGACAGGTTCATGAATTTTTGGGACTTTCCGTCGGAGTTGTTTTAAACGGAATGACTTCCGAAGAACGAAAGAATGCATATGCATGTGACATTACATATGTGACCAATAATGAACTGGGCTTTGATTATCTGCGTGATAACATGGTCATTTACAAAGAACAGTTGGTTCTGCGTGATCTCCACTATGCAATCATCGACGAAGTGGACTCTGTTTTAATAGATGAAGCGAGAACACCGCTGATTATTTCCGGACAGAGCGGCAAATCCACAAAACTCTATGAGGCATGCGATATTCTGGCAAGGCAGTTACAGCGTGGCGAGGATATGGAAGAACTGACCAAGATGGATGCCATCATGGGAGTGGAACGCGAAGAAACCGGAGACTTTATTGTTAATGAAAAAGATAAGATTGTAAACCTGACGGAACGTGGTGTTGCAAAAGTTGAGCAGTTTTTCCATATTGAGAATCTGGCTGACCCGGAGAATCTGGAAATCCAGCACAACATCATTCTGGCATTGCGTGCGCATAACCTGATGTTCCGTGATCAGGATTACGTTGTAAAAGATGACCAGGTACTCATTGTTGATGAATTTACCGGACGTATTATGCCGGGACGCCGCTATTCTGACGGACTTCATCAGGCAATTGAAGCAAAAGAACATGTAAAAGTTAAAAGAGAGAGCAAGACACTTGCTACGATTACTTTCCAGAATTTCTTCAACAAATTTGAGAAGAAAGCCGGAATGACCGGTACAGCCCTTACGGAAGAAAAAGAATTTCGTGATATTTACGGAATGGATGTTATTGAAATTCCAACCAATAAGCCGGTAGCGCGTATTGATTTGCAGGATGCGGTATATAAGACAAAAAAGGAAAAACTGCATGCCATTGTTGAGGCGGTAAAAGAAGCACATGCCAAAGGGCAGCCGGTATTGGTAGGTACAATTACCATTGAGGCATCGGAAGAAATCAGTACCCTGTTAAACAAACAGGGAATTCCGCATAAGGTATTAAATGCCAAATTCCATGAGCTGGAGGCGGAAATTGTTGCAGAAGCAGGTATCCATGGAAATGTAACGATTGCAACCAACATGGCAGGCCGTGGTACGGATATTAAACTGGATGATGAAGCAAAAGCAGCAGGCGGTTTGAAAATTATTGGTACAGAACGTCACGAATCAAGACGTATCGATAACCAGTTGCGCGGACGTTCCGGTCGTCAGGGAGATCCGGGTGAATCCAAATTCTACATTTCCCTGCAGGATGATTTGATGCGTCTGTTTGGATCCGAACGTCTCATTAATATGTTCAATGCACTTGGTATCCCGGAAAATCAGGAAATTGAGCATAAGACCTTAAGCAATGCAATTGAAAGCGCACAGAAGAAGATTGAAGGAAACAACTTCGGAATTCGTAAGAACCTTCTCGAATATGATCAGGTCATGAATGAACAGAGAGAGATCATTTATGCAGAAAGACGCCGTGTACTTGACGGTGAAAGCATGCGGGATGTAATTTACAAAATGATTACGGATATTGTGGAAAATACGGTAGATGCAGTCATCGGTGAAGAGAATAATGCACAGGAATGGAATCTGAATGAATTGAATTCCCTTCTGTTACCGGTTGTACCGTTAACACCGGTTACACTTGATAGAATTACCAATCAGAAGAAGGATGGTTTAAAACAGCAGTTAAAAGAAGAAGCTGTGAAACTCTATGAAGCAAAAGAAGCAGAGTTCCCGGAACCGGAAGCAATCCGCGAACTGGAACGTGTCATTTTGTTAAAAATCATTGACCGCAAGTGGATGGATCATATTGATGATATGGACCAGCTTCGTCAGGGAATCGGCTTACAGGCTTACGGACAGAGAGATCCGCTTGTAGAATATAAATTGAGCGGATATGAAATGTTTGACAGCATGACGGACAATATTCGGGAAGATACCGTTAAGCTTCTTTTCCATGTAAAAGTGGAACAGAAGGTGGAAAGAGAGCAGGTAGCACAAGTAACGGGAACAAATAAGGATGACTCCTTAGCCAAGGCTCCGGTAAAACGAATGGATGCAAAAATCTATCCAAACGATCCTTGCCCATGCGGTTCCGGTAAAAAGTATAAGCAGTGCTGCGGAAGAAAATAAGAAAAGAAAGTGGGTGACGCAGGTGGTAGAATTAGACCAGATGAAGAGTGAACTTCAATCCTACAAGACTCCATTAGCGGAAGTGAGGGATTCACTTTGACTTAGCAAATAAGGCAAAGCGAATTGAAGAACTGGAGCGGGAAATGGAGGCTCCGGGGTTCTGGGATGATCCCGATCGTTCCAATGAAAAAATGAAAGAACTTAAAAATTTAAAAGATACCGTATCTACCTATCATGAGATGCAGACCAAGTATGAAGATATCGAAACATTGATTGAGATGGGGTATGAAGAGGAAGATGAATCACTGATTCCGGAGATACGTACAGAACTGGATGCGTTTATTACAGTTTTGGAGAATACAAGAATTACAACACTGTTATCCGGAGAGTTTGACAAAAACAATGCCATTTTAAAACTGAATGCAGGTGCAGGCGGTACGGAAAGTTGCGACTGGGCAAGCATGTTGTATCGGATGTATACAAGATGGGCAGAAAAGAAAGGATTTTCGGTAGAAGTTTTAGACTATCTTGACGGAGAAGAAGCCGGAATTAAGTCAGTTACATTCCAGGTAAATGGCGAGAACGCATACGGTTATCTGAAATCGGAAAAAGGTGTACATCGCCTTGTCAGAATCTCTCCGTTCAATGCACAGGGAAAACGTCAGACTTCATTCGTATCCCTTGATGTCATGCCGGAAATAGAAGAGGACTTAGATGTTGAGATTAATGATGATGATATCCGCGTAGACACTTATCGAAGCAGTGGTGCGGGCGGACAGCATATTAACAAGACGTCTTCTGCGATCAGAATTACGCATCTTCCGACCGGTATCGTGGTACAGTGCCAGAATGAACGTAGCCAGCATATGAACAAAGATAAGGCTATGCAGATGTTAAAGGCGAAACTGTTCTTATTGAAACAGGAAGAAAACAAAGAAAAACTTTCCGATATCCGTGGTGAAGTTTCGGAAATCGGCTGGGGAAATCAGATTCGCTCTTACGTTTTCCAGCCATATACCATGGTAAAAGATCACAGAACGGGAGTAGAAAGTGGTAATGTAGATGCAGTCATGGATGGCGCGATTGATGTATTTATCAATGGATACTTGAAGTGGCAAAGCGTTGGAGAGAAAAAAGAATAGAACAAAAACCAAAGCGGCTTATTCATTCGGAATAAGCTGCTTTTTGTCTGCATGCAATCAGATTCAGATAAAACTGTGCAAGAGTCATATTGCGATACGGATAAATGAAGAAAAATCCGATTCCGAGAGAACAGAGCCCCAACAGATACAGAGGAAGAAAGGAGACATGAATATAGAATAACCGACCCATATTGCCTTTCATCACTTCTTTACTCAAGGTAAGGAGTTCTTTTGCGGAATACTCCGGAAAATCCAACATCAGATAAAAAATCTGAGAATATTGCAGATGAATCCATATAGCAGCAATTGTGCCTATCACATATAAAAGAGAAATGATAGGAAGAAATACGGCATTCCATTCTAAAAAGACATAAAGCAGGGTAAGGACGATTGCCGGAGCAAGGAAAAGCAATGTAAAGAGGAAAACAATTAATTTACAAATGATTGCTTTGTCCGGATGAGTGCGAAAACCATAGAAAACGTCACTCGTCTTAAAATCCCTGTTACAGGAAATATTCAGATTCAGATAAATAAGTCCTACGGTAAATACAGCATTAATCAGTTCCATGATGAAACATACTGCATAATAAATCACATATCCGGCCAAGCTTACATCGGTCATAAAACCGGCAATGGCGGCAACGATATACGAAATTAACTGGACAATCAGGGAGGCAGCAATGACCGTGCCGTATTTTCCAATCAGTTTTTCTCGTGCATCTGCCTTTAACTGGGCAGAACTTTTATAGACATTCATAATATTCTCCTATAGCCATTAGAATTACCAAAATCACTAGCCGGCAAAATCAATATTTCTGCCGCGGTATTTTAGTCCGTCGGAAGATTTTAAATTCTGCTGGTAAGGATTTTCTTCATTGTAGTATTTAATCTGTGTATGGGTCGTTCCTCCGGATACATAAGTGCGTCCGCATTCCGGACATATTGCGGTATGGATGGAAACACTTGCCTGAACTACCTTTCCGTTATTTTGGGCGGCATCTTTGTATGCATTAGAAACATGCTGACCTTCGTGCGCACGAACGGCAGAACCTGCTGCGGTCGGAGATACATGCGAAGCTGATTTGAAAGAAACATTCACATCATTGGAACCGTCCTGGTATTTTCTGTTTTTACAAGTTTCGCATTCGGCAGGAGAAGATTTTCTGCCGGGAAGTTTCTGGGTAGATTCTCCGGGATTGCGAACAGTCTCAGATGAGGCTTTGGCAAATGGAGAATTCACAGATTGACCGATATAATCATAACCGGAATAACCATTATAGATATTCAGCATAGAGTCCACTCCTTCCTTAAAATAGATAGTAGGGTATTTATTCTAATAGATGTCGCCATAGATGTCATCATAGTCGATGGTGCCGTCTTTGATGCCTTCAAGCGTATCGTCGAAACTTCTTCCATACATCTCTTCATAGGTATCATTGAATTGTTCGTAATAGGACGGGTTCGTAAAAACGAGATAAAACGAAGCGGCTACAATTGCCGGAACAATACAGAGAGAAATTGTACCGGTTATTACGCCTGTTTTAGCATCACCATGCATTTTCTTACGGCTGCCTCTGGAAAGAATAGCCAGAATAACAGCAAGGGAGCCTAAAATCAGGGGCAGATAGACTGTAAAAATGGTAAGAAGGGAGAGAATTCCCAATACCATAGCAGCCTTTGCCAAATTGTTCGGCATTTCATAAACACGACTAGGTTGTACCGGAATATAGCCGGATCCCGGTTTGTTTACATATGGGTAGCCGACAGGACCATTGCCCGGAACATCGTTATACTGATTTTCTGTTTCGTTTTCAAATTCGTTTTCCATAATAACTCCATCCGATTTATTGTAAGGTCAGTATAACACTTTGGCAGTATTTGTACAAGAAAACAGTTTCATTCAATTATCTTTTCCATTTCGCTATTCCCTTGCGGAATTTAGTCTGTTACAATAGAACAGAGAAAACTGAAGGTGTGGGAGGTTTCCCCGGTCTTCAAGTGGCATGATAAAAAATCAGGAGAGTATGGAAATGGATATTATTCAAAAAATTAAGGAAGAACTGCAGGTAGAAAAATGGCAGGTAGAAGCAGCGGTAAAATTAATTGATGAAGGCAATACGATACCGTTTATCTCCCGTTACCGGAAAGAGGCAACAGGTTCTCTAAATGATGAGCAGCTCCGCAATCTTGATGAAAGACTTACTTATCTTAGAAATCTTGAAGAGAAAAAGGCACAGGTACTTAGCAGTATTGAGGAGCAGGGAAAACTGACGGAAGAATTAAAGAAGAAGATTGAAGAAGCGCAGACCCTTGTTGTCGTAGAAGATCTTTATCGCCCATACCGCCCGAAGAAAAAGACACGGGCAAGTGTTGCAAGGGAAAAAGGGTTAGAAGGTCTTGCACAGTTTATTCTTTCACAGGATGCTACGGAAGAAATTGAGAAGGAAGCAGTGAAATATCTGAGCGAAGAAAAGGAAGTGACAGATGTGTCACAGGCAATCGCCGGTGCAAAAGATATCATTGCGGAAATGATTTCCGATGAAGCGGACTACCGCAGTTATATCCGCCAGGCTACCATGGAAGAAGGTAAAATTACAAGCAGTGTTAAGGATGAAAAGACAGAATCGGTTTACGAGATGTACTATAACTATGAAGAACCGGTAAGTAAAGTGGCCGGACATCGTATTCTGGCACTAAACCGTGGAGAAAAGGAAAAGATTCTGACTGTTAAGATAGAGGCACCGGTTGAGAGAATTTTACGATATCTGGAAAAACAGGTTATTGAAAAGGAAAACCAATATACAACACCAATCCTGCAGGCAGTGGTAGAAGACAGTTATGAGCGGTTAATAGCACCGGCAATTGAACGGGAAATCCGCAACGACTTGACAGAAAAAGCAGAGGATGGGGCAATTTCCGTATTTGGAAAGAACCTGGAACAACTCTTGATGCAACCGCCTATTACGGGAAAAGTAGTGCTTGGATGGGACCCGGCATTCCGTACAGGGTGTAAACTTGCAGTTGTGGATGAGACGGGAAAAGTTCTTGACACCAAAGTGATTTATCCGACGGCACCGCAGAATAAAGTAAAAGAAGCAAAAGAGGAATTGAAAAAACTGATTAAAAAGTATCATGTTTCCTTAATTTCTGTCGGAAACGGAACAGCTTCCAGAGAATCGGAACAGGTGATTGTTGAATTGATTAAAGAACTGGATACCCCGGTTCAGTATGTCATTGTAAATGAGGCGGGAGCGTCTGTTTACTCGGCAAGTAAACTGGCAACGGAAGAATTCCCGAACTTTGATGTCGGACAAAGAAGCGCTGCATCGATTGCAAGACGTTTGCAGGATCCGCTTGCAGAACTGGTAAAAATTGATCCGAAATCAATCGGAGTCGGACAGTATCAGCATGATATGAACCAGAAGAAACTCGGGGAATCTTTGAATGGCGTTGTCGAAGACAGTGTGAATAAAGTCGGAGTGGATTTGAATACGGCATCCGCTTCACTCTTAGAGTATATTTCCGGAATTTCCAAGACCATTGCAAAGAATATTGTAGATTACCGGGAGAAAAACGGACGTTTTGACAGCAGGAGTGAATTGTTAAAGGTTGAGAAACTGGGACCGAAAGCATATGAGCAATGTGCGGGATTTTTACGGATAAATGATGGTAAAAATCCACTTGATGCAACAAGCGTACATCCCGAGTCTTATGAAGCAACAAAGAAACTGCTTGAAAAACTTGGAATGACAATGGATGATGTCAAGGAACTTCAGAAGAAAGCAGCAGAGAAAAAGACTGATTCGGTCAACAAGAAGAAAGCACCGGAAAAGAAACAAACAAAGAAAGTCGTTGTGCGTAATACAAATACGGCAATGGGAAAGGCACTTGCACAGGCTTTGGGTAGCACAAGCTTAGAAAATACAGAAAAGAAAGAAAAAGA
>JAQXIR010000067.1 GCA_029007885.1 Lachnospiraceae bacterium | reverse complement strand
TTTTGAAAGTTGTGTTATCTTTTCATTCCGGTCAAGACAAACTTCCAGTTCCCTGTTTTGAGCCAGATATTCTTTCTTGATTTTCTGTAGTTCTCTTATCCTGTCCTCCGCATCGCTTGAAGCTTCCCGGGATATTGTCTGCATTGCTTTTAGGTAGTTCCATTTATCCGTCTGCATTTTCAGGCGTTTACAAGAAAAGGTATCGTCCTTTACCACACATTCCAGGTAAAGTGTATGATTTGTCGTTACAAATCCGCCGTCAGAAACCGCATACCACTTTCGCAGGCTTCCTATCAGGTAATCTGCATGGTACTCTGTTCTCAGATAATAGGACTGTGTCATATCTTCCATCAACAATAGTCCACCATTTTGGTATTCCCGCAGCACCGGGCGCAGTTCTTTCCAGGTATCGGTACCGTAGTATGCATGAATAAACAGCATCCCCGGTTTTTCTGTCTCAATCAGATATCGTAGTTGTTTTTCATCTGCTTTCATATCCTTTCCGATATGGTAAAAAGCAAGTTCCCACCCGTTTTGAGAAAAAGGGAAAAAAACCGTATCACACATATATGCCGGCATCAGACACTTTTTTGTAACAGCCGGATTCTCTTTTTCAATTGACCGCAATGCAAGAGAAATGGCTTCTCTTCCGGAGCCGGTAAATGCGGTATTCTGTTTTCCGAATTTATCCACTTCATGAAGTGTAAGGTCACCGGTCCCATTTTTCATACAGCCGGTAACACTGTCAGGATTGATTTCATAAACACTTCCGATTTCCATTTCCGTTCCTTCTCATCTTTTTATAAATGTTAGCGCATCTTCTTCCTGAAATTTCGATATGCCCACAAAAGTTTGTAGTACACCATAAAATACAGTGTCGACTTCTGTTGCATCGCAATCAGTTTTTTCTCCTCCGCATGGGTTCGTTCCTGATAATAAGGATTCTTCTCAAAATCTGGAAAATACTGTCTGATTTCCGTTCCCATCCGCTTGACAAAACTGTATTTTGTATGTTTGACCCCTGCCATATACGTAAAAAGTGTGTTTACATAATGTAGCAGGGTGAATGAATACTCTAATTCCTTGCGGTACTTATCAAAATACCCAAATTTCTTTGCATCTTCTATCATCAGCCTGCCGGCTTCCATCCGGTCCTCACAACGTTTCGGTGAAATCGTATGCACGGTGGAAGTATCATGCTGATAGTAATAGTAAAGAGGCTCCGGGATATATTCAAAACGATTCGCAAGAATCAGATAAGAATTTCCCAAAGCATTGTCTTCATAGAAAATATTTTCCGGAAAAAACAATTCATTTTCCAGAATCATTTTCCGTTTAAAAATCTTAACGACAAGGCTTCCGCCGTCTAAAATCAGGCTCTTTCGTTTTTCATCATCAAGAATTCCTGTCTGTTCCGG
The DNA here is from genome assembly GCA_029007885.1 of Lachnospiraceae bacterium. GTDB lineage: Bacteria > Bacillota > Clostridia > Lachnospirales > Lachnospiraceae > RGIG8767. The sequence goes on along the minus strand of JAQXIR010000067.1, from coordinate 18,778 downwards.
TTTATTGTTCGGTACAATCTGCCCTACTTTCATGGAATGCTCATTCGTCAGGCAATAGTCACATCCGACAATATCCGCACCGGTTTCTTCAGCCTTTCTTATCAGTCGCTCATAAAAATCGGGTACAATCCAGTCATCGCTGTCAATAAATCCGATCCATTCGCCTTTTGCCATCTTAAGACCGATATTTTTTGCACCGCCCTGATGTTTGTTGACAGGAGAATGTACCGCAATAAATCTATCTGGATATTGCTTCTCGTATTCTTTTAGAATTTCCATGGAATTGTCGGTGGAGCAATCATCTACTGCGATAATCTCATAATCTGAGATTGTTTGGTAAACCAGAGAATCCAGACAATAATTCAATTTTCCGTCTGCCGCCATATTATAGACCGGCACAATAATACTCAGCCTTTTTTCACTCATATTTTTCCTACTTTTTGTAATACTCCGTAATTTTTTCTACTGCTTTTATAACATCATCACAGTCCTTGTCACTCATTGCATAATACAAAGGAAGTGTTATCATTTCTTCATACAATGCCTCTGCTTTCGGACAGATGCCCTTCTTATATCCGTTTTCTTCATAGTACGGGAAATAGTAAACCGGTATGTAATGTACATTACAGCAGATATTCTCTGCTGCCATTGCCTCAAAAAACTGCTTTCTGTCAATTGTCAGGCGGTCTGTATTAAGACGCAGGATATAAAGATGCCTTGTTGTATCGGACTGTGGAATTTCTTCCTGTACCGTAACGGTGTCCAATTTGGAAAATGCATCATTATAGCGGGCAACCAGTTCTTTCCTTCTCTTTTTGAACATTTCCAATTTGTCAAGCTGGCTTAAAATCAATCCTGCCTGTATATCGGTTAATCTGTAATTATAGCCCAAATCAACCTGTTCATAGTACCACGGTCCATGACTTTCATTTTTCAGGAACTGTTCATTTCTTGTAATTCCGTGTGAACGATACAGTAACAGCTTCTGATAATATTCCTCACTGTTTGTAAGGACGGCTCCGCCTTCTCCACCCGTTACTGTCTTAACCGGATGGAAACTGAAAGTCGTCATATCCGCAATAGAACCTACCGGAATTCCGTTGTATTTCGTCCCAATGGAATGTGCACCGTCCTCAATCAGCACAAGATGATTCTTTTTACAGATTTCCTGCAGACGTTCCAGTTCCACTGCCTGTCCGGTAAAATCGACCGCCACAACCGCCTTGGTCCGCTCTGTTATATGTTCTTCCACACTGGCGGGATCAATGTTATACGTTTTTTCGTTAATATCCGCAAACACCGGTCTTCCTCCGCAGTAAAATGCACAGTTTGCACTTGCCGCAAACGTAATCGGAGTTGTAATCAGTTCATCTCCTTTGCCGATTCCCGCTGCCAATGCCGCAATATGAAGTGCAGCCGTACCGTTACTGCATACAACGGCATATTTTGCGCCGGTAATCTCACACAATTTTTCTTCCAATTCGGTTATCTTAGGTCCACATGTTAAGTAATCACTCTTTAATACTTCCATCACGGCATCATAATCTGATTGATCCAGATATTGATGTCCATAAAATAATTTTTTGTCACGTACGGGAGTTCCCCCGCAGATAGCCGGTTTTTCCATAATTCTATCCTTTCTTTCCATATAGCGAAAAGGACATGGCGGTTCCTATGCCTCCATGTCCCGTTGTCGCATTTTATTTTTCAAGGTCAATTGTTTTTAAAAGTTCCTGAATTTCTTCTACACTCAGCCACTCTGTATTATTACCGGAACTATAAGAGAATCCGTCAGGCACTTTTTTACCTGCCGGGTTTGGTTTCTGTTTGTCATTCCAAACCATCTGCGGATAAACAATAAAATGTTTGTCAAATTCGTAAGTAGTCATGGAATCTTCCACAGTTACCATAATTTCATGAAGTTTTTCACCTTCTCTGATTCCGACTTCCGGCATCTGACAGCCCGGCATCATTGCCTGTGCCAGATCTGTAATCTTAAAGGACGGAATCTTACTGATAAAGGTCTCGCCACCCGTTGCTTCTTCGAGCGCCTTAATGACAAGCTCCACGCCCTGTGTCAGGCTGATCCAGAAACGTGTCATACGGTAATCGGTAATCGGAAGTTCCTTTCCGCCGTTTTTGATGATGTTATGGAAAAACGGAATGACAGAGCCTCTGCTGCCTGCCACGTTTCCGTAACGTACGATGGAGAAATTAATATCTTTATGTCCGGCATATGCATTTGCCGCAATAAAGAGTTTATCCGATACCAGTTTTGTTCCGCCGTATAAGTTTACCGGATTAACTGCCTTATCGGTAGAAAGTGCAACGACTTTTTTCACGTTTGTATCAAGTGCCGCATCAATCACATTCTGGGCACCGTGAATATTTGTTTTGATGGCCTCGTTCGGATTGTATTCACATGCCGGAACCTGCTTTAAGGCTGCCGCATGAACAACATAATCAACTCCTTCAAATGCTCTCTTTAAACGTTCTTTATCTCTTACATCTCCGATAAAGAAACGGAGTCTGTCAGAATACTCCTTCATTTCGTTTGCCATGATAAACTGCTTAAATTCATCACGGGAGTAAATAATAATCTTCTTCGGATTATAATGTTCAAAAACGTATTTGGTAAAGCATTTTCCAAAAGAGCCTGTTCCGCCTGTAATCAAAATTGTTTTATCATTTAACATAATATGCCTCCCAGCATTTTCTATTTCTTCTCAATCATCCGATTTTATCGCAATGCAAATTATATCATACCTGCCCCGTTAATGCAATGCACGCAGTCCCGCGTGAAGGATACGGACTGTTTTCGGTGCCAGCGTAAGCAATAGCAGATATTGCTTGTTTTTCTTTGTAAGATATGGATTTATTGGAATCTCTTTCCAATGCTTTTTTAAGTAACCGCACACATTTTCCCGGTAAAAGGAATTGTCCCGATTCATCCTGTTAATCGGAATATGCAGCAGATATTCCAGTCTCTGATAGAAGCCAAAACGCAGTGCCATTTCCTGTAAATCCGGATAATGTGTCTGTACAAGTTCCGTTACCATATCCGCATTGTCTACGATATCCGTATAAACCTGCGGAAAATCATTTTTATCCTTTTTTCTGCTGTTACTGCCGATTCGGTAGAACACATGATAATACTGTTCCGGAAGAATCATAAACTCATCTATTTCCAAAAGCATCTGTACCAAAAGATAAAAGTCCTCGTTTAATTTTCCCTCCGGAAATCTTTTATTCTCAAACAGGCTTCTATGCGTAAGGCGGGTACAGAAAGAGCAATCGCCACGATGCATTAAGAGTTCTTCCATCATCTTTTGGGATGATACCATTGTTTCCTTTTGTGGCGGAATGCATACATCCGGCAGTTTTCTGCCATTTTCGTCAATTTCATTTCTGGATATCTGTGCCATCAGAATATCATTTTGTATAATGGTCTTTAGAAGACATTCATACATATCGGGTTCAATATAGTCATCACTGTCAATAAATCCGATATAAGTTCCGACTGCATGGGAAAGACCGAGGTTTCTTGCCGAGGAAGAGCCTCCGTTCTCTTTATGAAAGACACGGATGCGTTCGTCGTCTTTGGCAAATTGTTCGCATAGCGCTCCGCTGTTATCGGTAGAACCGTCATCTACCAGAATAATTTCCATCTTATCATGCGTTTGATTACAGACCGATGTAACACATCGATTAAGACAGTCTTCAACATTATAGACCGGAATAATAACACTGATCAGAATATCGGATTCTTTCATCACTCTGTCCCTTTCTTCTGTTCTTCAATCATTCTGCGATACATCTTTCTCGGTGCAATGACCGGGGCTTTGCTGAAAGGTCCGCCAAGCGGCGGTATGATTGCTCCATTCTGAAATCCTTCATAGAACCGGAACAATTCTTCAGCTGCATGTTTTGCATTCCATTCCTCTGTAATCGTTCGATACGCTTCTTTCCCCAGTCTTGTAATCATCTCTTTTTCCTGAAAGAGCCGAATCACACAATCCCTAAAATCCGGATAATCTCCTTCCCGGTAAATCAGTCCGTTTTTCCCGTGTTTAATCAGGAATGGCGCACATCCCACTTCGGAGTTTACCACCTCTGCAAGCCCACTGTTCATTCCTTCATTTACAACAGCTCCCCAGCCCTCAAGATAATTGCTGGTAAACAGATGAATATGGCATGTCTCCATGATATCTCTGACTTCTTCGGGTGATAAAAATCCATACAACGTAATTTCTTCCTGTAATCCGAAGTTTTGTATCTCATCCTTTACCTGTTTTTCCAGTTCACCGCTGCCAATCATATGAATATGAAATGTATACCCCGCTTCTTTCAAATCCTTGGCAATTTTTGTGACAAATTCCGGATGTTTCAGAGCCATGAATCTGCCGGCCCAGACAATTTGGACAGCAGTAAGCGGCGGTTTCTTTTCAAACAATTCGTTCTCTTTATAATACCTTGTCTTCGGAAAATAACCAAAGCGGTACATCTTATCCGGATAAGCCCGTACAAGATGGAAATCGGAAGGAACATATGCACCTGCACACAAAAGATAGACATTGCTTTTACGGTATTTTGTATGTTCCTTATATTTTCGTATAAGGCCTCTCGGTGAAATTGCCTTATACTGCCCTTCGCGATAAAGACGTTCACTGATGCGAATTGTTAACAGGTTCTTGGAAAGACGCTCTTTGATTAAGTCTTCGCGTTCCATCCATCCTACCAGCAGAATATCGCATGTGCGAATTTTTTCCCTGCATGCCTCTTCATCCAGATATAAAAACTTGACATACGGAATTTTAGAAGCATCCAGTCCCCATCCCATCTTTACCCGTTCTTCTTCCATGGGTTCGGTCTGGATAAAACAATAGTCATCTCCGATTTTGTCATACAGTTCGTCAGAAAACGGTATCTGATGATGATTAATGTAATTACTGATCATGGTAATTTTCATCGCATGCAGTTCCTTTTTCTAAAATTTCCCGATAAATTTCAAGTAAGCGGCTGTAATTTTCATCCGCATCATGCATCTTGTGTGCACGTGCTCTTGCAGCATCGGATATTTTTACACTAAGTGCATCATTTCCCCAAAGTTCCGTGATACAGTCCGCCAGTTGTTCACTGTCGCCTGATGCAAACAAAAGTCCATCCTCCCTGTCCGTAATCATGGATGGGATTCCACCGACATTTGACGCCACCACCGGAACGCCCAAAAGTCTTGCTTCCGCAACGGAATTGGGAGAGTTTTCAAGAACGGATGGGCATACAAAGGTGTTGCATGACAGATATTGTTCTTTCATCTCCTCTGCAGAAAGCGGTCCGGTAAAGGTAATCGTCTTATCAAGTTCCCATTCTTCCATGTAGGAGCGCAAATACTTTCCGTAGGAAGATATTTTGATTTTATCTTTCAGGCTTTGATACCGTACAATACTGTTTCCGGCTACCACCACTTCCGTATCGGGATAATGTAATTTAATTTTAGGCAGTGCTTTCAGTAAAAAGTGGAATCCTTTTAGCGGATAGTCTGCCTGGCTTACAAAAATCCTGTGTGCCCTGCAATATTCCTTCTCCCATTTATCGGTGTAAAAGCAGGGCCGCATCGTCTCGTTCATCGCATAGTAAGTTACATCCGGATTCATTTGATATGCCGCTTCTTTGTCAAAGCTTGTTCTTCCCGTCACATTACCGGCAAAAGCAATCGTTTGTTTTTCAAATTCCCCGCGTTTTCTAAACTTTTCCTGCTGTTGTAAAATGCCATCCTGTTTCAACAGGTCTCGAAACGTCCTGCGATTTACTACTTTTGCAGGGAGTCCTGCCTGATATACTTTTGCACAATCGCCGATAATTCCCTGTAATCCGACAAGAATTTTCTCCGGATGCGGAAATGCTTTTGTCATCGCTAAAGCATGCGGAAATTCCGTGCCGAAAATATGAACAATATCCGGTTTAAAATCCCGGATAATCTCAGCAAGACGTATTTCCATACTCTGATCGTATTTTTCCGGATGTGACAAATCTTCTTCAAATCCGTAACATTCTACTTTTCTTTTCGGGAAGTCAAGCGTCTGATGAAATTCTTTCCATTCCTCCGATACCGGGAAACAGACAGCAAGTGCAATCTGATCCTGTGGTTCTTCTTCAGTCAGCCGTCTGAACGTCCCTGTAAGCCACCCTTCTCTGACACTGTATTCTTTATGCAGTTTTTCGGCAATTGCCGGGAGCATGATATTACACAGCCATAAAATCCGCATGGTGGCTCCTTTCCGATAGATTATCTGCGCTTTTTATAAATCGTTGTCTTAATTGCATTATAAAAATGAGAAAAATATTTGCTTTGTGAAAGTTTTGTACGTAAAGGCGCAAGGGTAAGCAGCATAATCAACCGGTAACAGAGTGCCTTGCTCCCCATATATTTCTTTGTAATTTCTCTATGCTGTCTTGCGGAGATCTTCCTGTTTTTAGCAGTTTCCGAATAGCCGCCGCCTTCATAAAAACAAATAACATGTGGCATGCAAAATGTCTTTGCCTTTTCTTCGTAAAAACAATACAGAAAGTGTTCATAATCCGCGCGCACTGTATATTCCGTCAAATAACCGCGTTTTGCAAACAAGCGGCTGTCGTAAAAGCACACCTGATGACAGGGAACATTACGGTAACAGACAAAATCATTCATCTGCGGAGCGGATGCCACGATACAGCTTTGTTTTTCGTTATACTGACTACCATAATAAATAGCAGGAGTCTCTTCCTTTTGTTCTTTGATAAACGTAAACACACTGCTTAATACATCATTTCCGTAAAAACTATCCCCGCAATTTAAAAACTGGACGTATTTTCCGGATATTTCCGCAAGTGCCTGGTTCATTGCGTCATAGATACTCTGATCGCTCTTTTCTATTACAAGGCTTTTGGGAAAGTCATCAAAGTATCCTTCTTCCTGCAATGTTTGTAAGGATCCGTCCTTTGAACCTCCGTCTTTCACGATTACTTCATAATCCGTAAAAGACTGTCTTTTGATACTGTCCAGTGTCTTTTTTAACCGCTGTCCGGGATTTAAAGAAACTACAATAATACTAAAAAATGTCTGTTGCATCCAACCATTCCTTTTCATAAAAAAGCCATGACCGATACGGCAGTACGCGGACACCTTCCTGTGAAGCTGTTTTCAAAAACAGCAGAAAATACAGGATTCCTGCAACGACCGTAAAAATCATTATCATTTTTTTCTTCTTTTTATCCTGAATTCTGAAAATCACACCCGGTATCAAGAGGATATGCGGTGCAATCAAATAGTAGATAAAGCGGGAAAGCAACGGAATAAACGAACCGCAAAGATACAACAGAATCGCCATCAGATTCAGATTAAAATACAGACGGTTATCCGCATTGTCTTTAATCGTCTCCTGATATGCCACAAGGCACAAAAGCAGCACTGCAATACACCTGCCGATTCCCGTAAGGTTGCCGATAATTCCCGTTGTCTGTTCCAGATACGGCGTATTGACGTAGGATGGATACAGCTTTAATGCAATCTTCATGAAAAAATCCTGAAATACAAAGATAGCTGCCCCACATGATGCCATCAGAATCATCTGCCATCTGCGCAATGGACGATTTGCTAGAATATAAAGTGGAATCACAATCAACACCGATTTATGGAAAAGCGCTGCAAATAAAATCAAAAGGAGAAACTTCCCGTACTCTTTTCTGATGACATAGCGAAGTGAGTACAACGTAATTGCCAGTGCAAAATAATACCGTACGGTATTAAAAGTTCTAAAATATAGTCCCAGTGCCATGAATAAAAAGAATGTCATGGCAAAATTGTCACTCTGATCAAAAAAAGATTTCAGGAACAGAAGAATGGTAACAAATGCGAAAAAAGCAAACATAAGCAGATAATCTTCTTTTCCCGATAATGTGTAAAGTGCCTTAACCACAAAATTATAGCCCGGTTCCGTCACAACATAGCCGTTATTATATATTTCATGGCAAGTCGTTACATAGGTACCGTAATCGTTTCCCACCTCTAAACGGAGTGCCGAAAGAAGAAACAAAACAGAAAAGATTGCCGTCAGATATACTTTGTTGAGCATCTGCTGCCTTGTAACACCATGTGCAATTTTTACCGGATGGTTACAAACCATACATGCCAGCAATATCGTAACTGCCGCAACTGCCGAATATAATAGCATTCCTACCTCATTTCCTTCATTCCCTGCTTCATCAGTTTATACGCCTGTTTGAGCGGGATCTCATTTCCTTCCTGAAAAAAGACATCCTGATGCTTTAGCAGAAACCGCATTGCAAACGGTTTTGCCATAATTCCATATAAATAACGGTAAAGCACACCCCTGTCAAAAAAGAATTTTTCATTATATCCATGAAACCATGTGGACTGCCTTGCGACTTCCTTTCCGATTAAAACCGGAAGCGCATATACCTTCATCCCTTTTTTGATACATTCCCGGATAAAGATACTGTCTTCCCCGTTACTGTATTTTGCACCGCCTCCGAACAGAAGAGAAAATGTAATGCCGCTCTTATGTAATTTCTCACGACGAATGGCAAAACTGTAAGTCGGATATCTGCCACAGTTATACCAGCGTATCCTCGTCTTTTTCTCTGTGTGGTACGTTGCTCGTTCTTTGGAAACGCTCATGTTAAACAGAAGCATGTCGGCATCCGAATATGTTTCAAATGCTTTCAGAATCTTTTCTGCGTATCCGTTCTGATAAACAATGTCCTCATCCGAAAAAAGAATGATGTCTGCCTTTGCACGCATCAATGCATTGTTTCTGGATAATCCCACACCTTTTTCCCGAAAACTGTAACACCTGATGCAATGCCCGCCATATTCGTATTCCTCATATGCATTGATGTTACACTGGTTAATAATAATGGCATCCGATTCCAGGTTCATTTTAGATGCAAGTGTCGTTGTATTTTCTTTTACTGCTGAGACAAGTGTTTCCAGCGTCATTTTACTCACTCTTTTCTTCCCAAATAATATGCCTTCAAAAATTTATCATCCGCATCGGTTAAAATGGCTCCTGCAATCTGACAATCCTGTTTCTGCAGTGTCATAATCGTCTTTTCTGTCAGTTTTCCGTTTGTTTTTCCATACGGTATCAAAAGAATTGCTCCGCCGCTTTTGCGGATTTTCTCAAATCCGTCTTCTTTTAAGAAAACCTGACGTTTTATTCCGGGACAAAGTGATACAAGAAGCGGCACACAGGGATTTTCTATTGTCTCTGTCATTGCAACATTCACAAGGTAGTATCCGTCCGGGCTTTTACAAAGATATTGATAATTATCCTTAATCTCCTGTAAACGGCGTTCTTCTTTTTTATTGGTAACCGTTCCTAAGAACGGAATCTGATAACGTTTTGCGAAATCCGCTTCCACATATACGGAGTCATCTAACAGGTAAAGAATCAACAATACAATAATCGTAAATAAGACACCCAATAGTCCGCCTAAAAATGCAGCATTCGCAGTCCTGTTATTTTCCTTGACGAGTTCTGTAGTCCCTCTGCTCCAGAGCTCCACACTCGTTAGCATCTCAATTTTATCCGCAAATTCTGCAAGGCTTTGCGTATATGCATAAGCAATCTCTTCTGTCAGTTTCGGGTCTTTCGTTGTAACATGTACGGTCAGTACCCGGTAGTCTCCTAACATCTCTCCTAAGACAGCGTCTTTTACTTCTTCCTTTTTCACGGTATCCGGCAAATATTTCATGGCTGCATCCACAATCGGATCATCATGTAAAAAGCCATTCCAGGTATAAGCATTGTAATAGTCGGAACTGTTCTCGTATTCACTGAAGTTAAACGTAATAAAATAGTCGCTGCTTAGGCGGTACTGCGGTCCCTCACTCCTATATGCCACAACTGCATTATATAATAGTCCTCCGATAACCGCGCCAAGTATTCCTGTAAGCAGAATTACCCATGTTTTCTTTAGAAACAGCAGGATAAGGCGCTTTAAGTCTATGCCTTCCCGCATATATTTTTCTCTTTCCATAGAACCCTTCCTTTACCTGGAATCTTCTCCCGAATCCTTTTTCATTGCGGTAATCTGTGTGTTATCGACACCTTCCGTGCTTTCCGGCCGAATCAGGATTTTTAAAGTCAGCATCATCAATTTAATATCAAGCCATACGGAATAGTTTTCGATATACGACAAATCCAGTTTCAGCTTATCATACGGTGTCGTATTGTACTTTCCGTAAACCTGTGCATAACCTGCCAGTCCTGCTTTTACCTTCATACGAAAAGCAAATTCCGGCATCTCTTCCATATACTCCTTAATAATCTGCGGTCTTTCCGGTCTTGGACCGATAAAAGACATTTCTCCCTTTAAAATATTAAAAAGCTGCGGCAGTTCATCAATGCGGACTGCGCGGATGAATTTCCCAATTGGTGTAATTCGGGAATCATTTTTTGCGGCAAGTCTGGCCACTCCGTCTTTTTCCGCATCCACACGCATACTTCTGAATTTCAAAATAGAAAACTCTTTTGCGTTTATGGTACATCTGGTCTGTTTGTATAAAACCGGTCCGCCGTCATAGCATTTAATCGCAATGGCCGTAACAAGCATAATCGGAGAAGTAATGATGGTAAGCAGTAACGCACAGATAATATCAATCAGGCGTTTCATAAAACGCTGTTCTACTTTTAGCGAATATTCTCTTGTCAGAAGAATCGGTGTGTCAAACAAGTGTAATTGATCGGAACCCTTGATAATTACATCCGATATTTTCGGCATCATATAAACGCGTATATTTCTGCTGTAGAAAAATTTTAAAAGATTGTTGCGCACCGAAACCGGAATATCCCAGATTACCACGCCATCATAAGCACCGCTTACCGCGAGTTCTTCGATTTTCTCTAGTCCTTCCGCGATATGAATGCTCTTGGTAATCCGATATTTGTCTTTCCTACTGGAAAATTTTCTCATGATATCTTCTATCGGGTGATCGCCGTAAATAATCATCAGTTCCCGCGGCGGGAAGAAAAGACGATAAATCCGATTACACAGATAGGTCCAGAGTGCCGCAAATACAATCTGAATCAATACCATATCAATCATTGCACCTGCTTTTACAAGCCTTACTTCCATCAGGGAAATCTGCAGATACGAAATAATTCCGGCACATACAATTGCAAAAACCTGAGAAATAAAAACATCTACAGGCTTCAGATAGCCGATTTTCAGTCCTCCGTAGGTGCTGGAGAAGAAAAACAGCAGTACAAAATAGACAAATATCATAAGAAGATGCCCTTTAAAAGTATAGTGGGTCTTCCATGCCAGTTTCATATGATAACATTCTATCCAGACATAGGCGTACATTGCCGTCAAAATCAGTAGTCCCAATAAAGACAAGAAAAGAATGACTGTTCTTTTTAAGGATTCCTTTTTGCTCATCAGTTTGTCCTCCACAGTACTTGTATATTTACAGTTACAGTCTGCGCAATGTCGCACGAACCGCCCATCCCGTAAAATACCGGATACTCTCTATCCTTGATAGTTTTTCCACCTTTCGGTATAAATACCAGATTCTTTTGATTGCCTTTCCTTTGTTGGAAGAAAGGGATTTAGACGGTCTTCTGTAGATTGCCGTCACCTCATTTAATCCATATGCCGTATATCCGGCACGCAGAATCTGCCACCAGGTTGCACTGTCCTCACTGGGCACATCCGGCATATGACACAAGTTCCTGTCTATTTTCTGCATATCAATTAAAACGGTAGTCGTAAAGATAACCGTCCGTGACAATGCTTCCCGATACGTTAACGTTGACGGTACTTTAACAATTTTCCCGGTTCCGTTTGCCTCTTCATCTCCGAACTCGTATGCTGTAAAAACAAAAGCTGCCTCTTTTTCCTGTAAAAAGGCAAGTTCCTTTTCCAGTTTATCTTCTTTCCAGATATCATCGGCATCCAAAAATGCAAGATAACGTCCCGTTGCCGCATCAATTCCCGTATTGCGTGCTTTCGCTGCGCCTTCATTTTTCTCTTTGTAGATTACCTTCAGGCGTTCATCCCGATTCTCTTCCTGAATGAAGCGTAGAACTTCTCTTGTTTCATCCGTTGAACAGTCATCTACAAGAATCAGTTCCCAATTCTGATAGGTTTGCCGAAACACCATCAATACCGTTTCCTCAAGATAATCTGCGGCATTAAAAATGGGAACTACAATGCTGATTTTTTCCATTTAGATTTCCTCTTTAACAAGATAAATCGGACGTTTCTTAACTTCCAGATACGTTTTGGACAAATACTGTCCGACAATTCCCAGGCAGAAAAGTTGTACACCGCTCACCATACTGATGATGCAGACCAAAGACGGCCATCCTCCTACCGGGTCTGTCCAGACTAAAGAACGGATTAATATAAAAACAATCAGAATAAAAGCCAAGATACAGAATAAAACGCCCATAATGGAAGCAACCGCAAGTGGTGCCGTACTAAACGCCGTGATTCCTTCGATAGAATACAGAAACAGTTTCCAGAAGGACCACTTTGTCTCACCATGTGCCCGTTCGACATTTTCGTATTCAATCCATTTCGTCTCATATCCGACCCAGCCAAAGATTCCTTTGCTGAAACGATTATATTCACCCATTGAAAGGATCGCATCAACAACCTTTCGCTTCATCAACCGATAATCTCTTGCACCATCCACAATATCCGTTTTGCTGATTTTGTTCATGATTTTATAAAATGCTCTTGCAAAAAAAGAACGAATTGCCGGCTCGCCTTTTCTTGTCACTCTTCTTGTCGCAACAGAATCATACCCCTGTTCCAGATAAGAAAACATTTCCGGCAACAGTGAGGGCGGGTCCTGTAAATCCGCATCCATCATTACAACATAATCTCCCTGTGCCTTTTTAAAGCCTGCATAGATTGCTGACTCCTTGCCAAAGTTACGGGAAAAGGAAACCATTTTAATACGCTTGTCCTTTTCTCTTAATTTTTTCACTTCCGCAACCGTATCATCCGTAGAACCGTCATCAATATAGATAATCTCTACGTCCAGTTGCTTTTCTTTAAAAAACTGCTCATTCTTCATCAACTCTTCATAAAAGTAGTGAACATTTTCTTCTTCGTTATAACAGGGGACAATTACACTAAGCAGTGCCATCTTCTGTTCCTCCTAATTCTTTTCATAAATTAAATAGTTTTCGGTTTCCAGCAAAAGTTTATAATTTCCCGTACGAACAGGATTGTTTTCATAATTCTTGATCACGAAAAGATTGCATTCGTATAAGGCTGCCGTCTCACTGATATCTTTCATCGTATCCCGTGGATTCTTCATTGCCTCATAAAGTCCTGTCAGTTCTTCTCCATATCCGTCCACAATTCCCATATCCATGCCGGGTGTCCAGAGATCTCTTCCGTATAAGAGTGTAATTCCCTCTCCCTGTGTGCGCAAATAGGGAAGAATGCTCTCATCGGCAAGGACTAATTCTCCGTTCCGTTTGGAAAGCATTTCTACAATCTGTTCCTGTTCCTTGGTTACCCTTTCTTTTGGGATTCCTGCCGGCTGATAAAGACCGTAAAAATCTCCTGCAACTCCGATTAGAAGTGCCATGAGAAAGAGACAAATCCATTTACTCTTTTCTTCTTTCATCGTCGGAAATAGCTGCATTCCCGCAAATGCAATATAAAAAGGCACCGGAATGAACATTAAAAACGGTCTGTATGACTGTAATACCGGAAATGCTTTGCCAAGCAGAAAGATTGTGAGTGGATTGGCAAAAACAAGTAGTAAGCCCGCAAGCGCATAAAGAACATACCAGCGATTCTTCTCGCTTTCCATCCGCGAAAGTAAAAACAGGCTGATGATATATAATGCGAAATAACTTCCCGCTAACTTTGTATCCGTAAAGCAGGATGTCATGTTGGAAATTATTCCCTGCATTCCCTTACCTCCTTACATGTTTTAATCAGACAACAAATTCCGGCAAGGAATGCCGTAATGAAAAGAGGCAGAAAACCGGTTGCAATTCCGGTGATAAAAAGAGACGTAACAAACAGGAACAATATCTTTGAAATATAGCGGATTCTCGTTAATACCGTTACCGATTCCTGTGCATTTTCCTGATGATACCATCGAAAGATGAGTGTCAGCATATAAGGAATAAAAATCACTGCACAAATGGTCTCTCCCGCATAGCCGTTATATAGGATATGATATCCCACAATATCTCTTTGATATCCTCCCGCTAAAATTAACAGGCCAAGCAATATATGAAACACGAGTATTTTTGTTCTGTTTTTCCCCACTAAATCAGATACCAAAAGATATGTGGCGCCGACAGCGGTCATCAGTGTATAAACCGGCAAAATCCCATATAAGAGCACATTGGCATTAAGACCCGTAAACGAAGTTAAAAATGCATAATACAGCGGGAGAGTCACTATTTTTTTCGACGCAATCATCCCGAATTCCATTTTCTGTCCGGTAAGCGGATGGTATTGAAACATCGTTTTTGTATCTAAAGTTGTTTTAACAGTTTCCAGCATTGCATCTTCTCTTGCATACCCGATTCCCCAAAATATCCGTAATAAAACAAGGAGAAAAACGAAAAAAGCACATATTCCCAGAATCTCTTCTTCTTTTTTCCATCTACCTGCTTTTTCCGGTTCTTTCTTTTTCCTTGCAGACTTGATGAACGAAATAGTCAGAAGAATCAGAAATGCTACCGATATCAGCAAAAACAACGCAATCATGATACTTCCGGCGGTTTCAAACGGAATCGATAAAAAAACTGTCGGTATAAAAATAACTCCCTGAACAAAAAAAAGAAAAAAGAAACCAATCAAATATGTTTCAATTTGATTCGTCTCTTTCTGTCTTGTAATTTCTTTTAACAGATATCCTGCCATATAAGGCATGATAAAAATCAGTAATACGCCGATGATTTCCATATGCTTTCCACCCTACTATATTAGTAGGTGTATATTTTACCACATTTATTCAGGAAAGTCCAAACGAACTTTATCAGCAACCCTTGCGATATACTCGCTGTTTGTGGGGCGCATTCTCCCTTCTTCGATACTGTACCCGAACATTTCACGAAAAATATCGGTATTTCCCCTTGTCCAGGAAACTTCAATTGCGTTTCTGATTGCCCGCTCTACCTTTTGATCCGTTGAATGAAATTTCTTTGATATTTCCGGATACAAAAGTTTTGTCACGCTTCCTACCAGTTCCATATCTTCCACCGATTGCATAATTGCTTCGCGTAAATACTGATATCCTCTTAAGTGTGCCGGAACTCCCAATTGCAAAATCAGTCTCGTCACATACTGTTCTAACTTTATCGTTTCGAAATCGTCCCCCATTTCCAAGTATTCCTCCTTTTTCTTAGGCATACCCGCTTTTGCATGCACATATTCTGCGATTACTTAAAATCATAACATGTG
The DNA here is from genome assembly GCA_029007885.1 of Lachnospiraceae bacterium. Taxonomy (GTDB): domain Bacteria; phylum Bacillota; class Clostridia; order Lachnospirales; family Lachnospiraceae; genus RGIG8767. The sequence continues at coordinate 3,325 of JAQXIR010000067.1, read as the reverse complement.
CCTATTTCTAAGTAAAACGATTCCGCTCGAATATTTTCGCTGTTTTTCGCTAAAATTCGCCCCGGTCAGATTACAGATATGTCGTTTCTCCTGTTTTGCTAAACTCTTCCGGAAATTTTTTGATTTCCTGAGCCCGCTTTTTATCACAGATTAGAAGAATATCATCTGTCTGGGCAATTACAAGATCATTGACTCCAAGTGCTGCAATCAGTTTATTGTCGGTTCCGTAGAAAATACAATTGCTGCTGTCAATTGATTTCGCATTTCCAAAAATGATGTTTCCGTCTGCATCCTTTTCATAGATTTCTTCCAAAGCATCAAAACTTCCGACGTCATTCCAGCCAAAATCACCTTCTAACATCAGAACGCCTTGGGCTCTTTCCATAATTCCGTAATCTATTGATATTTTCGGGATGTCCGGATAAAGTTTACAGATGACGTCCTTTTCTTTCTCTGTTCCCATTGCATCGCCGATTTTTACAAGATATTCATATATATCAGGAAGGAGTCTTTTAAAATAGTCGAGAATTACGGAAGCTTTCCATACAAACATACCACTGTTCCAGGAGTATTCTCCTGATGAAAGATATTGTTTGGCATGTGTTAGGTCAGGCTTTTCCACAAATTCTTCTACCGTAAAAATCTCTTTTTCCGGCTCCTTTTTGCAACGGATATATCCGTAACCTGTCGACGGGAAAGTCGGTTTAATCCCGATTGTCACAAGTGCATCTGCTTTTTGAGCCGCTTCAATGGCTTTTTTCATTACAGCAACATATGTTTCCTCATCCCGTATAAAATGATCGGAAGGAAGAATACACATGATTCCGTCTTCATATTTCTTTACGATTTCCATAGCCGCATATCCGATGCAGGCAGCCGTATTTCTTGCTGCCGGTTCCCCCAGAATATGGTCCGGGCGCAAGACTTCTTTTGTTGCTTTCAAGGTTGCTTCTTCATAGCGGGCATTTGTTACGACGAAGACATCTTCCGGTTTTACAAAGTGAAGAAGCCGGTTGACCGTATCCATCACCATCGTATCTTTTCCCGAAAGATTTAAAAACTGTTTTGGTTTATCCTGTCGGCTGAGCGGCCAGAAACGGGTTCCTCCGCCGCCTGCCATAATTACACCGTATGTTCTCATATTGATTATCCTTTTCTATAATCGTGCTTGTTCTACATTCTCGCAGAACCAGTCATAAGCCAGCTTAACACCTTCCTCCAAATCTACCTTATGGTGCCAGCCAAGTCCGTGCAATTTATCAACATTTGTCAGTTTTCTCGGTGTTCCGTCCGGCATATCTTTATTCCATACAATTTTTCCGGTATAGCCAACGCATTTTTGGACGGTTTCTGCCAGTTCCTTAATGGTAATCTCTTTTCCCGTTCCGATATTGACATGCTGTAATCCGCTATAGTTTTCAAGCAGAAATACACAGGCATCTGCCATATCATCTGAATAGAGGAATTCGCGTAACGGTGTTCCTGTTCCCCACAATTCCACGCTTTCCTTCCCCTGTACTTTGGCATCATGGAATTTACGAATCATAGCCGGCATAACATGCGAATTTTCCAAATCATAGTTGTCGTATGGTCCGTACAGATTCGTCGGCATACAACTGATAAAATCATCCCCATACTGCATTTTATAAAACTTGCACATCTCAAGTCCTGAAATCTTTGCAATCGCATATGCTTCATTTGTCGTTTCCAATGGTCCGGTTAACAATGCATCTTCAGGAATCGGCTGTGGTGCCATTTTCGGATAAATACAGGTGCTTCCGAGGAACAACAGTTTCTTTACCTTAAAATCATGGCAGCATTTAATCACATTACATTGAATCTGCATGTTTTCATAAGCAAATTCTGCCGGTGTTGTCTGATTCGCATTAATTCCGCCGACTTTTGCCGCTGCAAGCACAACGACATCCGGTCTTTCCTCCTCAAAGAAACGACGTACCGCCGCCTGTTCGGTAAGGTCCAGTTCTTTATGGGTTCTGCCGATTATGTTGGTATATCCTTTCCGCTTTAGAGAGCGCACAATCGCACTTCCCACCAAGCCTCTGTGTCCTGCCACATAAATCTTATCATTCTTTTCAATTGTACTCATATAATCCTCCCATCTTAAATCAGGTATTTTGTCTAAAGCCATCTTCTATGGAGTTGCCGCGTAGTTCTATATCAAGGACGGTCGGAGATGACGGGAATTTGTCATAACCGATCTGACCGTTTTCCAGCGGAATGTAAATCGTAATACCGTCTATCGTATAGGAATCGGTTTCTCCGGTGTAGTAGTCTTCCTGTCTGACATAGTAATCCTGCTGCCACGTATTCTTAATGTCGGCAGCAAGTCCTTTGCAGCGTACCAGTAGAAAGAGTGTCAGAGCTGCAAGAATACATCTGTGTAGGATTTTTTTATATTGTTCCCGTTTTACCCGTTTCAAAAGCACGCCATAAAAGTATCCGAATGTCACTAACGGAATAGCCGTGACATATACATATCCGTAGCGGATAAGCGGTGCCGAAAAGAACCAGAAAAATGACGAGACGGAAAGTACACCAAAAACAAGTGCAAAGTCTGTCACTTCTCTCGTTTTACCGCTCTTTTTGAGCCACATCGACATCAAATAAATCATTCCCGTTATCAGTGCCGCAACCGTTAAAAGCACCCATACTTTTTCGAGACTTTTTAGGCCATCAAACCAGTTAGGAAGCCAATCGGTAATCGGCATATCTTTCTTCGTGACATCGTTGATACCTTTTCCGTAGACTCCGATTTCCATCGCATCATACTGCACCTGTCCTTTTGGAATTTTCCAGTCAACGTTAAAAAGATCAATCGCCGCAGACGGATATACCAGCCATCCGCTGATAATGACATTTCTAATGAAAAACGGAAGTAAAATCAAACAACCTGTCAGGATACAGATTACAATGTTTTTGACATCCTTTTTTTGAATCATCATTACAGCCGGCTTTAAAACCAACAGCAATAGCGGAGCAATCGAAAACTTAATAGTCGCTGCGTAAACAAGAAGAATACAAAGTAATGCGTACGGCGCATAAGAAGCAGCCGCTTGATCTTCCTCTTTTCTGCGTTCGTCCTGTGAAAGCCACAGAATCAGAATATCGAAAATTAATAACTGTGCATAATAATCGGATGCCGGAGATACCATTTGGGAAAAGATAATCCCCAGATAAAAGACAAGTCCGATTCTTACAAAGTCAGAAAGCAAAATCCGTTTCCCGGTAAAAACCTGATACAAGTCAAGTGCAAGCCACGACGAAAGAAACGCAAAGAAACCTGCCGTAGTGTGCAACGATTGTC
>JAQXIR010000066.1 GCA_029007885.1 Lachnospiraceae bacterium | reverse complement strand
CATTAAAACTGCTATAAATCCTCCACACCGTGGAACGCAACCCTCGCCAAACTAGCGGGAAAACATTAAAACTGCTATAAATCCTCCACACCGTGTAACGTAACCCTCGCCAGAGTAGCGGGGAAAACATTAAAACTGCTATATATCCTCCACACCGTGTAACGTAACCATCGCTAAAGTAGCGGGGAAATGACAAACGGGGAAATATTTCAAAAGAACAGTTGACATTTTCTTCTATTTCATTTATAGTAGACGATAATAAGAGAAACCGTTGAGAAAAAATAGTAAGCTTATATCCGAAATTACAGAGAGTTGCCGTCGGTGGAAAGGCAACATGGAAGATTTTGCTGAATGGATTTTCGAGGGTGGCCCGAACTAACAGTAGGCGTCACCGGGAACCGAACCCGTTATCAATCCGGCATGTATGAGTCGTACATGAAAAAGTGGACTTTTGTCAATTTGAGTGGTACCGCGATAATAATGAACTTATTACCGTCTCAAGCATCTTTGCTTGGGACGTTTTTTATTGCATAGACGTGCCCGTCAGTTGAAAAAGCGAATTCAAAATGGCTTTGTCTTATTACCAAAAACAATAAAACAAAGAAAAGAGGAAATGAAAAAATGAAAAAGAAACTGTTAAGCGTACTGTTAACCGCAGCAATGGCTGCAACAATGATGACCGGATGTGGAAATAGCGCTTCCACTTCTGCTGATGCGGGAGATACCGCTGCATCAGGAACCGTATACAAAGTAGGTATTGTACAATATGTAGATGATGCTTCCTTAAATCAGATTGAAAAAGCAATTGAAGACGAACTTACCGCAAAAGGAAAAGAACTCGGTGTAACATTTGATTTTGCCGACTATACCTATAACGGTCAGGCAGATTCTTCTACGTTAAATCAGATTGCTACCGACTTAATCGCAGAAAACGTGGATGTCATTGTTCCGATTGCTACTCCTACTGCAATGATTATGCAGGCTGCTACGGAAGATAATCAGATTCCTGTTGTATTTTCCGCAGTCAGTGATCCGCTTACCGCAGGACTCGTAGATTCCTTAGAAGCGCCCGGTTCCAATATCACCGGTACCTCTGATGCATTCAATACCGATACTTTAATGGATTTGATGTTTGCCGCAAATCCTGATATTCAATCTGTCGGTCTTCTTTATAATAAGAGCGAAGATGCTTCCACTGCTGCAATCGCTGCTGCAAAAGCATATTGTGATGCAAAAGGTGTAACATATGTTGAAAAAACAGGTACCAATAATGATGAAGTATCACTTGCTGCAGATGCTTTGGTTGCTGCAGGCGTTGATGCCATCTTTACCCCGACTGACAACACCATTATGACAGCTGAACTTGCCATCTATGAAAAATTCATTGCTGCCGGCATTCCGCACTATACAGGTGCCGATTCCTTTGCCTTAAACGGTGCTTTCTGTGGATTTGGTGTTAACTATGTTGATTTGGGAACTGCAACAGCAGACATGGTAGTCGATATCCTTGTAAACGGTGCAGACCCTGCGACAACACCTGTTCAGACTATGAGTAACGGTATCGCAACCGTAAATACGGAAACTGCTGCTGCCATCGGTCTTGATTACAGTTCTTTTGCCGGATTATGCGATAGCGTAAATGAAATTGAAACAGCAGAAGAATTTGAATAAGTATTAAAATGTTTTATATAGGAGGTTCCCATGGGATCGATTTTTACCTTGTCCATTGTACAAAGCGCACTTGAGCTCGGCTGTATCTATGCACTTGTTGCTCTTGCCCTGTTCATCTCATTTTCTATATTAAATATTGCCGACCTGTCGACAGACGGCTGTTTCACATTAGGTTGTGCAGTCTGTGCCATGGTCACGATATCCGGTCATCCTTTTCTGGCACTGTTTGCCGCTATGGCCGCAGGAATCTGCTCCGGATTTATCACGGCATTATTGCAGACAAAAATGGGTATCGAATCGATCCTTGCCGGAATCATTGTAAATACAGGACTTTATACAATTAATATCGCCGTTATGGGATTTGCATCTAATGTCAATCTTTTTAAATGCGAAACGATTTTCTCACTGGCAAAGGATGCAATCGGCGGCAATTTCTACAAAATCATCGTCGTTTTAATCATCGTCGTAATTGTCGGAATACTATTATCCTTATTCTTAAATACAAGACTCGGGCTTTCTATCCGGGCAACCGGTGACAATGCGGATATGGTTCGTGCTTCCAGCATTAATCCGGCCTTTACCATTACGATAGGATTATGTGTTGCCAATTCCTTAACTGCCCTTTCCGGCGGTGTTCTGGCGCAATATCAGAAATCCTGCGATATTAACCTGGGTACCGGAATGGTAACCATTGCTTTAGCAAGTCTGATTATCGGCGAATCGCTGATTGGAAAAGGTTCTATGTTCCGCCGCGTACTCGGTGTCATTTTAGGCAGTTGTCTGTATCGCTTTATTGTTGCGATAGCCCTTCGCCTGAATGTCCCTGCCGAATGCTTAAAACTGGTATCTGCCATTATCGTTGCAGTTGCAATTGCCTCTCCTTATTTGAAGAAGAAATTTGCCTTTATGAGACAGAGAAGAATTGCCATAAAAAATTTTAAGAACGGAGGAAACGGCGCATGTTAGATATTTATTCCATTTCCAAAACTTTTAATCCCGGTACGGTCAATCAGAAAAAAGCCCTTCAAAATGTAACCTTACATCTGAAAGACGGTGATTTTGCTACGATTATCGGCAGTAACGGTGCCGGTAAGTCCACTCTGTTTAACGCAATTACCGGTTCCTTCTTTGTCGATGAAGGACAGATTTTTTTAGACGGGGAAAACATTACTTACCAAAAAGAATACGTACGAAGCCGCGTAATCGGTCATCTTTTTCAAGATCCGCTAAAAGGCACGGCCCCCCACATGACTATCGAAGAAAATATCGCACTTGCTTATCTGCGTGCTTCCCGTAACCGTCATGCCTTTTTCAGCCATATCAATGCTGCTGACAAAAAGCGTTTCCAGGAATATCTATCCTTACTGAACATGGGATTGGAAGACCGCATGAAACAGCCTGTAGGACTTTTATCCGGTGGGCAGCGACAAGCATTGACACTTTTAATGGCAACTATGGTAACACCGAAAATTCTTTTGCTGGATGAGCATACAGCGGCTCTCGATCCTGCTACAGCTGAGCAGGTACTGAAATTAACAAAAGATATTATCGAAGAAAGAAACATTACCTGTCTGATGGTTACTCATAATATGCATCAGGCACTGGAACTGGGTAATCGAACCCTTATGATGGATAGCGGAAACATTATCCTTGATGTTTCGGGAAAAGAACGGGAAAATATGACGGTAGATGATCTCTTAGAGCAGTTTAAAGAAAACGCAGGTAAACAGCTGGATAACGATAGGATATTGATGTCGAAATAAGAGCGTGTGAATACAATCGGGTAGGAGGTAGATAATCCTTTTATCTACCGACCTCCCACAGCACCGTACGTACGGTTCCGTATACGGCGCTTCTCTAGTTTTCACATATTTTCAAATAGAACTCTGTGAATGTTGGATATCCCAATTCACGGAGTTTCTTGTTGTTAAATGCGGTTTGCAAAACAAAATATCCACTGCAATACCAGTTTCCATTTCGCATGTTAGCGCAAATCCACGCCTTTTCCTTATCCACACCTAACTTTTTGAGTTCTCTATATTTTGTTCTGACCTTCTTCCATTGTTTCCAATAGATTGCCCTTATTTTATGGCGTAGCCATTCATCTGTTTCTTTTAAGAGCTTCTTCATATCTGCCATTCCAAAGTAATTTACCCAACCTCTTATAAACTGTGTCAGTTTTAGTGCTCGATATTCATTTCCCCATCCATTGCTTCTATTTGTCAGTTCTCTGATTCTATTCTTCATCTTTGTAACCGACTTTGGATGTACTCTGAATCTGCATTTGCCTCGATAGTTATAGAAACTGTATCCAAGGTATTTGACTTTACTAGAATGTGACACACAAGTCTTTTCTCGATTTACTTTTAAGAAAAGTT
>JAQXIR010000065.1 GCA_029007885.1 Lachnospiraceae bacterium | reverse complement strand
AACCTGACGCCTTTTTAATTTTGCAAGATTCAAGCCGTTTACATAGATTTCTCCGGAAGTCGGCAAGAGTTCCCGCAAAAGCAGTTTGATCAGGGTTGATTTCCCCGAACCGCTGTCCCCGACGATAAAGACGAATTCCCCTTTTTTAACTTTCAGGTTAATTCCGTTTAAAGCCGGTGCGCCGGTCTGATAAGATTTCGTTACATTTTCAAGGACGATTAAATCCTCCGGGTCCAGAGTCTTTTTCATTCTTTTTTCTTTAGATGCCACTTTCTTCACTCTCCTAGTATTCTAAAGATTCCATATACTTCATGTATTTTACAACCATCAGGGCAATCTTAAAGGTAATTGCATCTTCAAAAATGCGAAGATCTAGGCCTGTCGTTTTCTGCAGTTTATCGAGACGGTATACCAATGTGTTTCTGTGAATAAACAGTTGTCTGGAGGTTTCCGACACATTCAGACTGTTTTCAAAGAATTTATTGATTGTTGTCAATGTCTCCTCGTCAAATTCGTCCGGACTCTTGCCGCCGAATATTTCTTTAATAAACATCTTACATAACGGAATCGGCAGTTGATAAATCAGACGTCCGATACCCAGTTCACTGTACGCAATGATATTACGCTCATCAAAGAAGATTTTGCCAACGTCAAGTGCCATCTTAGCTTCTTTATAAGAGCGGCTGACTTCCTTAATCTCTTTTACAACAGTTCCGTATGCAATATGCACATTCTGGATTCCTTCTTTATCTAAGAAGTTTTTATAAGCGGTGCAGATTTTATCAATTTCCTGATTTGCATCCGTTTCATCAAGTTCTTTTACAACGATTACATTATTTTCATCTACTGCCGTAATAAAGTCTTTATTATTGGAGCCGAAATTTGCACGCATCAGTTCCAGGACGTTGCCGTCTTTGCCGTTACCGCCCTCAATAATCATGGCAACTCTTCTGACATCAGCCGGAATATGCAGTTTCTTTGCTCTGCTGAAAATATCTACAAGAAGAAGGTTGTCTAACAAAAGGTTCTTGATAAAGTTGTCTTTGTCGAACCGTTCCTTGTAAGCAACCAGCAGATTCTGAATCTGAAATGCAGCCATTTTGCCAAGTGTATAAACATCCTCACCGGAACCGCCCGCTACCAGAATATATTCGAGCTGCTGTTCATCAAAAATTTTGAAAAACTGACATCCCGCAACTTCCTGGCTGTCTGCCGGTGACTGTGCAAATTCCAATGCCGGTATGGTGCAATGATCCATATCGGAACTGGAGGCTGCTACTATCTTACCGTCAACGTCAACGACGCACAGTTCTATTCTGGCAATCGCCTTTAATCCCTCGATTGTGTTCTGCAAAATTTGATTTGAAATCATGCTCCCCTCTCCTTTGCCGGACCGTCGTTTACGCGGTCATTTTTTCTTTTGTACTTTTTTTACAATACCTTTTTTTATTTCCCAATGGTTTTTCCCAATACTATCTCCTATATTAATAGAAAATACCAAAAAAATCTATAGTATTTTGTTACTTTTTTATGCAATTTTTATTTTATTTTCCATCTTTCTCCTCTTTTTCGTTTCGTCAACCTACACAACCGAAAGCAGTATGAATGTCCCCATTTACAGTTTCTTCTAATTAATTTGCATGAACTGTTTTGCACGGTATGGAGGATCTATACAGACTTTAGTGTTTTCCCGCTACTTTTGCGAGAGTTACGTTGTAAGAAATGGAGGATTTATACTGGCTTTAATGTTTTCCCGCTACTTTTGTGACAATTGCGTTGCAATAAGTGGCGGATTCATACTGGCTGCAGTGTTTTCCCGCTACTTTTGCGATACAACACACCACTGATTGGAAATCACCGTTAGAAAAGCGTCTCGAACTCGAGACACTATAATTCTTATTCCGCTTGTTTAATATATTTCTGCAGGGTTTTGCCCTGTCAAGGTCTTGCCCTGATAAGGGTGCTTCGCAACCTTGACAGGGTAAAACCTTGCAGATAAAAAGTAGTCAAGCGGAATAAGAATAAACTGTAACATTACATGTTTACCGATTTAAATTCATAATAGCATATCATCTCTTTTCCCCATTATCACAAAAGAGAACCTCATCGGTTCTCTTCCTGATTTTCTTCTTGAAAATGAATTAGTTTTTTCGTAAATCTTCGTTTATAAAAATATTGTTCCAAATTGCTGAGAACAGATTTTTTCTTTTCTGCATTAATATGTTCCGGAAGTGTAATCCAGATTTCTCCGTTTAAAAGCATCCGGCATTCATGCATCAGTTTCATTCCTTCCGGATACGGGAAACGGGAAATAATAACTTTGGGTGCCACAACATTCATGGCATTCCAGATTCCTTCTCGGTTCTCACCGTATTCTTCCAAAGATGCATGTCCCTTAATCGGTAGACCATGCATAATCGAATGCAGTTCTTCTTCCAGCCGCACCAGGTTCTTTTCGGTATCCGTAAACAGAAAAGTTGTATAGTTGTTATGCTTAATCCGGCGCAGCAACTCAATTAAATATTCATTTTTTTCCGTTTCACGGATTCGGGATCGGTTTGTAATACCTGCTGCCTGTAAGACCTCCGCATCTTCACATATGGTCATGTCCATCTCTTCCAGCCATTGTTTCTCTTCCTCATTTTCCGATGCCAGCACTAATTTCTGCATAGAAACATATGCTATGGTGTTCAGTGCGCCGCTTTTTAAGAAAATGTCTGTCTGGCGAAGTGCTTCGCGGAGTCCCAGATCCGTCAATGTTATTCCCAATACCTTAATCTGCATATTACCCCCGAGTAATCATTCATTTCATCACACAGTATAACAAATGAAGGCATATATTTCAATCTGCTTGTTAAGTAGTTACGGTTTTCTGTCGATACCATTTCTGTAAGGAGGGCTGTGATATGGATATTGGATCAGTTTCAATGGCAATGGCACAGAGCAGCTCCTTATCAAATGTTGGAGTCGCTGTCCTTTCTAATGTCATGGATTCCATGGAACAGAGCGGGCAGGGAATTTTGAAGATGATGGATGCCGCTGCGCTTGAACGCAGTGTCAACCCTCACATCGGTTCCAACTTTGATATGGTAGTATAGGATGTTGCACTGCTGTGCATAGTCCGAAGCAGGCTGCTGCAGAATGTCCGGAAAGAAATTCCGGATACTCTGCGGCAGCCTGTTTTTTATCCCAATATAGAAGAACCGACTAAATCAAAAATAATATAGGCAATCGACAAAATAATTGCAATGATAAGTGTCGGTGTAAGTAATGTTTTCTTCTCTGCGTTCTTTCCAAAAATCGCTTCCTTTAACAGTTCCTTGCGTCCTTCATTTCCCGCTATCCATACAAGCACACAGAGTGCTGCGGCTGTCGCTGCAACTGCCAGGACAAGATAAACGCTGATGGTAAGATACATGTCCTCTTTTGTCAGTGCCGCCTGTGATGCAGCACTATAATATCCCGGCATCATTTTTTCCACCAGATACATGATGCAGACAGACTGTGCATTGAAAATACCATGGAACAGAACAGAGGTCCAGATGCTTCCGCTTGCCTCTGCCAGGAGTGCAAGCGCAATTCCTATCACAAATGCATAGCACGCCTGATTCAGATTCATATGCATCAGCCCAAATAGCAGTCCCGAAAGCAAAACCGCCGCAAGAACTCTTCCTTCCTTCCGATATCCTCCGTAGATGATTCCGCGAAATACGAATTCTTCGCAAAACGGGCCAAAAATCGCCATAATAAAAAACATCACCGCAAACGGCAGTTCAATAATCCGATCACTTAACGCAAGCATTGTATTTTCGACAAACAGCATACTGATTGCATTAATCAGTGTGGTAAGCGGCATCATTAAAAACGTAAACAGAATACTCATGAAAAAGGTAGACGGCTTTATCTTGTGAAACATCAGCCTGTCTTTTAAAGGCTCCTTTTCAGGTCTTTTGCTGCATACATAAATCAACAGATAAATCAGTCCCGGTATGAGAATCACCAATTCTCCCAAAAGCAGATTGGCAATCACCCCTATCTTAAACAAGCCGGGACAGAGTATCATTACAATTACCAGTGCAATATGAAATGCTATCACTCCCAGAAAAAGTCTGTTAACTCCCTTTTTTCCCATTTCTTATCCTCTCGTATCCAATAATCTGATTTCATTCTCCGTAATCTCTATTTTTCCGTTTTTCAAAAGATTTCCAACGGCACGCTTAAATTCATTTTTGCTCATTCCCATGGTATTCTTGATCAGTTCCGGAGATGCTTTATCCGTAAACGGAAGAACACCGTTTTCCTGCATCAGTTTGTTCATAACTTTTTGTGCATCTATAGGAATCTGAAGATACGTCTTTTCGCGCAGGCTAAGGTCTAACTTGCCATCTTCTTTTTTATTGATTACGCGCGCTGTAACGATTTCTCCCACCTTCAGGTCACGAATCATTTCTTTTTTGGAAATCAATCCGGAAAATGCATTGTCAACCGCAACAAATGCTCCAAAGTTGCGGCTGATTTCATACACTGTTCCCGTGACCTTGTCATTCTTTTTATAAGGGCTGTCCTTTCTTAAATGCGGATACAATTTCATCGTAGCACAGAGGCGCTTACTCTTATCCGTATAAAGCATAACAAGGCAGATATCCCCTTTCGATACTTTGACAATCTGTTCCTTAAACGGCAGAAACAAATCTTTTTCCAATCCCCAGTCAAGAAATGCTCCCAGTTCTCCTGTCTGCACAACAGTCAGCGGTTTGATTTCTCCCATATGCAGTTTCGGCTCGTTTGTCGTTGCAATCAGCCGGTCCTTTGAATCTTTATAAAGAAATACTTCCACCTCATCTCCTACGGAAGACTCCTTTGGGACCTGCTTTGCCGGGAGAAGAACTTTTTCTTCTTTGCCCTTTTCCGGTGACTCTGCCAGATACACGCCAAATTCTACTTTTTTAATAATCTGCAGCGTCTGTGTTTCTCCTAATCTCAGCATATTGACTCCTAACTTTTCGATTTAATAAACTTCAATAACCGCATACGGTTTTTCATCTTCGCCGCATAATGCGACCGTGCAGGTATCATCTTTTTCATAAAGAATCGGTATGATGGTATCTCCAAGCACTGCCTGTCTGCGGTAGTCTACACGCAGGTGATGAAATCTTCTGTCTTTTGGCAGATATTCATAAGCAATCCGGACATACTGTCCGTTGTTGACATGTTGATTGGTATCCAAATGGTATTCTTTAATCTGTAAAGTCTCTTCCCGTCGTATGATGCTCTCTTCCTGCGCAATTGTAATTTTTCGCGGTGCATATTCCATCGGGAGTCTTTCTTCCAATTCATAAGTGGCAAGAAGTTTTTCCGTGGGACGTGCGGGGCACTGTTTCTTGGTATCCATTAATGTCCAGACGGAATTGGCATTCACAATTTTTACTCCGGCTTCGTTTTCAATAAAGAAATTACGATATCCGAAAAACCCTTTAAAGTCATATGGGAATGTGCCAACCGTTATTTTATCATAGAATTGTGGAAATTGTGCCACATCTATCTGCCAGCTGTTGAGCATCCAGACAAGATGGTTCGGTTCCAGATAGGAAAATCCGACTCCCAGTTGTTCTGCCTGAAAACAACTGGAATCCTGAAAATAATCAATCATAGACTCCATCGTCACAATTCTGTCTTTATCTGTTCTGCTGAATCCGACTCTCGTTTCGTAAAGGTACATTTTTTTGTCTCCTTACCTGCTGTTTAAAAATCATTGCAACATTTCCATATGAGAAAAAAACTCTGACAGATCACTCTGTCAGAGTTTTCCGACTGGGCTACAAGGATTCGAACCTTGAAATGACGGAGTCAGAGTCCGTTGCCTTACCGTTTGGCGATAGCCCATTAAGCAAGTGCCAGCCAATCGACCGGCACTTGGATATAATACATTATTGTTACTCTTTTTGCAAGTACTTTTTTGTATTTTTTTGAAATTTATTAAACTTCAAAAATCAAATCAGCATAGGTCGGGAACGGCCATACTTTCTTATCAACCATCATTTCCAGTTCATCGGCCGGCTCACGAAGTGCTGCCATTGCTTCTTTTACAACATCTTTATAGAAGAATGCCTGCTCTTTTCCTTCACTCATTGCAGAGCCTTCTGCATCTGCTTTCTTAAGTGCTTCCAGTGCAGATTGCATTTGAGCAAGTTTTTCGCTGATTGCCTTTAACTGCTGTACCTGAACACTTGCATCTGCTCCTGCTGCCTTTACTGCATTGATAGTATCGGCAAGAGATTTTGTATAAGAAATAACTGCCGGAACAATCTGTTTGCTTGCCATATCAATCATGGTAAGTGCTTCGATGTTGATGGTTTTTGCATATGTTTCGTAAAGAACTTCTTCACGGGACTCTAATTCTGCCTTTGTAAAGATTCCGAACTTCTCAAAGAGTTTGATAGATTTTTCGGTTGTCAATGTCTCAACAGCCTCAACCATGGATTTAATGTTCGGAAGTCCTCTTCTTTCAGCTTCCACAACCCATTCATCGGAATATCCGTTTCCGTTGAAAATAATTCTCTGATGTTCTGTCATATATCTCTTAATCAGATTATGAACTGCTGCATCGAAATCTTCTGCTTTTTCCAGTTCATCTGCTGCTTCACAGAATGCTTCCGCAACAATTGCATTTAAGGTTGTGTTCGGGCTTGCGATTGAGTCTTCGGAACCAACCATACGGAATTCAAATTTGTTTCCGGTAAACGCAAATGGTGATGTTCTGTTTCTGTCTGTTGCATCCTTTTTGAAATCCGGTAATGTGGAAACACCTGTTGCGAGGATTCCGCCTTCTTTACAGCTTGTAGCAGTACCTGTTTCAACGAGCTGTTTTACAACGTCTTCCAGCTGTTCGCCAAGGAACATGGAAATAATTGCCGGCGGTGCTTCGTTTGCACCAAGTCTGTGGTCGTTACCAACGTCGGATGCACTCTGACGAAGTAAATCTGCGTGTGTATCAACAGCTTTCATGATGCAGGCCAATACCAAAAGGAACTGAATGTTTTCGTTCGGTGTATCGCCCGGATCCAGTAAGTTTACACCATTGTCGGTTGTAATGGACCAGTTATTGTGTTTACCGGAACCATTGACACCTGCAAACGGTTTTTCATGGAGCAGACAACGCATGCCGTGCTGTCCGGCAACACGTTTCATCGTTTCCATAACAATCTGGTTGTGGTCTACCGCAATATTGGCTGTTTCATAAATCGGTGCCAGTTCATGCTGTGCCGGTGCAACTTCGTTGTGCTGTGTTTTAGCCGTAACACCGAGTTTCCAAAGTTCTTTATTTAAGTCTTTCATGTATCCGCCGATTCTTTCACGGATAACACCAAAGTAGTGGTCTTCCAGTTCCTGTCCTTTCGGAGCCGGTGCACCGAATAATGTACGTCCTGCAAAGATAATATCTTCACGCTGTAATGCTTTTTTCTGGTCTACCAGGAAATATTCCTGTTCCGGTCCTACGGAAGCGGTAACTTTTGTTGCCTCTGTATTTCCGAATAATCTTACGATACGAAGAGCCTGTTCGCTGACTGCTTCCATGGAACGAAGAAGCGGAGTCTTTTTATCAAGTGCCTCACCTGTATAAGAACAAAATGCTGTCGGAATACAAAGAATTGGTCCTGTTGCTGCTTCTTTAATAAATGCAGGAGATGTGATATCCCATGCGGTATATCCTCTTGCTTCAAATGTTGCACGCAGACCACCTGACGGGAAAGAAGATGCATCCGGTTCGCCTTTAATTAATTCTTTTCCGGAGAATTCCATTAACATCTTTCCGTCTTTATCCGGATGGGAAACAAAGGAATCATGTTTCTCAGCTGTAATACCTGTTAACGGCTGGAACCAGTGTGTATAGTGGGTTGCCCCTTTTTCAACTGCCCAGTCCTTCATTGCTTTTGCAACTACATCTGCTGCTTCCAGGGATAATTCTCCTCCCTGATCCATTACGCGTGTTACTTCTTGAAATACTTTTTTCGGAAGTCTTTCTCTCATGGTTCCCAACGTAAACACGTTTTCCCCAAAGATTTCTTCCACGTTCAAAACCTCACTCATAATCCCTAACCTCCTTGATAATTTTCATGATTTTTCAAATAACAATGAAAAAGGCGCTCCAACTTCTGTTGGAACGCCTTCGTTCGAAAAAACATTTTATTTTGTTTTTTATACAATACCGCAACCTTTTTAAAAATGCAACCCCTAATTTAAAAAAATTTTTATACTTCAAAAATCAGATCTGCGTAAGTCGGGAACGGCCAATATTCTTTATCGACCATTTTTTCCAGTTCATCTGCCGGTTTGCGCAAATCTTCCATTGCCTTTATCACATGCTCATGATAGTAAAATGCCTGCTCTTTTCCCTGCGGCATCGCAGATGCTTTTTTCTCAAGATCTGTAAGAATTGTCAGTGCCGACTGCATGTCCTTTAATGTTTTCGTTACTTTTTGTAACATTTCGGATGCCACGCAATTATCTGCTCCTGCCGCTTTTACGGCAAGTACCGAATCTGCCAGTGTCTTTGTGTAACGGATTACCGCAGGCACAATCTGTTTATTTGCCATATCAATCATCGTAAGTGCTTCGATGTTGATGGTTTTCGCATAAGTTTCATACAGGATTTCCGCTCTGGATTCCAATTCTGCTTTCGTAAAAATACCGAATTTTTCAAACAGGCTGATTGCTTTCGGAGTCGTAAGCGTCTCCACCGCTTCCACCATAGACGGGATATTAGGCAGTCCTCTTCTTTCTGCCTCTTTTACCCATTCCTCGGAATACCCGTTTCCGTTAAAGATAATTCTCTGGTGTTTTGTCATGTATTCTTTAATCAGGTCATGAACTGCCACATCAAAATCATCTGCCTGCTCTAAGATATCTGCAGCCTCGCAGAATGCTTCGGCAACAATCGCATTTAAAATGGTATTCGGACTTCCGATTGAGTCTTCCGAACCAACCATACGGAATTCAAATTTATTACCGGTAAAGGCAAACGGCGATGTCCTGTTACGGTCTGTCGCATCTTTTTGGAAATCAGGAAGCGTCGATACACCTGTTTCCAATTTGCCGCCCTTAATCAGATTAGCCGCTTCTCCCGTTTCTACCAGCTGTTTTACGACATCTTCTAACTGTTCTCCGAGGAAGATGGAAATAATTGCCGGCGGTGCTTCGTTTGCACCGAGTCTGTGATCGTTTCCGACATTGGACGCACTCTGACGAAGAAGGTCCGCATGCGTGTCTACCGCCTTCATAATGCAGGCAAGTACCAGCAGAAACTGTACATTTTCATTCGGAGTCTGCCCCGGTTCTAACAGGTTGACACCGTTGTCCGTCGTAATGGACCAGTTGTTATGTTTGCCGGAGCCGTTGACTCCCTGAAACGGTTTCTCATGTAACAGGCAGCGCAGTCCGTGTTTGCCTGCAATACGCTTCATCGTCTCCATAATGAGCTGATTATGGTCAGCCGCAATGTTGGCAGATTCATAAATCGGTGCCAGCTCATGCTGTGCCGGTGCTGCTTCATTATGCTGTGTTTTGGCAGTTACGCCGAGTTTCCACAGTTCGATGTTTAAATCTTTCATAAAAGCACCGATTCTCTCACGGATAACACCAAAATAGTGGTCATCCATCTCCTGTCCTTTCGGTGCCGGTGCTCCGAATAATGTACGTCCCGCAAAGATAATATCTTCTCTCTGCAGGGCTTTTTTCTGGTCAATCAGAAAATATTCCTGTTCCGCTCCGACAGAAGCTGTCACTTTTTTAGCCCCTGTGTTACCAAATAATCTGGCAATCCTAAGTGCCTGTTTGTCAATTGCTTCCATAGAACGAAGAAGCGGCGTCTTTTTATCGAGTGCTTCTCCTTTATAAGAGCAGAACGCTGTCGGAATGCACAGGGTCGGTCCTGTCGCCGTTTCTTTTATAAACGCCGGGGAAGTAATATCCCACGCCGTATATCCCCTTGCTTCAAAGGTAGCGCGCAGTCCGCCTGACGGGAATGAAGATGCATCAGGTTCTCCCTTAATCAACTCTTTCCCCGAAAATTCCATTAACATTTTTCCGGTTTCATCCGGATGCGTAATAAAGGAATCATGCTTTTCCGCCGTGATTCCCGTAAGAGGCTGGAACCAGTGTGTATAGTGTGTTGCACCCTTTTCCACAGCCCAGTCTTTCATCGCCTTTGCCACAACATCCGCCGCTGATTTCGATAATTCTCCACCGTTTTCCATTACCGCAGCGACTTCCTCAAATACTTTCTTCGGCAACCGTTCTTCCATGGTTCCGACCGTAAAAACATTTTCCGCAAAAAGATCTTCCACATCTATTAATGCGCTCATGTATCTATCCTCCGGTCTGTTATTTAGTTTCTATATCCCTGTTTTGTAATCATACCGCCTTGTGTGCCCGGCTGTCAATCGCAAACCGGTGTGTCCCTATTTCATATTCCGGGTACGCAAAATATCATATTCATCCGGCTTTACGGAAAGGTCCAGGTAAAGAACCTGCTGCGGATGCGGTGCGCTTTCCACTTCATTTCCTTCTTCGTCATAGAGTGCGTTGACCGTTGTTGCAACGTTGGAGCCGTCCGGCTTCATAATCTCAATCACATCACCTTTACAGAATTTGTTGCGCTGTTCAATGCGGGCAAATCCCCTCTCATCGATTGCGCCGACAATGCCAAGATAAATGTATTCATTAATATACGTGTTATTATCGTAAATCTGGGTATTTTCATCCGGTTTTCCGAAGTAAAAACCGGTAGTAAACTGGCGATACGTACATTTGGAAATTTCTTCGCGGTACCAGTCCATGTTGCTCCGATATTTTTCCTCTGACTCTGCATAATCATCCAGTGCCTTGCGGTATGTTCTTGCTACCGTTGCCACATAGAGAGCGGTTTTCATGCGTCCCTCAATCTTTAGACTGTCGACTCCCGCATCTAAAAGTTCCGGGATATGTTCAATCATGCAAAGGTCTTTCGAATTAAAGATGTAAGTACCACGCTCATTTTCGTAAACCGGTAAGTATTCTCCCGGTCTTTTCTCCTCTACAACCGCATATTTCCATCTGCACGGATGGGTGCAGGCACCCTGATTGGCATCACGCCCCGTAAAATAATTACTCAGCAGGCATCTTCCCGAATAGGAAATGCACATTGCCCCATGCACGAAACTTTCAATTTCCATATCCTCCGGAATATGTTCCCGGATTTCTTTGATTTCCCGTAACGAAAGTTCTCTGGCAGAAACAACACGGGTCGCCCCCTGTTCATACCAGAACTGATAGGTCATATAATTTGTATTGTTTGCCTGTGTGGAAATATGAATATCGATTTCCGGGCAGACCTGTTTTGCAATCGTAAACATCCCCGGGTCGGAAATAATCAGAGCATCCGGTCGGATTTTTTTCAGTTCCCCAAAATATTCCCGTGCCCCCGCAAGGTCATCATTATGGGCAAGAATGTTGGCGGTCACATATACTTTGACATTGTTTGCATGTGCAAATGCAATACCCTCTGCCATTTCTTCGATTGTAAAATTCTTTGCTTTTGCACGAAGTCCGAATGCTTCGCCGCCGATATAAACAGCATCTGCTCCAAACACAACTGCCGTTTTTAATACCTCCAAATTGCTGGCAGGTATCAGTAATTCTGTCTTTCTCATACTATTCTCCGTTCTTTACGCTGACTGTGACGCCATCGCCAACCGGAAGAATGGATGTAGTCAATTCTTCCGTATGTTTCAATTCGTAAAGATAATCCCGCATTCTGGCATGAATGGTTCTGTTTCGTCTTGTGATTGCGTATTTTGATTCGATAATATCGCCATCCTGCAACACATTATCCGATATCAACAATCCTCCTGCCGGAAGTAATCTTAAAATATCCGGCAAAAAATGAATGTACTGTCCTTTTGCCGCATCCATGAAAATCATGTCATACGGGCCGGTCAGTTCCTTCAAAATATCGGCGGCGTCTCCCTGAAGCAGGGTGATGCTTTCTTCTTTTCCCGCTTTTTTGAAATTTTCCAGTGCAAGCGGAATCCTCTTTTCATATTTTTCAATCGTTGTAATGTGACAGTCTTTTGGAGCATATTCGCTCATAAGCAGCGCGGAAAATCCAATCGCCGTTCCCACTTCCAGAATACGCATCGGTTTTTGGATAGCAAGCAAAAGTTTTAAAAAGCTCTGCATTTCCGTACGGATAATCGGGACATTTGTCTGCTTCGCATATTCTTCTATTTCATTCAGATATTGTGGATTTCCCGTATCCAATGAATTGATAAACGATACGGTTCTTTCATCTACGATCATTCCCTATTCTTCTCCCGTTACCGTAACCGTCTCCGTAATTTCTGTCTGAGGTTCCTCCTGTACTGCCGGTTCTTCCTTTGTCTCGTCTTCTGCTTTCTGCGCCATCACTTCAATCATCTCTTCTGCCGTCATGGAAGTATTCAATTCGTAAATACCCGGTTTGATTTCATCTTTGTATTCCGAAAGTTTTTCCTGAATCGCAAAAACCTGTGCATCCCTGATAAGACCCTTCTGTTCTAAAATCTCGCCGATTTCTTTTCCGCTTTTTCCTTCCGGTATTGCAACGCTGATTGTCATTCCGTCACCTGTTGTCATCGGTTCTTCTCCAAATACACGGTACCCGATATCATAAGCCATAAACGCATATTTATAGACTAACATTGCCAGGATAATGACTACCACAATCTTTAATGCAAATCCAAATACCGATCCAATTATTTCTTTACTGTTCATAAGTCCATGCCTTTCTGCCGTGTTTTATACTTCCAATATAATCGGAAGAATCATCGGGCGTCTCTTCGTCTTTTTCCAAACGTATTCGCCGAGTGCATCCTTGATAGAGGATTTAATCTTTCCCCAATCCGTAATACCGCGGCTCAAACAATTCTCAATAACAGATTCCAAAAGCTCTCTGGCTTCTTCCATCAATTCATCAGATTCCCGCACATATACAAATCCCCTGGAGACAAGTTCCGGACCCGATACCAGATAACCGCTTGCCCTGTCCAGTGCCAGCACAACAATCATAATGCCGTCTTCTGCCAGATGTTGTCTGTCACGCAGCACGACGTTTCCGACATCTCCGACGCCGAGTCCGTCAACCAGAATGTCGCCAACCGGTACTTTTCCCGCCACCTTCGCCTCTTCTACGTTAAGTTCCAGTACATCTCCCGAAGAAAGGATAAAGACATTTTCTTTCGGAATGCCAAGTTCCGTCGCAAGTTTTGCCTGTGCTTTTAAATGCTTGTATTCCCCATGAACGGGAATTGCATATTTAGGTCTTACAAGTGTATAAATCAGTTTAATTTCTTCCTGGCAGGCATGTCCCGAAACATGGGCATCCTGGAAAATAACCTCTGCCCCTTTTCTGGATAATTCGTTGATTACTTTCGTAACTGCCTTTTCGTTTCCCGGAATCGGGTTGGAAGAAAAGATAATTGTATCATTTGGTCCGATTGATATCTTTTTGTGAATGTCACTTGCCATACGGCTTAATGCCGCCATACTTTCTCCCTGGCTTCCGGTTGTGATAATAACCGTTTTTTCTTCCGGATAATTCTTTAGTTGTTCAATCGGAATCAAAGTATTTTCCGGTATTTTTAAACATCCCAGATTTGCAGCCGTATCAATGATACTTACCATGCTTCTGCCTTCCACAACTACTTTGCGGTCGAACTTATAAGCAGAATTAATAATCTGCTGTACGCGGTCTACATTGGAAGCAAACGTTGCAATAATGATTCTGGTTGTCTTGTGCTCGGAAAAAATCGTATCAAATGTTTTCCCGAGAGTTCTTTCCGACTGGGTAAATCCCGGCCGTTCCGCATTCGTACTGTCACACATCAGTGCCAGTACACCCTTATGTCCCAGTTCCGCAAATCGCTGTAAGTCAATTGCGTCTCCGTATACCGGTGTATAGTCTACTTTGAAGTCTCCCGTATGAATCACAACACCTGCCGGAGAATAAATGGCAAGAGCAGCTGCATCTACGATGCTGTGATTTGTTTTGATAAATTCAATTCGAAATTGTCCTAAGTTAATGGACTGCCCGAATTTGACAACCTTTCGTTTTGTTTGTCCCGTCAGATTATGCTCTTTCAATTTATTTTCAATGATTCCCATTGTCAGTCTGGTCGCATAAATCGGAACGTTTAACTGTTTTAAAACATAGGGAAGTGCCCCAATATGGTCCTCATGTCCGTGTGTAATGACAAATCCCTTAACCTTATCGCTGTTTTCCGTCAAATACGTAATATCCGGGATTACTAAATCAATTCCGAGCATATCGTCTGCCGGAAAGCTCAGACCACAATCCACTACAACAATACTGTCTTCGTATTCAAAGGCAGTAATATTCATCCCAATCTGTTCCAAACCACCGAGTGGTATGATTTTCAGTTTGGAACCGTTCATATTTAATTGATTCTGTTTTCTCAAAAAATAAACCTCCTAATCCTTATGTACGCAAAAGAACCTTCGTAAATCCGCAGAAAAGGAGCCGGTTTTTTAAGCCCGCTCTTTTAACCGTTCCCTATGCATTCTCTGCACACTCTCCGGATAAGCAATGGTTTTTTGCTTTTTTCTTTTATTTAAATGTTAAATAAAATCTACATCATCCAGCAGATTCTCAAATATCGGAAGTACTGCCTGTATCTCTTCTTCTGAAAGTCCGTCCGTATATCCGCTTTCTTTTTCCTCTTCACCCGAAGTCTCTTTCAAGATGAGAGCTTCACCGTCACCTTTTTCCACATCGCTTACCAGAAGATAATTCACCCCTGATACCCGCGTCTGTTCCAGGACATAGTATTCTACTGTTTCATTCTCATTTTTCTGAAATGTTATCTTCTCCATTGTTAACACTTTTCCCTTTTAAATCAAGATATCCTTGCAGAATGAGCACCGCTGCAATCTGATCCACATAATTTTTGCGTTTTTCGCGCCGGATTCCGGCTTCTATCATCGCCTTATCGGCTGCCACCGTTGTCAGACGTTCATCCCAGAAAGTCACCTTAAGGCCTGTCCTTCTTTCCAGTTTCTCTTTAAATTCTTCTGTTTTTTCGACACGTTCGCCCAGGGTATCGTTCATGTTCTTCGGATAACCCAGCACAATCTCCGATACCTGATATTCCACAATCAGTTCTTCTATTCTTGCTAACGTCCGACGCAGTTTATTTTCTTCTTTTCTTCTGATAATTTCAATTCCCTGAGCGGTAATGAGCAATTCGTCACTGATTGCAACCCCTACCGTCTTTGAACCGAAGTCAAGCCCCATAATACGCATGTTGTGCCCTACTCCCAATGATTGTTTTTAATGTAGTTTTCCAGGAGTTCTTCAACCAGTTCGTCACGCTCCACCTTCATAATCAGGCTTCTTGCATTTTTATAACTGGTAATATAAGTAGGGTCTCCCGACATAATATATCCGACAATCTGATTGACCGGATTATATCCTTTTTCTTTCATGACTTCAAATACCGTTTCCAGTATTACCCGAACGCTTGTCGCCGGTTCTGTTTCTACTTTAAAATATTGTGTGTTTCCTAAATCCTGCACGTTGCCCACTTCCTTATTATTTGCCTTCATCATTTTGTGTTTCCGTTAATACAAATATCTTACCTTATCACAAGCAAAAATTCAACGAATGATTTGACTTCTTTCGGAAAGTAACAGAATTTCATCCGTTAAAAATTCTGTTGCCGTTCCTTCTATTACCTGATTCGACAAATCTTCTTCTGTTTCAAATGCTGCCTGTATATATTCCGGTGTATGCCCTATCATATAGGTTTTCCCATCTATCATCTTCTGTTCTTCCAGCAAAACCGTAATTTTTGTCCCGATTCGCTTCTTGCGGAATTCCTTTGACTGTTCTCTTTCCAGTTCTATCAGGACATTGCTTCTGTTTGCTTTTTCCTGTTCCGTAAGTTGTCCTTCCATTGCTGCCGCAACAGTTCCCTGTCGTCTGGAATACTTAAAAATATGCATTTCATAAAAGCATACTTTTTTTGCAAACGCAACCGTTTCTTCAAATTCTGCTACTGATTCCTGCGGGAATCCTGTAATAATATCGGTTGTAATCGCCGGATCATTAAAGTATTTTCTTAAAATTTCCACTTTTTCATAGTATTCATCGGTTGAATAATGTCTATTCATCCTCTTTAGCACTTCATCGCAGCCGCTTTGCAGCGACAGATGAAAATGCGGACATATTTTGGGCAGATTGGAAAGTTCCTGCGCAAAATGTTCTGTAATAATTCTTGGTTCCAATGACCCCAGACGTATCCGCTTGAGTCCTTCTATCTCATGAATCTGTTTTAACAGTTTCAGTAAAAACTCCTTTTTATAAACTGCCTCCCGGATATCTTTTGCTCCTTCCAGATAGTCTTTTGTATCCTTCGACAGAAAATCCAATCCGTAAGAGCTTAAGTGAATCCCGGTGATTACAATCTCCCGATATCCTTCTTTGACAAGTCCCCGGACTTCTTTTATCACATCTTCCGGTTTTCTGCTTCTGACACGTCCTCTGGCATATGGAATGATACAATATGAGCAGAACTGATTACAGCCGTCCTGAATCTTGATATAAGCCCTTGTATGCTCTGCTGTTTTTTTCAATTCCATTTCTTCATACTCATCCGTATGATTAATGTCAATAATCGTTGTATGATGCAAAGTTTTATCGTGTTCTTCAAAATACTGTTCCAGGATGGAGACAATGTCTTTTTTCCGATTGTTTCCGATTGCAAGGTCAATACACGCATCCATGGTAACCGTGTCTTCGCCGGTCTGTACATAACAGCCTGTAGCCACAACGATTGCATCCGGATTCATCTTTTTCGCCTTATGCAGCATCTGGCGGCTTTTACGGTCTGCAATGTTGGTTACGGTGCAGGTATTGATGATATAAATATCGGCTCCCGGAGCAAATGGCACAATTTGATAGCCATTTTCTGTAAGTTTTTGTTGCATAACTTCTATTTCATAAGCATTTACCTTGCATCCAAGGTTGTGTAATGCTACACTTTTCATAGTATTCCTCACTTTTTTCGTCATGTTTACTTATTGACTTTTGCTCTTAAGACCCTTACTATATTAAGCAGAAGGTATGAATCCAATTAAGGAGGTAGTGTATATGAAAACAGTTCAGATTTCTTTAAATTCCATTGATAAGGTAAAATCATTTGTAAATGATATTACAAAATTTGATTATGATTTTGATTTAGTATCCGGAAGATACGTAATCGATGCAAAATCCATCATGGGAATTTTCAGTTTGGATTTATCTAAACCGATTGATTTGAATATTCACGCTGAAGATAACATTGATGCCGTTTTGGAAGCATTAAAACCTTATATGATTTAAAGCAGTGTTTATCAGGAAAAAGCAAGACAAGCGTCTTGCTTTTTTTATTTATTCCTGATGAACAATAATAGTTTCCTTTGTATCAAGTGCTGTTTTTACAAGATCGTCAATCACATCTGAAAGATTCTTCTCATGGCGTCTGATATATTCCAGATTCGGTTTAGTCACCGGATGTTTTGCAACGAAAATCGTACAGCAGTCCTCAAACGGCAGAATGGATGTTTCGTATGTGTTAATCTTTTCCGAAATCTCTACGATTTCCTGTTTATCCATTCCGATAAGCGGCCGGTATACCGGTATGGTACAAACCTCGTTGGTTGCTGCCAGAGAATGCATGGTCTGGGACGCTACCTGTCCGATGCTTTCCCCGGTAATCAATCCGAGGCATTCCGTTTCCTTTGCAATTGTTTCCGCAATCCTCATCATGTAACGTCTCATAATAATGGTCAGTTCTTCATGCGGGCACTTTTCATAAATTGCCAGCTGAATGTCCGTAAAGTTGATGACATGCAGATAAATCGGTCCGCTAAAGCGTGAAACCAGTTTGGCAAGGTCAATCACTTTCTGTTTTGCTCTTTCACTTGTATAAGGCGGCGCATGAAAATATACGGCATCTATCTTTACGCCACGCTTACTGATCATATATCCGGCAACCGGAGAATCGATTCCGCCGGAGAGTAACAGCATTGCTTTTCCGTTTGTTCCGACCGGCATACCGCCCGGTCCCGGAATAATCTCAGAATATATATAAATCTTTTCCCGAATTTCAATATTAAGTTCTATATCAGGGGTATGAACATCCACGCTCATATTCGGACATTCATCCAGAATAACGCCCCCGACTTCCCGATTGATTTCCATGGAATCGAGCGGATAGTTTTTTCTGGCACGCCGTGCTACTACTTTAAACGTTTTCTTCTGTTCCCCATAAAGATCTTTGACATACTTTACAACTGTTTTGCACAAATGTTCAAAGCCTTCGTCTTCAACGTACACAACCGGGCAGATTCCGACAATTCCGAAAACCGTTTTCAAATTTTCCACTGTTTCGTCAAAGTCAAATTCACTTACCGCATCCACATAAATTCTCCCCTGCGTTTTGCGGATTTTGAATTCTCCTTCGCATCGTTTCAACGCATATTTAATCTGCTGAACGAGTGCATCTTCGAAAAGATATCTGTTTTTTCCTTTTACACCGATTTCGGCGTACTTAATCAAAAAAGCTGTAAACATTGCAAAAACCTTCCGTTTCTCTTTGTCTGCTAATATCTTGTATATTTGCGAAGCATAGGGATTATATCATATAAACACCGTATAGTATAGTCAATTTCTTCTTCTGTTGTAAAGACAGAAAGGCTGAAACGAATCGTCGAATCCAAAAGTTCCTTTTCTGTTCCGATTGCCCGAAGTGTTGCAGATACCGCAGGTTTATTGGATGAGCAGGCACTTCCCGCGGATACATAAATTCCTCTGTCCTCCAATGCGTGCAACAGTACCTCACTCCGCACACCGCGGATGGAAACGCTGATAACATGCGGTGCCGATTCTCTTCCGGTATATCCGTTAATTGTCACATCCGGAATCTGCGTAACACCATTGATAAGGCGCTCTTTTAAACGATAAAGGCGTTCTGTATCCTCTTCCAGATGGCTGTAAACAAGTTCCACAGCCCTGCCCAGTCCTGCAATTCCGGGTACATTTTCGGTACCGGAGCGCATTCCCTTCTGTTGTCCGCCACCGAAAATAATCGGGCGTATTTTCACCTTTTCATCCACATACAAAAATCCGATTCCTTTGGGGCCATGAATCTTATGACCGCTGACCGAAAGCAGATCAATTCCCATTCGTTTTGGATAAATCCTGAATTTTCCGTACCCCTGTACCGCATCTACATGAAAAACAATATTCGGATTTCTTTGTTTAATCAGAGCTCCTGCTTCCGCAATCGGCTCCAGTGCACCAATTTCATTATTCGTATGCATGATGGATACAAGAATTGTATCGTGTGTAATCGCACGGTCCAGTTCTTCAAGCGAAATTCTGCCGTAACGGTCTACCGGTAAATAGGTTACCCGAAATCCCTGCTGTTCCAGATACTGCATCGTCTGTAAAATGGCCGGATGCTCAATTGCTGTTGTAATCAGATGTTTTCCCGCACGCATATTGGCAAATGCCGTTCCAATCAGTGCCAGATTATCCGATTCCGTTCCTCCCGAAGTAAACAGGATTTCTTTTTCATTTACTTTCAGATTCTTTGCAATCGTCTCTCTGGCCTGGCGTACATATTTTTCCGCCTGTACACCTTTGGTATGCAGACTGGAAGGATTCCCGTAATCGGCACACATGACCTGCGTCATGTAAGCGGCAACATCGTCAAAACATCTCGTTGTTGCGGAATTATCTAAATATACTTCCATTTTATAACACTCACTTTCCTGTTCGGGTTAGTTTTCATCTTCGACAAACCTACCCTTATTCTGATGTATTATTTTATGTCTTTTCCTTCCAATTGGTACATTATCCAAGATAAAACTGTAAGCCCTGCCGTTTCCGTCCTGAGGATTCTTTTTCCCAGCGTAATCGGTATTGCGCCTGCATCCTTGGCCAACAAAACTTCACTTTCTTCAAATCCTCCCTCCGGTCCGATAAAAAATCCGATTCGTTGACCCGGTCTCAGCGATTCCAGAAGATTTCTTGTTTTTTCCATATTATTATGATCTGCCAACTCATACGGAATCAGGATTACATCAAAATCCTTTCCGTATTCGCACGCCTGTTTCATGGTCATAACCGGACACACCTTCGGAATAACGGCACGTTTACTTTGTTTTGCCGCCGCTTCTGAAATTCCCTGCCAACGTGACAGTTTTGCTTTTTCTTTCTTTTCATCCAGTTTTACAACACAACGGGATGCCGAGACCGGAACAATCTCATATACGCCAAGTTCAACCGCTTTTTGAATAACAAATTCCATCTTATCCGCTTTGGGAAGTCCTTGAAAAATGGTGATTTTGGATGGAAGTTCTACTGCGTCTTCTTTAACAAACCGGAGGCTGCAGACAATCTCATCACCCAGCTTGTCTATTCCGCAACGGTATTCTTTGCCGTCCAGTCCGTTGCTGACTGCAATCTCTTCACCCGGTTTCATCCTGAGTACATTCTTAATATGATTGACATCATCCCCGGTTATCACGATTTTATTTCCCTGTATATTTTCCGGTTCCACAAAAAAATGATACATTCTGCTTCCTTCCTAAGGTCTTTTGGCCGTTATGCTTACCCACTCGCCCTGATACGTCACTTCAACAATCTCAAGTCCTGCTGCCGTTACCGCATCGCGCACTGTTTGCTCCTTATCGTTGATAATTCCGGAGGTAATGTAGATTCCTCCCTTTTTCATCTGATGAACAATAACCGGCGTAAGCGGCACCAAAACATCCGCAAGAATATTTGCTACCACAATATCGTAACACTCGTATCCGACTTTATCCTGTACTTCCTTATCCGTAATGATGTTACCAATCATCATCGTAAATTTGTCTTCCGGAATATGATTGCTTTCCATATTCTCTTTTACGGCTTCTACAGCACACGGATCCAAATCTGTTCCGACTGCACTGTCTGCTCCGAACATAATTGATAAAATTGCGAGGATCCCGCTTCCCGTTCCGACATCCAATAATTTCGTATCGGGTGTTATATATTTCTTTAACTGGCGGATACACAGCTGCGTTGTTTCATGCATGCCTGTCCCAAAGGCAGTTCCCGGATCAATATGCAGAACCATTTTGCCGTCATCCTCTGCCTTAACTTCTTCCCACGAAGGAATCACAAGAAGGTCATCAATATAAAACTGGTGGAAATACTGTTTCCAGTTATTGATCCAGTCAAGGTCTTCCGTTTCATCTACGGTAATGCTACCTTCTCCGATATCACACCATGTCCGGATTTGGGCAAGACTTTCCTTTACATCTGCTATCATCTGCTTAATGTCAATGTCAGAATCTTCTTCGACAAAAAAACTCAGATATGCAATTCCGTCATCTTCCTGCGGCTGCGGAGGAATGTCTACAAACATCTGCTCCTTTTCCCACGCCGTAAGGGGAATCTTATCCTCAATCTGTGCACCTTCAAGTCCAAGGTCATACAGTTCACTAATAATAATATCTTCTGCATCGGTAATCGTTTTAATCCTGATTCTTGTCCACTTCATCGCTTTTTCCTTTCTGAAAGTAACTCTTTTCATATTATATCAAAAAATGCGGAAAAACAATATGCCTAATTGTATCCGCATTTTGTGCTTTTTATTAATTCATGATTTAATATTCTTCCTTTTCTGACAGATTCAAATACCGTAGAATTCCAAGATGAATTGCCCACGCCACTTTTTCCTGATACTCATCATTTACCAATAATTCTGCTTCTTTTCGGTTTGATAAAAATCCGCATTCCACAATAATGATTGGTGTTTCTGTCTTTTTTAATAAATAATAACTACTGTTATTTTTAGCCTGTCTTCTGTTCTCTTTGTCGAGGGTTTGAATCAGTTGGTCCTGCATTATTTCTGCCGCTGTCTTTCCGTTTGCACTCTCTTTGTAATAAAACACTTGTGCTCCGTATATACTTTCTTCTTCATAAGAATTCTGATGGATGCTGACAGTAAGATCCGGTTTTTCCTCATTAATAAATTCCACCCGACGTTTCATATCCTGCACTTTCTTATTGGAACCCGTCTTCGGATAAAATCCGGTATCATCTTCTCTTGTCATAAGTACTTTAATATCCTGTGACTCCAAAAGTTTCTGAACCTTTTTGGCAATCTGCAGATTTAGGTCTTTTTCCAATGCTTTATTAATTCCGATTTTCCCGGAGTCGGCTGCTCCGTGCCCGGCATCTATGATGACACATCTAACGGCTTCTTCCTTTTGAATTTTTGACGAAGTAATGCCCGCTGCCTCTCTTGCAACCAGAAGCATGGATACCAGAAGCAGAATCATCATAACACAACTAATCAATTTTTCTGTTTTCAATGTGACATCCGCATTCTCTTTTTCCATATTTTATGAAGCGGCTTATTAAAAAATGCGGATATCCTGCCCGGAGTATCCGCATCTTTCTATTATGAATTAATATAAGCATCAAGGAGATTCCAGATAGATTTCTTTTCGAATCCGAGTTTCCATGCTGCGACACCACCAAGGTCATACTTTTTCATAACCGTAAGTTTTGTTTCGATTGAATGTTCGTCTTCCAGCCATACCTGATAGAGGGTATCACCCATCTGCTTTTCTCCGTAATTCTGACAGGTTTCTTCATCCCATCTTGTTTCTACATTGTATTTGGCAATAAAGTTTTCGGCAGTTTCCATTCCAACCGCTTCACTTGTGACTTCCCCACCTGTTGTTTTCCAGATTCTGGTGTAGAACGGAATCGCATTGATTACTTTTTCGGAAGGGACTTCTTCTACCGTCTTTTTGATGCCGTCTTCGACAAATCCGATGGAAGCTACCGAGCCGGCAACTCCTCCGCTGCCCCAGTGCTCATCGTATCCCATGATGATTACATAGTCGGCAACGACTCCCTGTTCTTTCCGATTGTAATGCGTGGAAGATTCCCGTGGCACATAATTATCTACCGATAAAACAATTCCGTTTTCACGGCACTCAATGGACAATTCTCTCAAAAACTGTGTAAAGTGTTCACCCGTATCATAAGTTAATTGTTCAAAGTCCACGTTAATCCCGTCGATTCCGTAGGCGAGTGTCTGGTCAATCAAATTTCCGATCAGTCTCTGGCGTCTGCTTGTATAGGAAAGGATCTCCTTTGTGGAAACCTCTGTATTAAAGTTATCGACGAGTCCCCAGACTTCCATTCCTCTGGCATGTGCCTGATTAACGTATTCCCGGCTTGGGATTGCCGAAATATTTCCTTCATTATCAATTAGGGAAAACCATGTCGGAGAAATAACGTTCATCGTTCCTGTTCCGTTAACAGCTTCTTCAAACGTTGCGTTGGCGCCCTGTGTCATCACCTGATGCCATCCCAGATTAATCTTATAGTCCCGCTGAATCGAGGTATATTCCGGTTCTTCGTAATCTGTTACCGCAATCTCCTGTTCTGAGATCTCGTCTTTCAAAAACTTGTTTTCCACATATCCGATCATTGCATCCGACGTTTTAATCTTTGTCCACTTCTCCATCTTTTCCAGAACGGTTACGGTTTCTCCGCCTTCAACCGCTCTTAAAATCGGACTCTTGACTCCGCCTTTTGCACGTACATTCGTATCTTTCTTAATAACTGCGCTTGTCCGCTCTCCCCACTGTGTACGGAGCGCGATACGATTCGGTTCCGTGAACGGTTCGTAAGAAAAATTCGTATACTTTTTAACGTATTCCAAGGCAACAAACAACTGCTCATTGACCATCATTGATATCACATAGTCCGTCTGCTCCCCGGCACCGGAAATATCATATTCATTCGTACCGATTACGCTTGTAATCATTTCCGTCGGTGTCGTATAAATTAACAGATTTTCATTCAAATCGGCATAAAAGCGATCGTTTAGAAGTTCCTGTACATCTTCATGAGACAGATAATAATACCCATCAATCAATTTTGCCTTGGTCTCAATCAGCTCGTTTTGTAAGACAATTGCAACATCATCTTCCTGTTCAATTCTATAATATTCATTCATATCCTGCTGCTCGTCCGAATAAGAATAACGGTCAATTATTTTTGCTCCAAACGATGCTGCCACTACAATAATGATAAGGGCAATCGCGATGATTGCCGGAATGAATTTTTTCATCCTTAGCTACCTCCTGACTGCCCTTCATTATACCAAACTATTGTTTTATCGTCATTATGATTTTTTTGCTATTTTTTGATTCAGCCGCTATACGGGGCCGCTTTGCCGAATCTTTTTCAGATAAGAGGCATTCTTTTAATCCGTCAGGATCAATGGTTTTGTTTCGCCATACCAGATTTCTTTTACTTCGCCCATTTCATCTTTTACGATAAATTCCGGCAGATATGCCGATTCTTCATGCATCCATTGCTGGTATACGATTTCTTCCGGAGTAGAACGCCTGCCGTCCTGATAAATCAGAACTCCTTTATTAACCGCATCGTCCAGTTCTTCTTTGAGTCTTTGCGTTTTATTACACACCAAAACCTCCTGTACATTTGCAAATTCATACAAATTTTCCAAAAGTTTTCTGTGATATATTCAATTTTGTATGAACTGCTGTGAAAAGTGTGACGATAAGAGAATAGAAAGGCAAGAGAATGCATCGGGCTTGTAAAAAATACCTTTTGTGAATTTTGAATTATAAAATGATAATTTTTAAAATAAGAATAATTGGAAATACTAATTTCTGACTAAGCACTTATGCTTGTAAGACATTTATCATAGTGAAATGCTGTCCCTATGATAAAACATTGCTTTGAAAAAAATAGGATTCAAGATTTGAATCGATGATTGGACAAAGCCTCCTTTCGTTACGGTCTGTCCGATGCATCCCTTAGAATCGATTATATCGAAAACTCCCCTGAAAGGCAAGAAGTTTATTATATTTTTATTAAATTTTGCGTTATGAAGGTTCTGTAGTATTGACTTCCCCTGTTTTAGTGTATACAATACATGTACATTCATAAATTTCCTATATTTATGAGTGTGCCACACAGGATTTTACCAGTAACAAACGACAAATATTACAGTATCTTATTAATATAGGGAGCAGATTCTTTCTGTCTTAAAAGACGACTGTCTGTTTTTATTTTCGTTTTATACTATATAGTAAGGATGTGATAGCATGAAAATTGAAAAAGTAAATGACCACCAGATCCGCTGCACATTGACCAAAGCAGATTTAGCGGATCGTGAATTAAAAATCAGCGAACTTGCTTACGGTACCGAAAAGGCAAAGAGTCTCTTTCGTGACATGATGCAGCAGGCATCCCTCAAGTTTGGGTTTGAAGCTGAAGATATTCCGTTAATGATCGAAGCAATTCCTCTCAATTCGGATTGTATCGTTCTGATTATTACAAAAGTTGAAGATCCCGAGGAACTTGATACCCGTTTTTCAAAGTTCGCTCCGTCCGTTCATGATGGTGCCGGCGAGGAACCGGATGATTCGATGGATGAGTCGTTAGATAATTTATCTGCCGTCGGTGATGATGTTCTTGACCTTTTTAAACGTATTAAGGACAGAGTCTCCGCCCATGCTGCTTCCGCTGCGGAATCTGCAGTTGAAAATCATGACGCAGCGGCAAAAGAAAACAGCGAAGCACCGGCAGTAAATATTACACGCGTCTTCTCATTTTCTTCGATTCACGAAATCGCAAAACCCGCAGCCGTATTAAGTACAATCTATGACGGATGTAACTCACTTTACAAAAATAATAAGACCGGGCAATATCTTCTGGTAGTATCGCGTTCCGGTCATTCAAATGAATCCTTTAATAAGGTATGTAATATTTTGTCAGAATACGGACATCTTACAAAGTCCGTTCCTTTCAGCGAATGTTTCTATGCAGAGCATTATGAGATGATTCTTCACGAAAATGCACTGCAGTCACTTGCTTTTTAGGTGATATGACTTGTTTTCACAATTTCTGATTGCATGAAAACCCCGCGGTATCATAGCACTGCTTTGATATCGCGGGGTTTCTTGGATTATCTTATATTGCTTTGATCTTCTCCATTAATGTGTCTATATCAATTCCATGCACCATTGCAGCTTCTTCTAAGCTTTCCGCCTGTGAAGCCGGGCATCCGAGGCAATGCATTCCTGCCTCCATCAAAACAGGTGCAATATCCGGATTGGATCTTAAGATTTCTCCGATTGTCATGTCCTTCGTAATATCTGCCATTTTCTTAACCTCCGTTTTTGATTAGTATAATACTTTCCCACCTTTCTTGCAACTATTCCCGTTTTTGTTAAATTTCACAAATTTTTTACAAAAATGACCGCTTTGTATAGAAAAAAGTACACTGTGCCGACTTGACGCTGATTTTCTTGTATTTTATAATAAATCTACAGTAAGTAACACAGTTAACGGGTGTATACCACTGTGTTATACACTCAGTTTCAATTAACATATTTTATAATAGGAGGCTATGGCAAAATGAGACCAGAATGGAAAGATTTTGTAGGCGGCAAATGGGAAACTGAAATCAATGTCAGAGATTTCATCCAGAAGAACTACACTCCGTATGAAGGAGATGAAAGTTTCTTAGCAGGACCTACACAGGACACAAAAGATTTATGGGCAATGGTATTAGACCTGTCCAAGAAAGAAAGAGAAGCAGGCGGTGTTCTTGATATGGATACCAAAGTTGTTTCCACAATTACTTCTCACGGACCGGGTTACCTTGATAAATCCAAAGAAAAAATCGTTGGTTTCCAGACAGACAAACCTTTCAAACGTTCTCTTCAGCCTTACGGCGGTATCAGAATGGCAGAAAAGGCTTGTACAGACAACGGATATACTGTTGATCCTGAAATCAGTGAGTTCTTCTCAACTCACAGAAAAACACATAATGCAGGATGTTTCGATGCATACAATCAGGAAATGAGAGCATGCCGTTCATCCCACATCATCACAGGTCTTCCGGATGCTTACGGACGCGGACGTATCATCGGTGACTACAGACGTGTTGCATTATACGGTATTGACAGACTGATTGAAGACAAACAGGCACAGAAAGATTCTACAGGACGTGTTATGACAGATGATGTTATCCGTCTTCGTGAAGAACTTTCCGAACAGATGACAGCTCTTAAGATGATGAAAGAAATGGCTGCTTCTTACGGATGCGATATTTCCAAACCTGCTTCAAACGTACAGGAAGCTATCCAGGCTACTTACTTCGGATATTTATCAGCTGTTAAAGAGCAGAACGGTGCTGCTATGTCCTTAGGACGTACTTCTACTTTCATCGACTGCTATGCAGAAAGAGACTTAAAGAACGGAACATTCACAGAAGAACAGATTCAGGAATTCATCGATCACTTCATCATGAAATTACGTATGATCAAATTTGCTCGTACTCCTGAATACAATCAGATCTTCGCCGGCGATCCGGTATGGGTTACTGAATCCTTAGGTGGTATGGGTGTTGACGGACGTACATTGGTATCCAAAACATCTTTCCGTTACTTAAATACATTATCCAACTTAGGTGCTTCACCGGAACCGAACTTAACAGTTCTCTGGTCTACAAGACTTCCTGAAAACTTCAAGAGATACTGTGCGAAGATGTCTATCCAGTCTTCTTCCATCCAGTATGAGAACGATGACCTTATGAGAGTAACTCATGGTGATGATTACGGTATTGCTTGCTGTGTATCCTCCATGGTTATCGGTAAGGAAATGCAGTTCTTCGGCGCACGTGCTAATGTTGCTAAATGTTTACTGTACGCTTTAAACGGCGGTGTAGACGAAGTAACAAAGAAACAGGTTGGACCGAAATATCGTCCGGTAGAAGGCGATGTTCTTGATTATGATGATGTTATGAGCAAATTCGTCGACATGATGGAATGGCAGGCAGATGTATATGTAAATACTCTGAACATCATTCACTATATGCATGATAAATACTGCTACGAGAGAGCAGAAATGGCTCTTCATGACAGAGACGTAAAACGTTACTTCGCAACAGGTGTTGCAGGTCTTTCCATCGTAGCTGACTCTTTATCAGCAATCAAATACGCTACTGTAAAACCGATCAGAGACGAAGACGGAATCATCGTTGACTTCGAGACAACAGGTGACTTCCCGAAATACGGTAATGATGATGACCGTGTAGACTTAATTGCACAGGAAGTTGTTCATAAATTCATGACCGCTGTAAGAAGACATCATACCTACAGAAACGGTATCCCGACAACTTCTATCCTGACAATTACTTCTAACGTAACTTACGGAAAAGCAACAGGTAACACACCTGACGGACGTAGAAAAGGACAGCCTTTCGCTCCGGGTGCTAACCCGATGCACGGACGTGATACTCACGGTGCTATCGCTTCCTTATCTTCTGTTTCCAAACTTCCGTTCAAGGATGCACAGGATGGTATCTCCAATACCTTCACAATCATCCCGAACGCACTTGGTAAAGATGATAAAGTATTTGTCGGAGACATTGATGTTGATTTAAGCAAATAAGGGACGGCAAAATGGACGAAAAAAAGATGATTGACGACCTCGTTGCCCAGCTGGATTCCGGCATGGGCATGGGTGTCGGCCATGTAAATGTAGATGTGGATGAAGAGGTCGATTCCACAAAAGCAGTGCAGACCTTAGGATGTACGGATTGTTCCAGAACTCCGTTGGCTTGCAGCGTTCCTACTTTGGAACAAGGATTAGATGATTATTCTAAAAGATAATATGATATAGGAGGACAAAAAAATGGCAGCAGCTTCAACAGCTCAGGTAGATAACCTGGTTTCTTTATTAGATGGCTATGCAACAAAAGGCGGTCATCACCTTAACGTTAACGTAATAAACAGAGATACTTTATTAGATGCTCAGAAGCATCCTGAAAACTATCCGCAGTTGACAATTCGTTTATCCGGATATGCGGTTAACTTCATCAAATTAACTCCGGAACAGCAGAATGACGTTATTACACGTACATTCCATGAATCCATCTAGGAATTGATGTACTTGTATCTTTGAAAAAGGAAAACCTCATCCCTACGGATGAGGTTTTTTCTCTCATATTTATCATGTAACATAGATTTTTTCTCAAAAAAATCGTATACTAATTACTATAAAAGGAGGAATATTATGACTCAGGGAAGAATACATTCTTTAGAGAGTTTCGGTACAGTTGATGGTCCGGGCGTTCGATATGTTGTTTTTTGTCAGGGTTGCCCTATGCGCTGTGCATATTGTCACAATCCCGATACCTGGGAAATCAATGCAGGCACACTGACAGACCCGGAGTATATCATTGAACAGTATAATCGAAATAAGAGTTTCTATAAAGGCGGCGGAATCACCGTAACAGGTGGAGAGCCCCTGTTACAGGTTGATTTTCTGATTGACCTTTTCACTCTGGCAAAAAAGGAAAATATCCATACCTGTATTGACACTTCCGGTATTACATTTAAACCCGGCAATACGGAATATATTAAGAAACTCGATCAACTGATGCCACTTACAAACCTTGTTATGCTTGATATCAAACATATCGATCCTGAAAAACACAAGGAACTTACTTCACAGCCAAATGATGGCATTCTTGCTTTCGCAAAATATCTGGACGAAAAGCATGTTCCTGTCTGGATTCGTCATGTAGTTGTTCCCGGCATAACAGATGATGACAAATACCTTTTCGAGCTTGGCTATTTTATCGGGCAGTTATCCAATTTGGAGGCTCTTGATGTGTTACCTTATCATGACATGGCAAAGCCAAAATATAAGGAACTTGGAATTGATTACAAGTTAAAAGATTTAAAACCGCTTGATAAGTCCGTTGCAATCGAAAAGAAGGCTGTCATATTAGAGGGAATTAAAAAGAGGCGTGCAGAAATGCAGTAAAATCCCTTGTACTATTACTTGTTTTATATTAAAATATATAAAGAATAACCATTGGTAAGGAGGATAAAGTTATGGCATTTTGTATTGGTGATTCATGTATCAGTTGTGGTTCCTGTGAAGGACAGTGTCCTGTAGGCGCTATTTCCATGGGAGATGGACAATTTGTTATCGATGAAGCAAAATGTATCGACTGTGGTTCCTGTGCAGGACAGTGCCCGGTAGGTGCTATTTCTGAAGGCTGATTCATTGCCTAAACAATAGATACAAACGATCCGATTCCCCGAATATCAGGTTTCAGAATTCTGAGACACTGTGTTCGGGGAATCTTTTTTTATCCCCCTTTTTTCGTCTTGCAGGAAATACTTTCTTTTCTTTTCGTTTTACTGTTCCTCTGATTAACTCATCCATTTTTCGAAAATGCTCTTCGCTCCGTTTCTCTTCGTCCTCTCCTAATATACGGAACTGATAATCAAGTTCTTTCACAATACTCTCTTTGATTTCCTCTGCCATATCGCTGTTTGATTCCCTTACTGCTTCTCTAATGATATGTTTTAGCAGCATTTGTAAGCGCATTGCCTTTTCCTCTTTGGTTGCAGCATCTGTTACGAGCGCATTCTCTTTTTTTTCGTTTCCCAATACATTCTTGATTGCACGAAGTTGAAGACCTCTTTCCTTTAACTGCTTGATTTCCCGAAAGCGGTCAATATCTTCTTTTGTATAATATCGGTGTCCTAATTCATTCCGTTTGATTGGTAAATTCAGTTCGTCCTCCCAATATCGAAGAACATGTGCTTCGACATTTACTTTTTTCGAGGCTTCTGAAATTAAATACCTGACTTCTTCAATTTTAAATTCTTCCATTCTCTTTTCCTCCCAACAATAAAGAGAACAAGTTTCCTTGTTCTCTTTTGTAAGTATCTGTATCGATAAGATTCTATTTTTCAAGATTTGCAAATCTTGTATATTTCGGCATCCATGCCAGTTCTACGGTTCCGACCGGTCCGTTTCTCTGCTTACCGATGATAATCTCGGCAATGTTCTGCTTCTCGGTATCTTTATTGTAATAATCATCTCGATAAATAAACATTACCACATCGGCATCCTGTTCAATAGCACCGGATTCTCTTAAGTCAGACATCATCGGACGATGATCAGGTCGTTGTTCAACAGCACGGCTAAGCTGAGACAGTGCTATAACCGGTACATTCAGTTCTCTTGCAAGTCCCTTTAAGGAACGGGAAATTTCGGAGATTTCCTGTTGTCTTGATTCGCTTCTCCCTCCTCCTGACATCAACTGTAAATAATCAATCATGATGATATCTAAGTCATTTTCCAGCTTATATTTACGACACTTGGATCTAAGTTCCTGAATGGAGATACCCGGTGTGTCATCGATAATCAACTTTGATTTACCGATAATTCCTGCAGATTCAATCAGTTTCTCCCATTCTGCTTCATCCAGTTTTCCGTTTCTAAGATGTTGTGCATCTACCGTAGATTCGAGAGAAAACATACGATTTACAAGTTGTTCTTTTGACATTTCCAGAGAGAAAATTGCAACCGTTTTATTTTGTCTGAATGCCACATGCTGTGCAATATTTAAGACAAAAGCCGTCTTTCCCATGGAAGGTCTTGCTGCAATCAGAATAAGGTCTGCCGGCTGCATACCTGATGTCATATAGTCCAGGTCTAAAAATCCTGTTGCCACTCCGGTCACATTACCGCTTGTTTTGGATGCTGTCTCAATTCTCTGCAAAGCATTCATGACAATCTGGCGAATCGGCACATAGTCTCCCGTATTCCGTTTTTGAACCAGCTCGAAGACTCGTTTTTCCGTATCGTCCAGAATTATTTCCAGACTTTCTTTTCCGGCATAACATGTATTTTCAATTTCTCCGCTTAAGCGAATGAGTTTACGAAGTGTTGATTTTTCGGAAACGATGCCCGCATAGTAACGGACATTTGCGGAAGTCGGTACTGCTGTGATAATGTCTCGAATAAACTCAAGACTGCTTACCTCCGGCGGTACATCCTTTTCTTTCAGCTTATCCTGCAGTGTGACAAGGTCTACCGGTTTCCCTTCATCATTCAATTCTATCATAGTCTCAAAAAGCACACCGTACTGTTTATTGTAGAAGTCGTCCGGTACAATAATTTCCGAAGCAATTGTAATTGCCTCACGATCCAAAATCATGGAACCGATAACCGACTGCTCTGCCTCTATGCTGTGCGGCAATACTCTTTTGAGTAATGTTTCTTCTGCTGCCATGAAAAACTCTCTTTCGTTATTTCTGTTCCTGTACTTTTACCTTTAAGGTTCCCATTACCTTCGGGTGCAGTTTTACTTTTACCTGATATACACCGAAATTCTTAATGCTTTCTTCCATTTGAATTTTTTTCTTATCAATCTCTACACCGCACTGCTCCTTAAAAGCATTTGCGATTTCTTTGGAAGATACAGAGCCGAACGTTTTCCCGCCTTCTCCTGCTCTGATGGATACAATGATTTCTTTACTTTCCAGATCTTTTGCAAATTTTTGTGCATCTTCCAATTTTTCAAGAGCGATTTTTTCTTCATTTGACTTCTGAAGTTTCAAGTCATTTAAGTTTTTAGCGTTTGCCTCCACTCCTAATTTCTGAGGAAGCAGATAATTACGGGCATACCCGTCATTTGCATTAATGATTTCTCCCTTTTTACCGAGAGCCTTTACATCCTGTAAAAGAATTACCTTCATATCAGTCTAAGTCTCCTTCTTCTATCATTTTATCAAGCGTCTGTTTAATCTTCATAATAGCTTCATTTAAGGATACGTCTTCCATCTGGCATGCTGCCACATTCATATGACCGCCGCCGCCAAGACGTTCCATAATAATCTGCACATTTACTTCATCAATGGAACGGGCACTGACATGAATCATTCCCTGGAACTCTGTCAGAATAAAACTTGCCTTAATTCCTTTGATGTTGAGTAGTTCATTTGCAGCCTGTGCCCCCACAATCGTAGGGCTCTGAATATCATCTGCAGTGCAGACCGAGATTGCATATGCATTGCGATAAATTTCTGCCTGGCTGACTGTATCTGCTTTTGCCTTATATTCATTCACATCATCACGGAACAGTTTACGAACTCTTGTCACATCCGCTCCTGCTCTTCTCAAATATGCGGCCGCTTCGAACGTTCTGACACCTGTTTTTGTCATAAAGTTATTGGTATCAATCATAATGCCGGAATACAGACAATCTGCTTCATCCGATTTGACTTTAATTCCATCGCTGATATACTGTAAGATTTCTGTTACCATTTCGCAGGTCGAAGATGCATATGCTTCCACATACGAAAGCGTTGCGTTTTCAATTGTCTCCGTGCCCTGTCTGTGATGGTCTAAAACTACAATAGATTTACAGATTCTAAGCAGTTCCGGACACTCCGTAATACTTGGCTTATTAACGTCTACGATTACAAGAACCGAGTTGTTTCCGGCCAGGTCCATAGCACGTTCGGAATTTACAAGCATGTCCTCTTCATACTCTTCCTGACTGACAAACAAATCTCTAAGCGGTTGTACCGATGTTGTTACATCATTCAAAACGATGTGCGCCTTTCTGTCAAGTGTCTTGGCAATTCGATAAATACCGACAGCAGCACCAAAACTGTCAACATCCGCATAACGGTGTCCCATGATAATAACACGGTCCTTGCTTGTAATAATCTCCCGTAAAGCGTGCGCTTTTACTCTGGCTTTCACTCTTGTATTCTTTTCAACCTGCTGGCTCTTGCCACCGTAATAAATAATCTGTTCTGTTGTTTTGACAACTGCCTGATCTCCGCCTCTTCCCAGTGCAAGGTCGATAGCCGTTCTTGCAAATTCGTAATTTTGTGAATAAGTAAGCCCGTCCAGTCCGATACCAATACTGATGGTCACTGCCATCTCATTACCGATATTGACTGTTTTTACTTCTTCCAGAATATCAAACTTATTTGCCTGTAATTGTGCGACAGACCGTTTTCGAAGAATAATTAAATACTTATCTTTTTCAATTTTTTTGGAAATACCGTCCAATGTAGCAATATATTTATTTATCTTACGATCAATTAATGCCGTCAGCAGCGAACGTCTTACTTCTTCTACGCTCTCCAATGCTTCTTCATAATTATCCAAATATAAAAGGCCGACTGCCAGAGACTGGTCATCATTTTCCCTTAACGCAATTTTCAAAGCAGTTTCATCAAACAGATAGATGGCAATCAGATATCCGTCATATCCTTCCGGGCTGATGATATCGCTGTTTTCTGCCATCTCTTTTAAAGAAACCTTCCTGCATTTTGCCTGGAATTCACTTCCTTCATAAGAAAACGAAATCTCTGTCTCTTCTGCCTCCCCCGGAAGTTTGTCCCTGGTAAATTCCGGGAAAAGTGTTGTGATGGATTTGCGATACCCTTTATGTTTATGTACAACCTCTTCAAATGCCCTGTTTGTCCAAATCACCTTGCCGGAGTCATCCAATAAAACATACGGAAGTTCCAGTTCCCGCAACAGCTTTCTTTGAATCTGTCCGTATTCTGTGGCAAAACTAATCAGTTCATTCATAATAATCGGTTTATTATGATGAAGCAGCCACATAACAACCGCAAAATAAAAGATGACAAATGCAGCAAGAAGAAGCCCCGCCCGATAATCCATAAAGCATATGGATATATCAACAATCGCAAGCAGTGCTCCAAGATAAATAGATGCCTGAAGATATGTTTTTAAGGTCCCTTTAATTTTAACTTTATTCTTCATGATAACTCCTGCCAGAATGTATCTGCCGTATATAAAAAATCATTTTATCCTTAGATATTATAGCATGAAGTGAATTTCAATACCATACCAACATGATGTATCGGCTCGTGAAAAACCGTCACATATTGTCAAAATTCTCATTATTTCAAGTACATATTTTGCAAATAAATTTCTTCGAATTCCTTTTCATTGGAAAGATAAATTTCTTCTGCCGCCGCTTTGCAGGAATTTATGTTTTCTTCTGTGATATTTCCCATAAGAAATTCTTTTGTTCCCTGCAATGCCGTATTGCCCGTGGCAATCACTCTATTTTCCCACTCATTTGGGAAAATCCCGATACCTGCCGCTTTGTGCACATCAATATGATAACCGAAACCTCCGGCTAAATAGACGCGTACAATTTCCTCTCTCGAAATATGAGAGCGTTCCAGTAGAATTTCAAATGCAGTTGCAATTGCCGATTTTGCCATCTGGACTTCCCGGATATCCTTTTGGGTCATGCAAATCTGAGGTCTGCCTTTTTCCTGCTTTACCAAAGAAAATCCCGTCTCAAAATATGCATCCTGCAATAGTCCCATTTCATCTATTATCTTTTCTTTTCGCAGTTCATAAACCGTCTCAATAACTCCGGAGCCGCAGATACCGACAGGTACTTGATCCTGAATCGTCCTAATGCATATCTGTTCTCTATTAAGATTGACTTTTTCTATCGCTCCCGGAACACTCCCGATTCCACAGGAAATATTTCCGCCTTCAAACGCCGGTCCCGCAGGAGCGGATGTTACCAAAATGTGCCCCTTTCCGTCATTGAGTGCCATTTCTCCGTTCGTTCCCAAATCCAGAAAAAAAGTAGGTTCACTACACCGGTCGAAAGAAAGCAGGACAAGTCCCATTAAAACATCTCCGCCGATATACGCAGAAATACCGGGCATAATAATAAACGGAATACTCTCTTTTAAAATTCCCAGTTCCCGGGTATTGCTGTTGATCCCGGAAAGGGTTACCGGTTCAAACGGATAAATCCCCAATTTCTCACACGAATATCCCATAAGCAAATGAATCATTACAGTATTGCCGCATAAGCCTATCTTCTGCAGAAAAGTACCGTCGGAAAATTCCGCAAGAAGATTGTGAATGTCGCGACGCATCTGTTCTTTTAACTCAGTTGCCATCTTTTCACGCAATCCTCTGTTAGATGCCTGTATTCTGTTGATGACATCCGCCCCATACTTTCTCTGTTCATTCACAGTTGAAAATACTGCAAGGTCATTCCCGCTTAGTATATCAAACAATTTATATACAATGGTCGTTGTTCCCAGATCAATTGCAAGTGCTACTAAAATATCCTGCTGCCCATCTTTTGGAGTCGATACTTTTACAGCTTTTTGTTCTTCATTGCCGCAAGTTGTCACTGCCTTAAATTTTTCCTGTTCCGGCACAAGAATGGTACAATCCGACTGCGGATAAGCCTTGCACGCAAGACGCATCCCTTCTTGCAATTGCTCTTGTGTAAACACCTGTCTATCACGGTCAGACGGCGGTATCGCTCCGTTTTTGACAACAATCTTACATCCCGTACATGTTCCGTTTCCGCCGCAAGGTGCCTGAAAAGGAATTCCACATTGTAAAAGAGCATCATAAACAGACATCCCTTTTTCACAAAGGATATTTTCTGCTAACCTGCTCTTTGATTCTACCGTAATCACAAATTCTTCTTTCCGCATATGTACATTCTATCACATTCTCTTTTTATTTCCTATCAAAAAAGACCAACCATCCTGTCGGATCATTGGTCTTTTGCATCGTCATGGGCTTAGTCCATTGTGTACGGCATTAAAGCAATATGTCTTGCTCGTTTAATTGCAACGGTAAGAGCTCTCTGATGTTTTGCACAGTTGCCTGTAATTCTTCTCGGAAGAATCTTACCTCTTTCGGATACGTATCTTTTTAATTTGTTTGTATCC
Source organism: Lachnospiraceae bacterium (assembly GCA_029007885.1). Classification (GTDB taxonomy): domain Bacteria; phylum Bacillota; class Clostridia; order Lachnospirales; family Lachnospiraceae; genus RGIG8767. The sequence goes on along the minus strand of JAQXIR010000065.1, from coordinate 8,504 downwards.
TTATAATCAATTACATTATCTTTACCGCAAAATACACATACTTTTTTTCTTCTGCGCATACCGCCGCCGACTCTTTTTCTTGCCGGTGCGTCAGCTTTGTCTGTTTTATTAAAAGCCATGTTACTGCCTCCTATCTGAATTTTCACTTAGTTAAATGGCAATTCTTCGTCTATTCCATCCGGAATGTTCATAAATCCGTCGCCGGCGCCTACCGGTTCCGGTCTGCTGGTGTTGCCGGAAAAACCCCCGTCTGCTCCGGCACTGTTTTTGCTCTCCGCAAACTCAATATCATCTGCGATAACATCCGTTGTATAAACTTTGACGCCGTCTTTATTGGTATAACTGCCTGTCTGAATACGTCCTGAAAGGGTAACCTTCGTGCCTTTGTGAAGATATTTCTCGGCGAATTCACCAAGTCTTCCAAATGCTACGATATTAATAAAATCGGCTGTCTGTCCGTCCGGGTTATTGCCCGTACGTCTTCTGTCAACCGCAAGGGAAAATCTGGCAATTGCCATTGCATTTTCGCCCTGTGAATAACGTACTTCAGGATCTCTTGTCAGACGTCCCATAAGAATAACTTTATTCATACGCTCTCTCTTTCCGGTATATCGGATATACCTTATTCTTCATCCTGTCTAACGCATAAATATCTGATTACGTTGTCCATAATGCGAATTCTGTTTTCAACTTCTACCGGAGTGGTAGACTCTGCATCGAACTGAATGAAGTAGTAGAAAGCTTCTTTCATTTTCTGAACTTCGTAAGCTAACTTCTTCTTACCCCATTCATCAACGTTTGTAATCTTTCCACCGAATCTTTCAATCACAGCTTTTACTGTTTCGATAGTAGCTGCTCTTTCTTCATCTTCGATTTTCGCACTAACAACAACGGCTAATTCGTATTTGTTCATGCTATTGTTACCTCCTTTTGGTCTCTGGCCCCACATATATGGAGCAAGGAATTGAATATATCACGAGTTAATATGTTAACATACGCCCTCGCAAAAATCAAGCCTTTGGTTTAATTTCTTTTACATTTTTTTCAACTATTTTTCTGGCAATCATAATCTGATGACCGCATCCCATACATTTTAAACGGAAGTCCGCTCCGATTCGCAGGACTTCCCATTCATGGCTGCCACATGGATGCTGCTTTTTTAATCTTACAATATCACCGACATTAATATCCATCCAAAACCTCTCGCTGTTAAGACAAATGTTCCATTACTTCACCCAGCACTTTTCCGATTGCATCATGTATAACAAGGTCTGCATCCGCATCTGCCGATGTTGTGCTTTTATTAATCAGCACAAGATTCTTTCCTCTAAAATAATGAATCAGTCCTGCTGCCGGATATACAACAAGCGATGTTCCCCCGATAATCAGGGTATCAGCCTTTGAAATCGCATTTACGGCTCCGCTTATAATTGCATCATCCAAACCTTCTTCATACAAAACCACATCCGGTTTTACTCTGCCGCCGCATTCCGGACAGACCGGAATTCCTTCTGATTCCAGAATAAACTTCTCATCATAAAATGCATGACACTTCATGCAGTAATTTCGAAGAACTGAACCGTGAAGTTCATAAACTATTTTTGAACCTGCTGCCTGATGAAGTCCGTCAATGTTCTGCGTAACAACTGCTTTTACTTTGCCCATTTCTTCCAGCTTTGCAAGTGCCAGATGTGCCGCATTCGGTTTTGCATCCGGATAGATTAATTTATCTTTGTAAAATCGAAAGAACTCATCCGGATATTGTAGGAAAAAGGTATGCGAAACAAGCTGCTCCGGTGTAAAATTAATTTTTAATTTCTCATTCCATAATCCGTTTGAACTACGGAAATCAGGAATATTGGATTCCGTACTGACTCCGGCGCCTCCAAAAAACACAATATTATCACTGTTTTTTATAATCTCTGTCAGTTTTTCGATTTCCGGACTCATTTTTCGCTCCATTTCAAAACCATCTGTTAATTTTAGTAGTTTTCTGCTTTCACCTGGAAATATGCCTGCGGGTGATTGCATACCGGACAAACTTCCGGTGCTTTCTTTCCGATGCAGATATGTCCGCAGTTTGAGCACTGCCAGATTGTATCGCCGTCTTTAGAGAAAACTACACCCTCTTCTACATTACTTAATAATTTACGGAAACGTTCTTCATGTTCCTTTTCAATCGCACCAACACCTTCAAAAAGAGCAGCAATCTCGTCAAATCCTTCTTCTTTTGCTTCTTTTGCAAAAGTTGCATACATATCGGTCCATTCGTAGTTTTCACCTTCTGCCGCATCCTTTAAGTTGGCTGTGGTATCCGGCATACCGTCTTTTAACAATTTAAACCAGATTTTTGCATGTTCTTTTTCATTTGCTGCCGTTTCTTCAAAAATATTGGCGATCTGAACATATCCTTCCTTTTTTGCTTTAGAAGCGTAATACGTATATTTATTACGTGCCTGCGATTCTCCTGCAAATGCTGTCTGTAAATTCTGTTCTGTTTTGGTTCCTTTTAATGGTTTCATTTGTTTTCCTCCTGAATCTTCTTTCCTAATATGTTATTTGTTAAATTTTTTTAAAGCTCTTATTAAGTCCCAGTTTTCTTCTGCGTTCTTCGAGATATTGCAATTTCTCTTCAATTCGCTCTTTTACCATAATACTGATTTCTTTCGTTGTCTTCTGTGCATATTCCTCAAAATAAATCGGGTCCAGAAAATATACCTGCGTTGTTACTTTTCGCAACGAGTTAAAATCAAATACCAGATGCGAATCGTAAATGGCAACCGGTACAATCGGAACCTTTGCCTGTTTTGCGCATCGGAAAGAACCGGCTCGAAAATCCTGTAATTTATTACCGTTTCGCTCGTATTTGCCTTCCGGGAAATAAATATAGCGTCTTCCCTTTTCAGCTCCTTGAGCAATTTCCAAAGAAGCCTCATACTGTTGTTTGATATCGTTTCTGTCCAGACGCACGCCACGTATTAAATCCATAAACTGATCTACCAAAGGCATTTTGCTTCTTTCAGAATCCATAATCACCGAACACGGTTTTTCATGAACGGAAATAATACCCAGTGCATCATATTTCCCCTGATGGTTAGAATACATGATATACCCGCCCTCTTTGGGAAGTTGTTGCTGCCCGTAACTGATGGTGCGAATTCGTGCATTTTTCTTAAAGCGTTCAATCAGTTTTTGCGCAAGGTCATAACATTGTTCCTCATCATATTGTTCATCATGGCGATAGTAATATACCGCTTTCGTGATGTAATATATGATAAACGGAAATGATATAAAAATCACATAATAAAAACGAAGCATACTCAAAACTCCTGTAAATCTCTCTTTTCTCAGTATAACGTAAAACCGCATTTTTCGCAAATAGTTCCATCATTAATATTGAGCTTCTATCTCTTTAATCCGGTTATATAGGAAATCATTTGCCGGTGTTTGAATTCCGTACTCTGCTGCCAGACGTTTCACCGTTCCTGCAAACATTTCCACTTCCGAATATCGATGTGCCACTCCGTCCTGCCGCATGGAAGGCATTCCTTCCGGAAGAAGAGTTTTCACAATCTCAATATAATACTCCAAATCTTTTTCAGACAGAGGAATGCCTTTTGCGTTTGCCAGCGTAATTACTTCCCGCATCGCAGCCAGCATGGTTTTGTTTTCTTCACTGTTCTCTTTCAAAGTACCACCGTAATTTGTTTCGAAGGCAAGACATGTCTGGTTAATTCCTACATTCAGCATGAATTTTCCCCAGATTCGATACAAAATATCCTCTTCAATTGTGTATGGCATCCGGATTTCATCAAAAAATTCTTTGACAGTTTCCAGGTTTTTCTTTTGTTCTTCTAAAATCACACCTATGCGCAGTTCGCCCATCTTTGTGTAAGTCAGTTTGCTGCCAAACTTCATGGCGTCCATCCCCTGTGCCACCGTATAAATCATATGATTGCTTCCGTAGCGTTGCGCTATTTTCTCTTCACTGTCAATTCCGTTCATGACTGACATAATAACCGTATGTTCTCCGATGCATCCCCGCATTGTATCCAATGCAGAAGAAAGTCCGTTATACTTTACTGCCACAATCACCAAATCTGCCGGGGTTGCTTTAGTATCTTCCACCATTTGAAATCTCTTTTCCACGCCATTGCAAGCAAAAACCGTTCCACTATATTTTTCAATTCTTTCGCGGTCCATCACAAATGAAACGCTTTCCTTCCCTTGAAAAGATGCAATCTGGTCTGCATACAAAAGTCCCAGTGCTCCCATTCCTACAATTGCTGTTTTCTTTATCATTGTTCCAATATCCTTTCCCTGTTCATGTTTCTATTTTACCACAAATTTTGCCTCTAATTACTATTTTTTGGCACCGAATAAATCAGTTTTCCCCCAAAATCAATTACATAAATATTCTCTCCATTGTTCAGACGCATTTTCTCACATTTCAGCAAATAAGGATAGTTTTTCGTATTTTCCCCTCTACAATGATAAGCGTCAGGGGAGAATGATAATGATGAGAGCATTACTGAAAAAACAATATCACTTTAGTGACTATCAAATTGGACAGTTAGAATATCTGTTTAAAACGATATTTTCCGAAATCAGTAAATTAGCCATTTTTGCTGTTATTTTTCGTCGGGAATTGGGGCTGTACTGCTTTGCTGTTTCAATTATGTGTATATTACGCAGTGTGACCGGGGGATTACATTGCAAAACATATATCACATGTCTATTATCTTCTTTTATTTATCTTTACCTGTGCATTGCACTACTGCCTCAATTCTATATAAATAAGTTTTTTCAGTTGATTATTCTTTTCTTTTGCATGATTGCCGTCTATCTGGTCGGTCCGGTTACTTCTGTATATCGTCTTCCGCTCCCGCAAAAGACTGTGCAAAAAGTCAGGGCTTCCTCATTCTTACTTATCTTTTTCTACCTGATTGCAGTGTACATATTACCCGAGAGTCCCTATATGGCTGCCGGATTCTGGGTTGTCGTACTGCATACCCTTCAACTTGCAGCCGCAAAACAAAAGAAAAAAGGAGTTGTAATATGAAACAGAAATTATTCAATTTATCAAAAGCAATCTTAACCGGATGCATGGCATTATCCATTTTTATTTACTTTGATGGTGTCAGTGCACTTTTTCTAGGGGAATGTCCTTATCCGGAGAAACCGGAAGAATAAAAAAAGAAACATTAGCACTACTGCGTTGCTAATGTTTCTTTTACTATCTTAATCATAAATGAAAGCCAGTTATTCCCGTCTATATTCTTATTCTCACAAATAATATCTAAGTGATATTCTTCGCAAATCTGTTTGACATTATATAATCCAAGTCCTCTGTTCTTTCCTTTTTTACTGTATCCTTTTGTAAAGAAGGAACGAATCTCTTCATACCGGATAAATGCGCTTTCATTCCGAACTTCCAGTTCTATCTGATCGGCAGTTTCTATAACGGATACAAAAAGTTGATCCTGTCCTTTTGCTGCCTTTAGTGCATCTACTGCATTGTTGATCAGATCACCCAATATTTCTATAATTTTATAGATCGGTACACCACAGATAAGCTTCTGAACATTCACTTGATAGGCAATATTAATTCCCTGTTTTTCAATCTCCATGAACTTCCCGTACAGGAAACCAATCAACACGGAATTGCCGGAAGTCAGGAGCTTATTATACCGATTATCTTTTTCTAATACTTCACAATATTCTCTCTGAACTTTTACCAGTTCATCATATGTCTTATAGATATAGTGTTGGCTATAAATAGAATTAATATGATTATCAAATTCATGCTGGCGGAGTCTGATATTATCTAATAAAGTCTGAAAAGAATCTGCATATAGTTGATGCACTTTTAGTTCTGTTTCTGCTTTTGCTGCTTTTATTTTATATTTTCCAAGATTAGATGCTAATAAACTAATCATAACGCCACTAGCAACCAGAAATGCATATGTTATCATATACATTCCATTATCTCTTTTCATTCTAAACATGCAATACAGCATGATTGCAATACATAAAAAAATAGATATAATCAGAAGTCTTTCTTCTTTTTGTAAATATAAAGATATTTTTTCTAAATGGCATTTTCTTAATACCATGACAAATACTAATAGAATAATCGCATTGACAATAACAAATCCCATTGGATTCATATATTCTACTTTTGAAATAATCAAATATAGGAGGATAAATACATACTGTAATCCCGCCAAAATAATCATATACAATATATTATTTACAATGATTTCTTTAATCTTAAATCCATATTCAAATCCGCAATAAATCATGATAATCGGATAAATCAATGCCGATACCATTCTAGGCAGACCAAAGTATAAAATTGCCTGCATTAAAATAACGTCCAGTGATATGACTATTACTGTTGGAAAATCCAATTTGAAACGTTTTCCATATAAATAACTGAGACATATCATCATTGATAAAATCTCTAACAATGAATAAATAGCCGAACTCATGCTTTAAACTCCGTCAATATCTTTTTCTTAAAAGTGATTCCTACTTCCAATCTTCCGTATCCGTCTTTTAAAGTGATATAGCGGTTGGTTACATCAACATTTAAAACATACTCCTTATTTACAACAGTATTTCTACTGCACTGAAATAAAACATCGGAGCTGTCTTCTTCCAAAACCTGCTTGCACGTCATATAAGGAACTTCCAGCAGAGTACTGTCACTTAAATGAACATTAACAATATGGTTTAGACTCTCCAGATAAACAATCTCCTTTACATGTATGGGATATAGAATTCCATCTCTTCGAAAACAGATTGTAATATCTTTTTCCTTTTCTGTTGTATAGTTCAATGCTTTCTGAAGCAATTTCTTAACCTTTTCTACCGAAAAAGGCTTTTCAACATATCCAAGACAGTTTAAATCCGTATAAGCATAGTTTTTGGGATCTTCCAGTGAAGTTATAAATAAAACCGGAGTAAACATATATTTGGGAATATTTCTGATTTTTTCAACCAGTTTTATTCCAGACGTGTCACCCGGTTTTGTTGTATCCAGTATAATATCCACAAGAAAGACATCTATCGTGTTTTCCATTAGTACTTTATATGCATCTGCAGAATTGGCTTCCGCATATACCACTGCGTTTTCGCTTGTTTCCAAAACCAGTTTTCTTAACATTCTCAACTGATTTATATTATCTTCTATAATAAGTACATTCTTTTTCATATTGCTCCAATTTATCTTCCAAGTAATTGTTCTGCCTGTTTTAAAAATGTGATTAATTCATTCCTGATTTCCGGTCTGACTGCCGTCCACAAATCATTAATAATTGTCTCTTCCATCCTCTCTTTGTAAAGAAATAAAGTTGGCTTACATCCACTGATTTTATAAATCTGAACCAGCAATTCCGCATCCGGCTGAATGATTTCCTTTTCAAGCATACGATATTTTTTGATATTTACACCCAGTTTTTCAGCCATAGCATGTTGAGACAATCCCAATACTTCACGGACCTCATATAGAAGAGAAGTGCTTTTCTCATGATTGTTTCTGCAGAAAAGGACTTGCATCTCGCACTTTATTTCAGAGTCAATCTCCTTTTCCTGTTTATGGATCCCTTGTTTTAAAGTCCATAGTATCAGTTGTAAAAATTCTTCTCTATTTTCTGTTTCATATTGATTTAAAATCTCAATTATTTCCGAAGATTGTTTTGGTGTCTCTTTTCCTGTAACCAGGTAATCAATATCCCAATTCATGTCGCTTAAACTCTTTAAAACATGATTCGGAAATATCGTCTTCCCCAATTCCATTTTGCTGAATTGGCTCTGTGTAATCCCTATTTTATTACTTACTTCTTCCTGCGTCATTTTATATAGAAATCGGTACTGCTCTACTCGCCGCAAAAATTCATCATACATATTACACATTTAAGAATCCTCTCAAAACTGCTTTGTAATATCATAGATAAATTTTACGAAATTATACTTTTCCTACCCGATACCTATATTTGACTATTTGGATATTTTTTACTCATATTTCTATTTATTTACAGAAAACATAAATAAAACCCCCAGAATTGTTTCAAGGGGTTTGAGAGGCGCCAACCAGATTTGAACTGGTGATAGAGGTGTTGCAGACCTTTGCCTTACCACTTGGCCATGGCGCCATATTTTTAGTTTTTACTATTTTATGATGATTCTCATAAAAAATGACTCCGACGGGAATCGAACCCGTGTTACCGCCGTGAAAGGGCGATGTCTTGACCGCTTGACCACGGAGCCTTACTTTTCTGTGGACTGCTTCGAAAAAGCATACGCTCTTAGTTCTTATTAGGCAGCGTCCTTTGCTGCCTTACAAGAACTTCATTTACTACTCCCCGAGTAGGGTTCGAACCTACGACCCTTCGGTTAACAGCCGAATGCTCTACCGCTGAGCTATCGAGGATTATGAAGGCTTTATACCTTCAAAACCGAATACTGATTTAGATCACACATCCTTCACCTTTCCTTAC
>JAQXIR010000064.1 GCA_029007885.1 Lachnospiraceae bacterium | reverse complement strand
GTGCTGATCACAACACCACTGACCCTGGCTTCAATAGCAAGTTCGGTCCTACTTTTACAACCTGTCTTTTCCATCATATGACGAATATGGTTTTTAACTGTATTTTCCGAAATATCTAATTCATCTGCGATCGATGCATTGGCTGCTCCAGTGGTCATAATCCGCAATACCTCCAATTCACGGTCCGTAAACTCTGTACTGTTTGCAAGTCCTATCCGTACTTTCGGCGTACAATCCGGATAAACCGATTCTCCCGCCATGGTTCGATCCATCACTTCAAGGATTGTTTCTTTTGCAGCTTCCTTATACCAAAAACTTTCAATACCAATTTCCTTTGCTCTGTCAAGCCAAGAAGTCTCCGGCATAGAAGTTACAGCAATAATCTTAATATTCGGACGATTTTTCTTTATTCTGGCAGCAGCATCCAGTCCGTTTGAACCATCCGCCATAAGAATATCCATAAGCACCAGATCGATTTTTTTCTTTAATACATATGTATCCGCAAACGCTGCTGTTTCCACAGAATATACCATCTCATATTTCTCTGATGACTCCAAATACATCTCAAACAATTTCCTGGCGATAAACTGATCATCCACTATCATTACTTTTACTTTTTCCATACTTATCCGTCCCCCCTACAATTCTACACGCAACACAAAATAAGGCGTACTTTCTATTGTCATACTACCTCCTGTATTTTCCACAATACGACGTAGATTTTTCAATCCACCGGTTTCCTGTATGATTTCTACAGGTGGTAATCCATTATTCCTAAGTTCCAGCATCATCCCGGTATCCCTTGAATAAATGGAGCAATACAGTTCACTTCCATTGGCATGTTTCACCGTATTGGTTAGACACTCATGAAGTGCCGAAATAGCAATTTTTCTTTCCTTTTTATTTTTCGGCAATTCTCCCTTTCTCATAATAGTAACATCTACCGCCTGGGCTGCTTTTAACAACAATTCCCAATCACTGCTATCTTCTGCATGGATTGTCTCATTTCTAAGTACTGCTATGGTATAGCGCCACAAGAGCAAAAGTCCTTCCCTATCCCGTTCTTCCTCAGGCTGCATTAAATAAGAACGAAAAGCTAACAGAGAACGCCCCACATTGTCATGCATCTGTATCTTCGCATTCAATATTTCATTTTCTGCAGTAATGCGTTCTACCTCATAACTATACTTGCACAAACGCTCATTGATTTTGACAAGCTTTTTGTTTCTCTCTTCTAATTCCTGACTAAGCCCATACTGTTCGGTAAGGTCATATGCCACAAGCTCACAAATTTCATTCTTTCCTATGTGCAAAGTATTTCTTCGAAACTCCCAAATTCTCTCATCTTTGGTACACACAGTCACCACCGAATCTTCACAAATGCCTCTCTGAAACTCCTTTTCCACTCTTTCCACTAACTGTTTCCAAAACAGTTCTCCATTCAATATTTCCGTATCGAACAACTCTCCGCAAATGCGATTCATCTGTTTATTCACAAGTAACGTTCGTCCATCCTCATCAAAAAAACAAACACCATCCGGCAGATTATCCAAACTTTCTTTAATCGCACCAGATATCAACACGGTCTCTTTCTTACTCCATAAAACCATCACAAAAGTAATCTGTCCAATCACAATAAAAATCATAATGAAAAGAACTACCGGATAAGGCATCTTTCCAATTACGTTAGCAAGAAAAGAAAAAGAATGGCCTGTTTCCAAGGAAGAATTCACATCCATCATTCCCTGAACTACAAGTAGCGTTTCCCCTCCTAAAATACATGCACACAACATATACCGTTTTTTCATTCGAAGGAACCAGACCATTACCATAATACCAATAACTGCTACAGCCAAGAAAATCGCACCTATTCCATAAAACATCCTGTCCATAACCGAAAGCTCGTAGTATAATCTCATCTTGCATCACCTCCTGCTGGCAGATCAAGGAAAACATATTGTGTCTGTTCCTCTATTTCTATATGTAACATTCCTCCAAGTGCTTCTATTTTTTTTTGCATCCATTTTTTCGGAAGAAACTTTTGCAAAATATTTAGCTCAATTTTCAAATAGATGATATCCATACCTAGTTTCAAATGGATAAAGACAACATCAGCGCCAGGAATCACCGATTCCAGGACATCTTCAAACACTTCATAGAGAAGTAAAATACGCTCTCCCAAAAATATTCCTTCTCCCTCATACGACAGATTCTCTTTCACTCCATATAAACGTACATAATCCAATGACTCAGAAATTGCAAAACGAAGCTCGTCGGCATCAATTACTCTATTCTGATAAGAAAGCAATAGCAAATTAGAATACCGCTTTATATACGCATTCAAAATACAGGCATACTTCATTCTCTGCTCAAATTCCCCACTTTTATTGGTAGACTCCTTAAGAAGTACACTAATTTTATCAAGCTGAGGACGTACACTATTTGCTATTCGATTATACAACTCATTTTGCTGCCGAATTCGAGTTCGTTCTTCTGCCATTCTATTTTCTGCATCCAACATAGCATTTTCTTCCAACAAGACGTTTCCTAAATCTTCAAGTTGCTGATTCAAACTATGAATTTCAGAAATGTCTTTTGTCCAATAT
>JAQXIR010000063.1 GCA_029007885.1 Lachnospiraceae bacterium | reverse complement strand
ACAGGATACACTGTATTTACAGAAATTTGATCTGGAAAAGAGGAGTGGCTACCTTCATCAGTATATGCAGAATGTTCAGGCGGCATATTCTGAAGGCCGTTCCATGAAAACGATGTATAACAACGCAAATTGCCTAAACAGCGCATTTGTATTTAAAATACCGGTATTTACCAATATGCCGGGCGTGGAATACACGATTTCCCCCAAAACTTTGAAATTTGAAAAAGGAAAAACGAAGTCATTGACAATTAAAGGGAACGGAATGACAATCGGTAATTCTGCATTTACGTTTAGTTCTTCTGCTCCAAGTGTTGCAACAGTAGATAAAAATGGCGTTATTACGGCGGTTGATAAAGGAGATGCGGTGATTACGGCAGTCGGCGGAAGCGATACGAACAATGTAAAACTGACTTGTGCGGTATCTGTATATATTCCGCTACAGTCAATTTCTCTAAATGCAACAGAAGAGACTTTATATAGGGGAGATACTGCGGACGTAACACATCCACAGACGCTTACTTTGCAGGTAAGTTATATGCCGGCAGACACGACGGATGATAAAACTGTTACTTGGACGACTTCCAATAAAAATGTAGCAATTGTAAAAAAGAATGAAAACGATTCTGCAACAGCGATTGTGACGGCGGTTGGAGAAGGAACGGCAAAAATTACTGCAAAAGTAGGAACAAACCACACTGCTGTCTGTACCGTTACGGTCAAGGTGCCGATGCAGAGTGCAGCGCTAAATAAGACAGAACTTACCCTTTTTGAGGGAAAACAGGAAAAACTGACAGTTTCTTACCTTCCGATGGATACGACGGATGATACGGACGTGGTATGGACAAGTGAAAATCCGGAAGTTGCATCGGTAATAAACGGCACAGTGACCGCAAAAATGCCCGGAACTACGGTTGTTCACGCAAAAATTGGGCCGTTTGACGGCTCACAGCAGGAACTTTCCTGCACCGTTACGGTAGAACAATGCAGTGTTACCTTTACAAATGAGACCGGTACAGCAGTTCTTTTGCAGGAATTTCTCTCTTACGGGAAAACACTCGGAACACTTCAGTCCGATTTTCCATGGAATATGGAGTCAGAAGGAAACAGAATTTTTTCCGGATGGTACACAAAGCCGGACGGAGGGGGAACAAAGGTTACAAAGGATACCGTAGTTTATAGCGACATGACGCTTTATCCGTACTATCAGGAAAATGACAGGGGATTTTTCGTAAAACCGATTGGAGATATGACCTATACCGGCAGTGCAATTAAGCCGGAAATAGAAGTTTACGATAAAGAAACATTGCTAATACCCGGCAAAGACTATACAGTATCTTACAAAAACAATACAAAGGTTAATGATGCATCGGTGGAAAAGACCGCACCGCAGGTAGTTGTCAAGGGAAAGGGAAGTTACAGCGGTACCCAGACAGTTATCTTTAAAATTATTCAAAAGGATATCTCTGAGGAAGATATTACTGCAGACGATCTTTTGACAAAATATAACGGAAAGACACAGAAACTTGCACCGGTTGTGAAGAGAAACGGAAAAACCTTAAAAAAGGGAACCGACTATACGGTTACCTATTTAGCAAGCGGGACAGGTTCGTATCTGCGTGCAGGAAGTTATGCTGTTTTGATTACGGGAATAAACGGATACACAGGGGAACGGATTATACACATAAAAATCACCCCGAAGAATCTAATCAGTAAGGCGAGCGTTTCAGCTATAAAGAACCAGCCCTACAATGGGACGCCGATTACGCCTGTGCTAACAATCCGCTATAGCGGAAAAAAACTGACAGAAGATGTGGATTATACCGTAGAATATTTGAACAATACGGAAATCGGCACGGCGCAGGCAGTGATTACGGGTATCGGAAACTATATCGGAACGAAAAAAGTAACTTTCAAAATTACGGGAACTGCGATAAGCAAGGCAAAAATCACCGGAATCGTAAGTAAAGAATATACGGGAGAAGCAATTACACAGGACTATACGATTACAGATACAAAAGGAGTTCCGCTAACAGAAGGTACACACTATACGTTACAATATAAGAATAATGTGAATGCCGGAACGGCAACGATGCTGTTTACCGGTATCGGCAGTTACAGCGGAACGGTTAAGAAAACGTTCAAAATTATGCCATATAACATTAAAAACAATACACAGACGTATGAGGAACAACCGGCATTTTTGATTGATGATAAGGAGTTATCCGTACCGTATAAAAAAGGCGGGGCAAAACCGCCGGTGTCCGTTTCTTATAAGGACAATGCGCTGACAGAAAAGACAGACTATACATTGAGCTACAAAAATAATACAGCGGTCAATGACGGAAGCAATGAAAAGAAACTTGCAACCATTACAATTAAGGGAAAAGGTAATTTTACAGGGACGGTGACTAAGACCTTTACGATTACGCCGAAAGATATTTCAACAGTCAGTATATCGGCAGCGGATGCTGTATATCGGGAGCGGAAAAATGCGTGGAAGATAACCCCTGTTCTTACTGATACAAATGGCAAGAAACTGGTGGCAGGAACAGACTATGACAGGAGTTTTTCGTACACATATGCACACGATGTTATGCTAAGTGACGGTACTTACAGACACGCCGGTGAAGAAGTGCAAAAAGACGACATCCCGATGCCGGGAGAATTAAATGATGCAAAAATTACGGTTACGGTACAAGGAATCAAGAATTACAAAAAGGAAATATCCGCAACCTACAGGATTGTTCCGCAGAGCATTACGAACGCAAGTGTAAAAATTCCTACACAGTACTATATTGGCAGAGCTGCAGACGGAAACGGAATACCGGTAACATTATCCAAAGACGATATAACCATTGTGGTTTCCGGACAAAAACTGTCATCTTCTGATTTTGAAATTATCTCTTACAGCAATAACACCGCAAAAGGAAAAGCGAAAGTAACGATAAAAGGTGTTAACGGATATGGAGGAATAAAGACAGTTACCTATACGATTGCTGCAAAACCGATTATCTGGTGGCAGAATATCACACAGAGCGTTACAGCTTCCTTTGAAAACAGTAATACTACGCGAATCAACCTTCCTTACCGGGAACTCGGAGCCCTTCTTCCCAAAGTAGTTTTGAAGGGAAATGATGAAATTCTTTCCGAAGTTTCACTTGCATATGAGACAGTGTGGCGTTATAAAATAACACCTCCTAAAAAGGGCAAAGCAACGGATATTACAGTGATACAAGAAGATAACGGAAAACTTAGGGCGCAGGCATCAGAAAACGCAGTAACCGGATTTTATGAAATTACAATGTATCCGATTGTAACAAATGGTACTGAGGAAAAGGAATTAGCCGGAATCCGTAACAGAGTATATGTTGATACGGATGCCCCCACACTAGGGCTTGGAAAGACAGAAGTCACCATAAACATAGAGTGTTCGGATGCATATGATGCCGTTCGGATGCATGTTGCGGGATATGAACTACAGGAAGAGAAAATGGAGATTTCCTGTATACAGGCACCGGAGCAATATGTAAATGAAAACGATGCGAAAGAATGCTTTTCTCTTTCCATGGAAGAAGAAATGTTGACAATCGGCTTCCAAAAAGAAAAAATGCCGTCAGAAGGGACCTATGTATTTGAAATTACACCATGTATTCTTGTGGAAGGAAGCGATAAATATTTAGAAAAACGTCAAATTGCGGTTATCTGTACAGAATTCTCAAATTAATGTATAATAAATGCGATTAGTAAAAATGAGGTTTTCGCATGAATAATAAAGGTAAAAAGACAGTAGAAATGCTGTTGCTTGCATGTATTTCCTATATGATTACAATTTCTATCGCGGGTTTATCTGTATTTCGAATTACACAGATTGACATTTTATTGCCCTGCGTGTTTGGATTTGTATGGATGGTAGTTGCATATGGGAAAAAAAACTGGGAACAGGAAAACGTTCCATATGCAGGCACACTGGCAGTCATTTCTTCGTTAACAATCGTAGCAGGCAGCAAATTTGATGTATATGAAGGCATTTTTGCAGACTGGAGCATCATGGATGCTTTCTATCTGCTTTTTGTGCTACTGTTTACTCTATTTGCGGGTATGGGAATTTTTGCTTTCCTTAATAAGGGAAAAGTGACTCTCTTTGAAACAGGACAGGATAAAAAAGTAAGGCGATTCTTGCCGGCAATCTTTCTTTTATTGGCATGGTTACCGTATTATCTTACATTTTTTCCGGGCAATATGGGACCGGATACATTTGAATCCATCCGGATGTGCTTGGGAGAGATTCCCTGGACGAACCATCACCCGGTATTGTTTACCTTTTTAATCAAACTTGTTTTGGAGATGACATCCTTTACAGGAAGTCTGGCAATATCCATGGGGATATTCTCTTTCCTGCATATGCTTATCTTTGCACTTGTGTTGAGCTATTTTCTATACTGGATGTACCGTAGAGGAGTAAAAAAGCAGTGGGTTATCTTATCCTTTCTGTTTTTAGCTTTTCATCCGATAGTAGCCATGTATTCCATTTATCTTACAAAGGATGTACTGTTTAGCTGTGCGGTATTGCTTCTGGTACTCAAAATTTATGAAATCGTGGAGACAAATGGACAACTGTTGCAAAAAAGGGGAGAGTGCGTTTATCTTGCCATTATCTGTTTATTGACAATTTTTTTACGTAATAACGGAACTTATATGGTGGCAGCTTTGGCACTTTGCCTTCTTGCAGGATATCGCGTAAGTTGGAAACAACTGGTTACAGTATTTGGCAGTGTGTTTATTGTGACGGCACTTGTCAAAGTCTCAGTATTCGGAGGACTTGGAATCGAAAAGCAGGAATTTGCGGAATCAGCTTCCATACCGTTACAACAGATTGGATACGTCATTGCAAATGATGGGGAGATTTCCAACGAGGATCGTGCATTTTTGGAAGAACTGATGCCGATTTCCAAAGTAAAAGAAGTGTACGAGCCGGGCTATACCGACCCATATAAATTTGACGAAGAATTTAATGATGCTTTTTTAAACGAGCATAAGGGAGAATTTATCAAGGTATGGGCACACCTTTGCAAGGATAATTTCTCTGATTACGTAAAAGCCTATCTGATGCAGACAGCCGGATATTGGCATTATGGGGAGACCAATACGGTCTGCACGCAGGGAGTTGCCGAAAATTCTCTGGGAGTGGAACAGATTGATATCATACGAA
>JAQXIR010000062.1 GCA_029007885.1 Lachnospiraceae bacterium | reverse complement strand
GCTTCAATCGTTCTGACAATCAGGTCATCCAGTTCCCATCCCAGCATTTTGGCTCCGTTTTCAATAACTTCTCTGGAACATCCTGCCGCAAAACTCTTTGTCTTATATTTTTTCTTTACCGATTTTAATTCCAAATCCTGCACACTTTTTGAAGGGCGCATGATTGCTACCGCACCAATAAGTCCCGTCAGTTCATCTACCGCATACAGTACTTTTTCCATCTCATGTTCCGGCTTGATGTCTACTGTAATCCCGTATCCATGGCTTGCTGTCGCATGAATAATCCTTTCATCGATTCCTCTTTCCCGCATGATTTCCTGTTCTTTAATGCAATGCTCCTGCGGATACTGTTCAAAATCAAGATCATGTAAAAGGCCGACAATTCCCCAGAACTCCTTTTCTTCACCATACCCTAACTGTTCGGCAAAATATTTCATTGTCTGTTCCACAATTTGTGCGTGCTCTAAGTGAAATTCATCCTTGTTATACTCTGTAAGCAATTCCCATGCTTCTTCTCTTGTCATCACAGTGCCTCCTATTAAAGATTAAAGAAACGGATTGAAAAATCTTCCGCCGTTTAGAATCATACATGCTCCTGATGCCAAAAGCATGAAAAGTGCAAGTAAAAGTGCAATATAATCACCCTTTTGAAAAGGTCTTTCCACAATCCAGGTTCTCTTTTTATTCTTTCCGAATCCGCGAAGTTCCATTGCATTCGAGATTACTTCAATTCTCTGAAGGCTGGAAAGTACCAGCGGAAAAAGTATTGCTGCGGAATTCTTTAAGCGATCAACCAATTTATCCTTCTTGCTTAAATCAATTCCTCTTGCCTGCTGTGCCTGTGATATTTCATGAAAATCACGCTGCACGTCAGGAATATAGCGAAGTGCAATGGCTACAGAATAAGCAATCCGGTAACTGACGCCAATTTTATTTAAACTGGCGGCAAATTCACTGGGATCCGTTGTCATGATAAATAAAAGTGCTGTCGGAATCACTGCCAGATATTTCATCATAAAATTAAACAGATAAAACAATTCTTCTGTTACAACGGAATATCTCCAAAATAAATGGACAAGCTCATGGCGGGTTCCGTATATAGCTACTCCCTGTTCCGGTGAAAACAGGAACAATGCAATCAGATTCAAACCAATCAGCCAAAGCATAAATAG
Source organism: Lachnospiraceae bacterium (assembly GCA_029007885.1). GTDB lineage: Bacteria > Bacillota > Clostridia > Lachnospirales > Lachnospiraceae > RGIG8767. The sequence continues at coordinate 1,467 of JAQXIR010000062.1, read as the reverse complement.
TACTGCAAATCGCAGTTCTTTCCATTTTAACTTTGACATCCGCAAAAACACAAGTCCCATACCCAGCATAATCAGCAAGATTCTTGTATCATAGGTAATCATCGCCGCGATGCTCCAGATCAGGAAAAACAGAAATTTAGTACTTCCTGTCAGACGATGAATCGGGGAATTTTTCTTAATATAGGAAAGTGCTGCACTCATGAGCGTACCTCCCTATCATATTGTATAAATGTTCTGATATATTCTTGTGCCGGAAGATCACACTGTGTAGCCAATTCATATAGGGATGTTTCTTTCAAACTTGCCTTCTTTAGTAATACCGGATCAGAAAACAAAGCCTCCGGTGTCGTGTCTGCAATCTTTCTTCCGTCCGCAAATACGAGACTTCTTTCCGTATATTCCAGCATAAGATGCATGTCATGTGTAATCATCAATACTGTAATTCCTTGTTCATTCAGTTGTTTTAAAAATTCCATGATTTCCGTATAGTGCCTAAAATCTTGTCCTGCCGTAGGTTCATCAAGAATCAATACTTTCGGTCTTGATACCAAAATGCTTGCGATGGTAACTCTCTTTTTCTGGCCGTAACTTAAAGCATTCACCGGCCAGTTGCGGAATTCATAAAGGCCGCAGATTTTCAATGTTTCATATACTCTTTCCCGAATTTCTTCCTCCGGAAGTTTCTGCAAAACAAGGCTCATCGCTACTTCATCGAAAATCATAGGCTTACTGATCATCTGGTTGGGGTTCTGCATCACATATCCGATATTGGCGGCTCTTTCTTTAATCGTATCGCCGTCCATATCTTTTCCGTATAAATAAAGTTTCCCTTGATTTGGCTTTTCAAAACCGCAAAGCAGTTTTGCCAGCGTGCTTTTCCCCGCACCGTTTTTTCCGACGATGCTGATCATTTCCCCTTCTTTAATAGAAAAATGAATATCTGACAGGTTTTCCTTTTCCGATGTATATCCAAAACAGACTCCTTCTGCCCGAAGGATTTCCGGTTTTTCTGCCGCTTTCTTGCTTTCTTTTCGTGTATCAAACCATTTCCTGATTTGCTCTTTTTGTGTATTTCCAAGTGTCAGTTCCTGCATTCTTTCAACATGCAGTTCTTTTGTCAGGGGAATCCCTGCATATTTTAGTGCAGTTAAATATAACGGTTCCCGTATCCCTGCATGAATCAGTCTATCCGATAAAAACAGTTCTTCCGGTGTGGAATCACTGATGATTTTTCCGTTTTCCATCAAAATAATCCGGTCAGCACCCATATGCATGGCATCCTCTAACCGGTGTTCAATAATAATAACTGTCTTTTCACCATTCTGTTGCAAATGGTCAATCAGTTCTATCGCATCCCTGCCGGCGGCAGGGTCTAAATTTGCCAGTGGTTCATCAAATAATAGAATCGGCACCTGATTTACCATGACTCCCGCCATAGAAACCCTCTGTTTCTGTCCTCCGGAAAGA
>JAQXIR010000061.1 GCA_029007885.1 Lachnospiraceae bacterium | reverse complement strand
AAAAATTCCCAAAGGCTGTGTTGCAACCTACGGACAGGTTGCAACGATGGCGGGGGATAAGAAGATGGCAAGAGCCGTCGGCAATGCGCTTCATAAGAACCCGAATCCTGAGCATATCCCATGCTTTCGTGTGGTAAATGCAAAAGGTGAACTTGCCGGGAAATTTGCATTCGGAGGTGCAGGCGTACAGGAAAAACTGCTTAGGGAAGACGGCATTGAGGTTATAAACGGCAGAGTGGATTTAGATAAATATGGAATAAGAGTGAAATGATTAAAATAGTCGCTTTTTTGACAATATTGTTATTATCAGACTGGTAAGATGGACGGTTACCGGATATCTGCTCAGCGATGCGGCAAACGGAACTGTTTTAATCAGTTCTTTAGTAGGATTTACTGTGATTTTGATTTTACATATTGTTGCGAAACTGGCAGAGCGCTTTGATAATGATGCTGCCAGCAGCCTGAAAGAGGAACAGAATATGCAGGGAATGATGCTGCAGGATATCCTTTCTATTTCAGCACGTGTAAAAGATGGAATAGAACAGGCTGATGAGTTGGTCGGAAGTTTAAAAGATTCTGCGGCTACGGTAAACGGTGCCATTCAGGAGATTTCGGTTAGTACGCATGCAACAGAGAAAAATATCGGAGAACAGAGAGATTTAACATCCGAGATTAGTCAGGCAATCGGAGAAACGGCAGAAAGTGCGAAAGCAATGGTTGAGGCTGCGCATGAATCGGCCAATATGGTAGATGAGAATATGAACGTCATCAACCGGATTCGTGCAAATGCGGAAGAAATCGGAAAAACAAATGCATTGGCAGCAGAATCAATGGCAATACTACAGGAAAAGGCAAAAGAAGTACAACAGATTACAGAGGTAATCTTCTCCGTTTCGAACCAGACAAATTTACTTGCATTAAATGCTTCCATCGAAAGTGCAAGGGCCGGTGAGGCAGGAAGAGGTTTTGCGGTAGTCGCAGAACAGATTCGTGCATTAGCGGAAGAGACCAGAAAGTCTACCGAAGAGATTTCGGGAATTATCAATGAACTGAATCAAAATGCACAGGAAGCGGTTGGAACGGTACAATCTTCCGTAGATGCCATGAGCGAGCAGAATGTTATGATTCAGGATGCATCCGATAGATTTGCAGCAATCCATACGCATATGGAAACGCTTGCAGGTCATGTGGCAGATATGGATCAAAAAATTGAAGTGTTGGTAAATTCTAACAATACGATTATTGAAAATATCGATCAACTCTCTGCAGCAAGTGAACAGGTTGCTGCCAGTGCAGATGAAGCAGCGCAGCGAAGCGAACATAATCAGGCAGAGGCTCAACAGGCATCAGAATTGTTGAACAAAGTGGAAGAACTGGTACACGGATTAAATAAGTATCAGGCTCAGGAATAAATTTCAGAAAAACATTGTGGGCAGAAACTGTAGGAATACAGTTTTCTGCCCCCCTTTTTAACGACTAAAGAATTGTGATAGAGCAAAGTATATGGAAAGGAAGGGAAAGAAGATGACAGCAAAAGATGATATTATAAGTCTATCCCATGAATTGACCTATCGAAGATATCTCATGAACAAAGGACAGAAACAGAAACTTTTTAAGGATATCAGTATGCCGGAATACATTGCACTGCACAGCATTTCCGCAACAAATGAAACATCCGAGATTTATTCGGGCAGAACTTATTTAAAAGAACTGGCGGATAAAATGCAGCTGACAATCAGACAAACCTCGAAAATGGTTGAAACATTGAGAGACAGAGGATTACTCTCATGGTCTCATGACGGAAACGGAAGTGACGGAACGTATGTGACAATTACGGAGTTGGGGCAGAAACTGTTGAAAGAACAGGAAAATGTTTTGAAAAAGTATTATGGACGGGTAATCGAAAAGTATGGAAAAGAAAATCTGATCTTGCTGCTACAGATGATGAAACAGTTAGAAACAGTGATGAGCAGCGAAATGGAAGACACGGAGGAGCAGGATGGATACGATGAACTTGGTGAATGAATATGCAAAGCAGAAGGAAAGCGTCTGCAGGACAAATGACAATATAGCACCGCGGCTTTATGAAGAATACGGAGTAAACCAGGGACTGCGTGATGAGAAGGGAAACGGTATTCTTACGGGACTTACCAATATTTCCAAAATAGTTTCTTCCAAAAACGTAGCCGGCAAAAAAGTACCCTGTGATGGTGAATTGTGGTATCGGGGATATCGGGTTGAACAGTTAATAGAAGATTTAGGAGAGCATGAACTTGGCTTTGAAAAAATAGCCTATTTGTTATTGATGGGACAACTGCCGTCCGATAAAGAGCAAAAGGAATTTATGCAGTTAATCGGAGAATGCCGCATTTTGCCCGACAATTTTACAAGAGACGTCATTTTGAAAAATCCGACAGAAGATATTATGAATTCCATGACAAGGAGTATTCTGACACTGGCTTCCTATGATAAAGATGCAAAAGATACAAGTGTTTGCAATTCATTAAGCCAATGTATCCGGTTAATCAGTGAGTTCCCGTTGCTGGCAGTATACGGATATAATGCCTACAGATATTATGAGAAAGATGACAGCCTGATTATTCATCATCCGGATGCATCTTTATCTACAGCAGAGAATTTGTTAATGATGCTGCGAAAGGATAAAAAATTTACACCGGTGGAAGCAAAGGTACTGGATACCGCACTGATTCTGCATATGGAACACGGAGGAGGAAACAATTCTACCTTTACAACCAGAGTCGTAACGTCATCGGGTTCCGACACATATTCAACAATGGCAGCAGCCATGTCATCTTTAAAAGGACCGAAACACGGCGGAGCCAACATCAAAGTGATGGAGATGATGAAGAATATCAAGGAACATATTCGTGATGTGGAGGATAAGGAAGAAATTGCAGACTATCTAAGCAGAATATTGGATGGAAAAGAATTTGACAAAAAGGGATTGATTTATGGAATGGGTCATGCGGTATATTCCCTTTCCGACCCAAGAGAACGTGTTTTTAAGGGATATGTTGAACAGTTAGCAATGGAAAAGAAACGGGATAAAGACTTGCTTTTGTATAATACGATTGAAGAAATTGCCCCCGTTTTGATTGCGAAGAAACGTCATATGCAAAAAGAGGTAAGCCCGAATGTCGATTTTTACAGTGGGTTTGTGTATGAAATGCTTGGAATTCCGGTTGAACTCTATACAGCGATTTTTGCAATAGCAAGAATTGTCGGATGGAGCGCACATCGTATAGAAGAGCTGATTACTGCTGATAAAATTATACGTCCGGCATATAAAAGTGTTATGATCGAAAAGGAACAGTAAAAAGTTCTTGACAAACGTAGACTGCTTCGATATGATACAAACATAGACCGACTGTCGGTCTATGGAGTTCGCCGCAGATATTTTGCGTAATAAAGGGGCGGATAGGAGATAAAAGAGGTAAGAAATGTGAGAGTTGTAAAGGAACATGACGAGCGGAAGAATGAAATTATAGATACAGCCGAGCATCTGTTTGCGGTAAAAGGATATGAACAATGCAGCGTCAATGATATTCTTAAAGAAATTGGGATTGCCAAAGGTACCTTCTACCATTACTTTAAATCCAAAGAGGAGGTCTTGGATGCGGTAATCGGAAAAGCAACCGTTATGATTGCACAACGTGCCGAGGCAGTGGCAGATGCCCCCGGGCTATCCGCGGAAGATAAACTGTTGCAGGTATTTCTTTCCATGAGAATTGAAAATAAAATGGACGAAAGACTGCTCGATGAAATGCATAAAGCAGAGAATGCTTTGATGCATCAGAAGTCTTTACTGTCCATTATGGAAGTGTTGACACCGATACTGACTAAGATTGTGATAGAAGGAAATGAATCCGGAACTTTTAATTGTAAATATCCAAAAGAATTCATGCAGATTTTTCTTGCTTCCGCCACTACCCTGTTAGATGAAGGTATTTTTAGGGTAGAACCGGAAGAAATACAGGGAATATTTCTGGCATTGGCAACGCTGCTCGAGAAAATGCTGGAAATGGAAACCGGAAACCTGCAAAACAGACTTAGTGAATATTTACAAACAAATTGACGGAACAGAGAAGGTCAAATTACACGACCTTCTTTCTATTTAACAAGTAGAAGACCGACGGTCGGTCTATAAGGCAATGAGGGAGAACATAGCAACGGAGGAAAAGATGAAAAAGTTTTTAACAATTTGGACAGGAGAATTAATTTCCAGTATCGGTAGCGGAATGACAGCATTTGCGTTAGCCGTGTATGTGTTTCAGATGACAGGAAGCGTAAGTTACGTATCGCTTGTAACGCTGCTTGCCTATATGCCGACGATTTTATTAAGTCCGATTGGCGGAGTGTTGGCAGACCGATACGACAGAAGGCTTCTGATGATTATCGGGGATTTATGCTCGGGACTGGGACTTGCATATATTTTATGGCAGATACAGTTTGGCAGCTTCAAAATGTTTCCAATTCTGGCAGGGGTTACGTTTAATGCCGTATTTGTGGCATTATTAGAGCCATCCTACAAGGCGACGGTAACTGACCTTTTAACAGAAGAGGAATTTGCAAAAGCAAGCGGCATGGTACAGATCGCGGGAAATGCGAAATATCTGATTTCACCGGCATTGGCAGGGCTGCTGCTTGGAATAACAGATATCAGGCTGATACTTCTGATTGATATTTGTACCGTAGTGGTTACAGTCTTAACAACTTCCATTGTAAGAAACACAATCAGTAAACCGGTGATAAAAGAGGGACGGGGATTTATCATAGAAATGAAGGATGGACTTTCTATCATCAAAGGAAATCAGAGGGTTGTAGCTTTGATTGTGATTATGGCACTGGTTTGCTTCTTTGTCGGATTTGTACAAACGCTGGCAGGGCCGATGCTACTGGCAATCACGGATGCAAAAACAGTTGGAATCGTGGAATCCGTATGTGCAGTGGGAATGCTTGTTGGAAGTTTATGGATTGGACTTGTCGGAATTCATAAAAATTATAGCACAATTCTTTGTGTGGCGGGAATCTTTTGCGGGCTTTTTGTCGCACTTGCGGGCGTGAACCGAAATCTGATTTTTACAGCAGGCAGTATTTTCTTATTCTTTGTCACTCTGCCGTTTATCAATACTTGTGCTGATGTACTGGTGCGAGTCAGCATTCCGAATGAAGTGCAGGGCAGAGTATGGGGAATCATCAGTCTCCTGACGCAGTCGGGTATGGTACTTGCATACATTCTCTGCGGGGTACTGTCTGACTATATCTTTGAGCCGATGCTTGCCGAAGGAGGACTACTGGCAGACAGCGTTGGCAGAATCATCGGTTCGGGAGAAGGAAGAGGAATCGGATTTTTGCTGATTCTTTCCGGAATCGGCATGATAATTGCAATCCTGACAACAGGAAGAAATAAAGTGGGAGGGGTCCATGTATCTGAAATTGTTGAAAAATGATTTGAAAAAGAATCCTGGGAAACATTTGATTTTATTATTATTTATGTCATTATCGGTGACGCTTGCCGTATCGGTTTTTCTAATGCTTGTGAAAGTGTTTACTTCCATTTCTTCTATGTATGAGACGGCAAATCCACCACACTTTTTACAAATGCATAAGGGTGAGATTGTTGAAGAAGATATTGATGCATTTAATCGTTCCTATCCGGGAGCGGTACACTGGCAGAACGTTCCCATGATAGATGTTTACGGGGATACACTTACTGTTTTGAAAAAGGAAGACAGTAAAGAGTATTCCTTGGAGGACTGCAGGATTGATATCAGTCTGGTAAAACAGAATGATACCTATGACGTATTGCTTGATGAGGAGAGAAATACTCTGAACATCAAACAGGGAGAAATCGGAGTGCCGGTGATTCTGTTGGAACAGTATCCGATTGAAAAAGGAGACGAAATTGTATTAAAAACGGAAAATGTGGAGAAACACTTTGCGGTTACGGAGTATGTATATGATGGACAAATGAATTCCACGATGTGTTCTTCGACAAGGTTCTTAATCAGTGAGGAAGATTTTACAGAACTGTTTGGCAAAACAGGCGAAATTGAATATCTGATAGAAGTTTATTTTCAAGATCCGAAAATGGCCGCAGACTATCAGAATGCTTATGAGCAAAGCGAAAAAAATTTACCGAAGGAAGGACAGGCGGTAACTTATACGCTGATTTTTTTGCTGAGTGCATTGACGGATATTATGACGGCAATCGTATTTTTCCTGGTTGGGATACTGCTGATTGTCATTGCGATGATCAGCCTTCGGTATACAATTCTCGCTAAGATGGAAGAGGACATCAAAGAAATCGGAACCATGAAAGCAATGGGGATTCCGCAAAGAGGAATCGGAAATCTGTATCTGGGAGAAATTCGAATTTTAATGGGGATTGGATGTGTGACGGGATATGCAGCGGCTTTACCTGCAGTTGCCTTTTTATCCGACCACATGAGCAGAACCTTTGGAAAATGTAAGACAGAACCCGGTGTTTATATTGCGGCGGCAGGAATCAGCACTCTGGTATACGGAATCATTCTTTTGTTCACCAGGAAAGTGTTGGGCAGACTGCGCAAGGTGACGGTAGTGGATATTCTTGTAACGGAAAGGGGATTTGGAAAAGAAAGAAAAGCAAAGAGCAGCATTCATACGGCACGCCGCCTTCCCACTAATTTTCTGATTGCAATACAAGAAGGAAAGAACGGCTATGGAATTATTTTCAGTTTGTTATTGATTGTTACGATGCTTGTAACAATACCGTACCGGATGGTACAGACCATGGAAGATAAAGAGTTTTCCACCTATATGGGAAGTGCAATCTGTGATGTCATGATTGAGATTGAAAAAGGAGAAGGCCTGCAAGAACGCAAAGAGGCAGCAGAAACACTGCTATGCAGAGAAAAGGAAGCAGGTTATGTAGCAGACTTTACTGTTCTTCAAAGAGTACGTTTGCAAGCAAAGGACAGCGAGGGAAAGATGCAGGGGATTCATATTGATACCGGTAATGAGGCAGGAAAAGGCATTCAATATCTTTGGGGAAAGGAACCGGTGCAGGAAACAGAACTGGCATTATCTGTTCTAATGGCAGAAGAATTGGGGAAAGAAGAAGGAGATACGATAACCATCGTTCGGAACGGAAAAGCACAGGAGTTTTCAATCAGTGGGGTATATCAAGATGTGACAAGCGGTGGAAGAACTGCAAAGGCAGTATGCGATTTCCCGGATATGGAAGCAGAACAGTATGCATTTCTTGTTCATTACGGAAAAATGGCAGAGAGGGAAAAGCAGATAGTGATATGGAGAGAACAACTTGGCAGTGGCTGTGTCGTAGAAAATATGGAAGAATTTATCGGACAGACTTTAGGCGGTGTCACTGCACAGTTAAGACAGGCATCTAATGCAGCATTTGTAATCGGAATTTGCCTGATTGCGATGATTATACTCCTTTTTATGCAGCTTCGCATTGTAAGAGAAGGAAGGACTCTTGCAACCAAGAAAGCAATCGGAATCTCCTTTTGGGATATCAGAAGACAGGAATTGTATCCTATTTTATTAGCAGGGGCACTCGGAGTAGTAATGGGAATGATTTTAACGGGGACTGTGGGAGACAAGGCTATCAGTGTAATCTTTGCCATGACAGGACTTGGACTCAAACAAATAAAATTTGCGGCAATGCCTTTGTACATGTATGTTTTCATACCATTTCTACTTTTAGCGATGTTAACCTTTGTGACGGAAATTTCTTTGAGAAAGATTAGGACAATGCCTGTAGCGGAGTACTTTAGTGAATAGCATATTACGCAGAAAGGAAAGAAAAT
>JAQXIR010000060.1 GCA_029007885.1 Lachnospiraceae bacterium | reverse complement strand
ATTATGGGTTCTTCAGGTGCAGGAAAATCTACACTTATGTATTCCCTGTCAGGAATGGATAGACCGACAAAAGGTGAAATTACATTTTGTGGAAAAAAGATAACCGATTTCAATGACGATAAACTTGCAGTATTTAGAAGGAAAAACTGTGGATTTGTTTTTCAGCAAATATATCTGCTTGAGAAAATGAGTCTTATGGATAATGTTATTACAGCAGGTGTACTGACATGCAAAAACAGAAAGGTCATTGTACAGAGAGCATCTGATCTGTTTGAAATGGTAAATATTCCAAAGTCAACACAAAAGAAATTTTCAACCCAGATTTCTGGTGGAGAGGCACAAAGAGCAGGTATTGTAAGGGCAGTGATTAACAGTCCTGAAGTAGTGTTTGCAGATGAGCCGACAGGTGCATTGAATTCCAATAATTCCGATGCTGTTCTTGATGTTTTTACTAAGTTGAATGATAATGGCCAGAGTATTATCATGGTAACTCATGATAAGAAATCTGCACTGAGAGGAAACAGGGTAATTTACTTAAGGGACGGTCAGATTTATGGTGAGTGTGATTTGGGAGAGTATAAAGAAAATGATACGGAAAGAACCGGTTTACTGAATAGTTTTTTGTCAGAAATGGGGTGGTAATATGAAGATGATTAGTGGACTTATTTTGCATAATCTAAAAAAGGATAAGGGACAATACATTTCATTTGGAATTATCATCCTGCTTACTGCATTTATACTGAATTCCGCTTTGGTGTTGTTGTTTCAGGTTGATAAATCATATGATAAAAAATTAAGTGACCTGGATACTGCAGATATAAATATATGTATTCCCGAAACTCAGGATACTGATATATTGAAAAAGGACTGTCTGGGTGTGGATGGTATAGACGATTTAGAAAGCAGGGAGACACTTTTGACTTCTGCCACCATTAAGGATTTTAGAGGGACAGATTTTTCCATAAGTGTCATGTTTTATAATCTGGATACCGAAAGAGAACTGAACAAATATGAGATAATGGGAAAAAGTGACAGGAGTCTTGACAATCCCATTTACATTCCTCTTTATGTAGCACAATTTGGTGAGTTTCACCTGGGTGAGACAATTGTATTTCAGATGAATGGAAAAGATTATACGTTTCATGTTGCAGGAATTCTGGAAGAAATGCAGTATGGTAATGCCGGAAGCGGAGCCTTCGGCATGTATATGCCGGATGAAACATATAAAATGATTTCAGAGGATATGAAACAGAGCAGAGCTGTAGAGTATTCTTTTGTGACAGAGCAGGGTGTTGTAATAGAAGATGTGAAAAATGAAGTAAATACAATGCTTTCTGAAAAAAACGTTAATGTTCTATCTATATTGGACAGCGAAAAGTGTAAGCAGACAAGGACTATGGTATGTAATCTGTTGATTCTTATTCTTGTTACATTTTCATCTGTTGTACTTCTCGTAAGTATGTTTTTGTGTAAATTCCGTATTCAAAACAGCATAGAAGAAGAGATGACTAATATGGGTGTACAAAAAGCAATGGGTTATACAGGAAATATGATTATATGCGCGACAATATTCCCATACATGATTGTAGGCATAGCTATCGCCATTCTGGGAGTATTTTCATCTTATGCATTTCTTCCTGTTCTGGCAGGTGTACTTGCTTTGCAGTCAGGTTTTTCTTTTTTACTTCATTTTGATATTGCTGCGTTAGTCCTGACCATACTGATACTTGCAGGAATTACATTAGTTTTCACTTATTTGTCATCAAGGCGTATAAGGGGATTACAGCCAATTAATGCAATCAGGGGGGATAGTGAAAGCTGTCACGGAAAAAAGAATCATTTTCCTCTTGATAAAGGCACAGGCAGTTTGTATATTCGTCTTATATTAAAGCAGGTTGCATCATCAGTAAGGCAGAATGTGTTGTTGTTTATTGTATCATTTTTATTAACGATATTATTGGCATTTTCAGGAACGCTTCTTTTTAATGCAGTTATCAAACCTGATAATTTTACAAGTACTCTGTCAGAGGAAACACCTGAAATAACTTTGCAGGTGAAACCTGAACGTATGAAGAATATAAAAAAAGATCTGGCAGAAGAGGAGCTGATAGATAAGATACTTGAATATTCCATTCAAACAGTGAATGTGAAAAATTGCAGTATGAAAGCATTTGTCTGTGAGGATTTTTCGGAGGTTAGCAATGATTTGTGCTACGAAGGACGTAATCCCGAAGCTGATTCTGAAATCGCAATTGGAAGTGCATTTGCTAATGAATACGATATTGGTGATAAGATTGTAGTAGAATATGGTGATAAAAGTTACTCTTATGATATTGTCGGATTTATTCAAAGTGTGAATTTTCAGGGAGAGGTATGTGAACTTACCAGGGAAGGTTATCTGCATATAGACAGTGAGTATAGCAGTCGGTCACTTTATCTCTACCTAGGTGACATTGCTGATACAGGCAGGTTTTTAAAAGAAATTGACGATAAATACAAAGATGATATCGTGAAATCAATCAATTCCTATAAAATGACAATGGCTTCACATGAAATGTATTCCGGAATAGTTGTGGCTGTTGTTACCGCAATATTTATTTTGACAGTATTGATTGTTCTTCTGATTCTGTATATTATAATAAAATCGCTGATTGTCAGAAGAAAGCAGGAGTTTGGTATATATAAAGCAATGGGATATTCAAACACTCAGCTAATAATGCAGATAGCAGGAAGTTTTCTGCCTGTATCTTTTATTGCAATCGTATCCTCTGCTTTGTTAGGATTTTTATATCTGCCTGCAATGAATCAGTATATTTTTAGGATGGTGGGAGCCATGAAAAATAATTTTGAAGTATCACTTACATTTCTACTATTAGTTATACTGGTGGAGATATTGGTTAATTTCTTCATAAGCATCTGTCTGGCATTACCGATTAAAAAGATATCGGCGTATTCTCTGATAAAAGAGTGATTTGCTATAACAATGGAAAATGCCAAGAGGAAGAGACTCATAAAGTGACGGCAATAACAAAAGTTGTATTGTGGGTATACTGATTGTTGTGCTATGATATAGTGAAAGCTTTATGAAATTTGATAAATACTACTTAATTGTTTAAGGGGAGATAAGATGTTATTAAAAAACGGGGACAGAGATGTGCTGCAATTCAGTATTGAGGATTGTTATTTGAAAGTGATAAATAATCAATTTTTACCTTACGAGTTGAAAGACTATGTTAAGACAACAGATTTTTC
>JAQXIR010000059.1 GCA_029007885.1 Lachnospiraceae bacterium | reverse complement strand
CCTTCTGCCAGGTAAGAGACAGCGTACTGGAACTTACGAGTGCCATGAAAGATATTACTGAAATTATGCAGAAAATGGAACAGGCAAAAGACAGGACCATGCAGATGATTGATAATATGGCACAGATTTCTGAGAGTAACGAGGAAGCGGCAGTCAGCATGCAGCAGAATACGACAGAGCAGACAGACCAGATTTTAAGTCTGCAGAAAGCCGTGCAGGATCTTGGAGCAGAGTCTGATAATCTTAAAGAAGCAATCAGTAAATTTACCGTATAGAATTTGCCAATTTCTTTTTCAATCCCTTTCTTAATATTTTTGATGATTTTATCATCAGAGAAGAAACTTGTTTCGATAGAGACAAGTTTCTTTTTTCGTGTTAAAATGTTATGATAAAAGGCGGAAGGAAAGAGAAATGAAATACAGCACGGTAATTTTTGACTTAGACGGAACGTTATTGGATACACTGGATGATTTAACCGATTCCGTAAACGAAATCATGAAGCGGTACGATTATCCTGTCTATGAGAAGGAACAGATTAGATTATTTGTTGGAAACGGTATCCGCGTATTGATGCAACGGGCACTGCCGAAAGAACTTTGTCCAGAAACATTTGAAGAATGTTTTTTGGCATTTCGCGAGTACTATACGAACCATTGCATGGAAAAAACAAGGCCCTATTTGGGAATTGTGCCACTGCTTACCGAATTGAATGAGCAAAAGATAAAAATGGCAATCGTATCAAATAAAAATGACGAGGCGGTCAAGGAATTGGCGGATTACTATTTTCAAAATCTGATTGCGACAGCAATCGGTAATAAGCAGGGCGTTTGCCCCAAACCGGCACCGGATACTGTTTTTGAAGCGATGAAACTACTTTCTTCCAAGAAAGAAGAAACGCTGTATGTGGGAGATTCACAGGTAGATATGCAAACAGCGGTCAATGCCGGAATTGAGTGCGTATTGGTAGACTGGGGATTCAGAGACAGAGATGAACTTGAAAAATTAGGAGCATTGGCAGTGATTCATACACCGGAAGAACTGATAAATATTTTGAAAAGTGAGTAAGATAATGGATAAGAAGAAAAAACCGGTCATCCTTGTGTTCATAGTGATGGCTGCGGTGATAATTTTGGGGATTTTTTGTCTGTACCGAAATTTGACAAAAGAACATGAATACTATTGTGACGGATTCCTGCTGACGGTAGATGACCGTGTGATAGATTTACAAGAACGAGATGAATCCATTACATTTGTTGTGGAACTTCTTCCGATTACCCGAAATGATCTGGCAATTATCTGTAGGGTAGATGAAAATCAGAATAAACTGATGGTATATAATTTCAGAAAGAAGGATTTCATATTTGAAGAATACGGAATTCAGATGGCTTGGGTACAGGATTCCTATGACACTCTGATGTATCTGAAAGAAGACATTGTATATAATAAGGATAAAGAACAAGTCTTTGAGGCTCCGGTGGGCAGTCATGTTCTGCTCATTGAATATGTGGATACCGATTTTAAGGCAACACTTACGGATGAAAATTATGAAAATCCGACAGAGATTTGGATTGACTAAAAAGGAACAAAGCATCATGGAAGACTATAAACAGATAAACAGAAACAATATTATCCGCTATTTTGAACAAGGCTGCAAGGAAGAAAAGACTCCGTTGCATTTTGGCCTGGAACTGGAACATTTTGTCGTAGACAAAAAGCTAAAAAAGAGTATTCCATATAGAGGCAAAAGAGGAATGGAGGAATTACTTGAAAGACTTCGATCGCGGTATCCTGCGGCACAGGAAGCGTCGGGACACTTGATTGGGCTGTCATGTAAGGAATACGCTGTTTCGTTGGAACCGGCATCACAGTTGGAAATCAGTATTGCGCCACAGGAATCTATTCAAAAAATTATGTCGATTTATCATAAATTTCGTGTGGAAATGGAGAGGATTTTGCAGGAGTGGGATTTCGAACTTGTCACAAAGGGATATCAGATTCATGATTGTGTAGATCAACTTCCTTTAATCCCCAAAAAGCGCTATGAGTATATGGACCGATACTTTGATAAAATCGGTATTTATGGAAAACAGATGATGCGTGGGACTGCGTCTACGCAGGTTTCGATTGATTATTACAGTGAAGAAGACTGTACAAAAAAGTATTATGTAGCTTGTGCATTATCGGATATTTTAGCAAAGCTGACGGAGAATACACCGGTATATGAAGGGAAACCATTTGACGGACATTTCCTGCGTCGTGACATTTGGGAAAAAACAGACAAAGACAGAGTAGCGATTGCGCCGTATGAAAAAGACGGCGAGATAAACTTTGCGCGATATACAGATTTTTTGTTTGACACTCCGATTATTGTAGACAGTAAAGACGGCAATGATTCATACAGTGAAAAGACAATCGGAGAAATCTGTGAGGAAAGAATTCTATCAACGGCAGAGATAGAACATGTGCTTTCGATGGTTTTTCCGATAATCCGAATTAAAAAGTATCTGGAAATAAGAATCGCGGACAGTATGGAAGAAGAAAGTGTGAAATGTTACTTGATTCTGATTAAAGGACTGTTTGAAGATGTTGAAACCACATATCAATGTATCGCTTCGGCGAAATTCTTAAATGGAACATGGAAAGAAAAACTGGAGGATTTGCTCTCTGTTGCTAAAGTTAACTTGGAGGAAGAAGAAAAAAACTATCTTGCATCTTTTTCAAATTTAATTTTAGAGGAACAGACAATTATTAGGAAAGGTAAGACAGATGGAACCATCTTTAAATGAAATCGAACAGATTTGTAAAAGGGAAATTGAACAGCAATATGAAAAGCATCTGGAAAGTGCCAAGGTAGCACAGGATTATCTGGAGCACTCAACGGCAAAGTATAAAGGAAAAACGATTTATTCTCTCTATATTCCCAAGATACTGAATACGCAGACCACGGCTATGCTGAAGGAGACAGCGGAGACAATGGTGCGGATCATGCGTAAAGTAATCAAGGAGTATCTGGATAATGAATCATATCGTTCCTTATTTGGATTTGATTGTCATTTAAAAGAGTTGATTTTACAGCATCCCGGATATGAGAATCTGCTGCCGGTTGCACGGGTTGATATTTTTTTAAATGAACAGGATCACACCTTTAAGTTTTGCGAGTTTAACACGGATGGTTCCAGTGCCATGAATGAAGACCGGGAATTGTGCAATGCATTTACAAGAACACAGTTATACAAGACACTGAATGAAACGTATACACTTGGCAGTTTTGAACTGTTTGATTCACTGGTGGAGGGATTTTTGCAAAATTATGCCACCTATGAAAACAGAGTGGAAAACCCATCGGTGGCAATTGTAGATTTTTTGGAACTTGGATGTTCTTTGGAAGAATTTGAAGCTTTTCGTGCAAGTTTTGAAAAAGCAGGATGTAAGGCCTGTGTTTGCGATATACGCGAAATGACATTTGACGGAGAACATCTGTATACAAAAAATGGAGAAGTGATCGACCTGGTATATAGGAGAGCTGTCACTTCGGATATCTTGGAACATGAAAAAGAAGTGGAGGACTTTATCAAAGCCGTAACGGAAAAAAAGGTCTGCTGTATGGGAAATTTCTGCACACAGGTAGCGCATGACAAATCCTTATTC
>JAQXIR010000058.1 GCA_029007885.1 Lachnospiraceae bacterium | reverse complement strand
GGATATATGGTAATGCAGCCGGAAATATTCGGATATCTAAAAGACGATACCACAGTATTTGAAAAGGAACCATTGGAAACGCTGGCACAAGAAGGACAGTTAAAGGCTTATAAGCATAACGGATTCTGGCAGTGCATGGATACCAAGAGGGAAAAGGATAAACTGGATGCTATGTGGGGAAACAATAAAGCCCCGTGGAAAACCTGGTAAAAGGAAGGCAGAAAACGTAAGATGAGAATAAAGGTTTCTAATTATATTTCACAATTTCTTGTAGAACACGGGATAGACACCGCTTTTACCGTAACGGGTGGAGGTGCAATGCATTTGAATGATGCACTGGGGCATCAGGAAGGGCTTACCTGCTACTACAATCATCATGAACAGGCATGCGCGATGGCAGCAGAAAGTTATGCCAGAATCCAAAATAAAATTGCAGCAGTCTGTGTTACAACAGGACCGGGAGGTACCAATGCACTGACAGGCGTATTGGGAGGATGGCTGGATTCGATTCCGATGTTCATTCTTTCCGGACAGGTTCGATATGATACAACAGCAAGAAGTACAGGTCTGCCGATTCGTGCAGTCGGTGATCAGGAATTTGATATCTGCAAGGCAGTTGCATCAATGACAAAATATTGTGAAATGGTAATTGAACCAAAAAAAATCCGGTATTGTCTTGAAAAGGCACTATATATTGCAAATACCGGACGACCGGGGCCGTGTTGGTTAGATATTCCGCTGAATGTACAGGGAAGCTATATCGATACGGAAGAATTGGAAGGTTATATTCCGGAACAGGAGATCTGGGATGTAAAACCGGTTTTGGAAACGACAATAGATGAAATTTTGAAAAAGGTAAGAAACGCAAAGAGACCGGTTATCAATGCCGGAAACGGCATTCGAATTGCAGACGCTTATCCGGAATTTCAAGAACTGGTACGTCTGTTATCTATTCCCGTTGTGACGGGATGGGACAGTATTGACCTGATGCCGGATGATGATGAATTGTATGTCGGAAGAGCCGGAATTATGGGAGACCGTGCCGGCAACTTTGCAATTCAAAACAGTGATTTGATTCTTTCACTCGGAAGCCGTCTTAGTATCAGGCAGGTTGGATACAATCATGCATCCTGGGCAAGAGAAGCATATACCATTGTTGTGGATATCGATGAAAATGAACTGAAGAAGCCGACAATCCGTGTGGATATGCCTGTCTGTGCAGATGTAAAAGACGTGATGCAGAAACTAAATGAAAAACTACAGAATTGTCCAAACCGTGCGGATGAAAGCTGGATTCACATCTGCCGCAACTGGAAAGAAAAATATCCGGTAGTGCAGGCGAAACATTACCGGCAACAGGACAAGGTAAATGTATATGCCTTTATAAAAGAATTAAGCAGTGCACTTCCAAAAGACTATATAACAGTCGTCGGAAACGGTTCGGCATGTGTTGTCGGAAGTCATGCATATGTCATAAAAGAAGGACAGCGCTTTATCATTAACTCGGGAGCAGCGTCTATGGGCTACGATTTGCCTGCTGCTATCGGAGCCTGTATTGCAGGCGGCAAAAAGGAGATTGTCTGCATCAGCGGTGACGGCAGTATTCAGATGAATCTCCAGGAATTACAGACTATTATTACAAATCAGTTACCGATTAAAATATTTGTAATCAATAATGAGGGATATCATTCTATCAGACAAACACAAGGAAATTTCTTTGGAGAACCATTTGTCGGAATCGGACCGGACAGCCATGACCTTTCTTTCCCATCTTTGGAAAAACTGGCATGGGCATATGGGTATCCGTATTTTTCCTGCGATGAGAACGAAAAACTGGATGAGACAATCAAGAAGGTTTTTGAACAAGATGGATATGCTATCTGTGAAGTGTTTGTCGACAAGAACCAGAAGTTTGAACCAAAATCCGGGACAAAACAGATGCCGGATGGAAGTCTTGTATCGGCACCGCTTGAGGATTTGGCACCGTTTTTACCAAAAGAGGAACTTGAAGAAAATATGTTGATTCCTCTATATCAGGAATAATGGTTTAAGGAGTTTTTATGGGAGAAGTAAGATTACTGGACTGTACACTCCGTGACGGAGGATATATTAATGACTGGCAGTTTGGACAAAAAGCAATCTCTGATATTGGTCAGAAAATTGCAGAAGCCGGAGTCGAACTTTTTGAAGTGGGTTTTATCAAAGAGACTGAGTTTTCAAAAGATCGCGCTGTCTACCCCGATATTACATCTATTGCCCCTGTGATTGCACCGAAAAACAATAGAATGACATATGTCGGAATGCTGGATATGAGCCATCCGCTTCCGGAGGAAAAACTGATTCCTTATGACGGAACTTCGGTAGATGCCCTTCGAGTTATATTTAAGAAAGATAAGATCGATTTGGGTTATCATTACTGCGAACTTGTTAAGAAATTAGGGTATCGTCTTTTTGTTCAACTAGTCGGTACCGATAACTATACAGATGTGGAATTTGTAAATACCATTCAGCGATTCAATGCGCTTAATCCGGATGCGGTATATATCGTAGACAGCTTCGGACTGATTAAGAAAAAACAGTTCCTGCGTCTGGTATATCTGGCGGACAATAATTTGAAATCGGGAATTGCACTGGGCTATCACTCACACAATAATTTACAGCAGGCATTCGGAAATGCGGAAGCTTTAGTAGAATGTAACCTGCAGAGGGATTTGATGATTGACGCCTGCGTATTCGGCATGGGACGAGGTGCAGGGAACTTAAATCTGGAACTTTTTGCGGAATATATGAATGAGAATTTTGGAAAGAATTACCGCTTAGAGCCAATTCTGGAAATTATTGATGAATATCTTTCCGACATTTATAAATATCATTTTTGGGGATATTCTCTTCCGTTTTATCTGTCTGCAACTTGCGGATGTCATCCCAATTATGCGGTCTATCTGCAGGAAAAGGACTCCCTTACGGTAAAATCTTTCAGGGAACTTTTGCGAACCATCAGTCCGGAGGACAAAGTAAATTTCAGCAAAGAGAAAGCGGAACAGTATTATCGGGAATACCAGCAGAATTTTATCGATGACAGAGAAGTTTTGGAAACCTTAAAAGGACGTCTTAAGGAGCGAGCAATTCTGCTCGTGGCACCGGGGATGAGTTTGAATACACAGACAACAGAAATTGATGAATTTATTAAGGCAAATAATCCGGTCATTCTGACTGTGAATTTTTTGAGCGATCATTTTACAAGTGATTATGTCTTCTGCAGTAACATGAGGCGATATCACCATATTGAAAACAGCGGAACGGCTATTAAGATACTGACTTCCAACGTAAAAGTTCCGTGTGAAGAAGGCTTTGTTGTGAATTATGCAAGTTATATCAGTGAGGAGACGGAAATTGTAGATAATTCGGGATTGATGCTTCTCAAACTGTTACTGTCAATCGGTATGAAAGAGGTTTATATAGCCGGCATGGATGGATATACGGCTTCAGTAAGACAGAACTATTATGATGTTGGACTGGATTATGACTTTTCAGATAAGATTGAAATGCGAAATCGTATGATATCGTCCGAATTAAGAGATATTGATGCAAAAATGAAATTGCATTTTTTGACGAAGACGATTTATCGATTATAGGAAATTCACAGGATTAAGCGAAATGTAAGAAAAGAGGATGGTATATGCAGGGCGCAGTAATAACGGGACCGACCGGAGCGGTCGGAATGGCATTAATAGAAAAATGTATAGAACAGAAAATCCCGGTGCTTGCAATCTGCCACCGGAATTCAAAAAGACGGGATATCCTGCCGAAAAATCATCTTCTTTCGGTCATAGAACTTGATTTGCAGGAATATGCCTCATATATCCCCGAAGATTTAGGGAAATATGATACTTTCTTTCATCTGGCATGGGAAGGAACGTATGGTGAGGCAAGAAACAATCTGTTAAATCAGGAGAAAAATATCCGTTATGCATTAGATGCGGTAAACCTTGCCAAACGATTCGGCTGCAAGACCTTTGTCGGAGCAGGCTCCCAGGCAGAATACGGACGGGTGGACGGAATCTTAAAACCGGATACGCCTGCATTTCCGGAAAACGGATACGGCATTGCGAAACTCTGTGCCGGGCAGATGAGCAGAACTCTTTGTAAACAGTTGGGAATTCGCCATATCTGGACGAGAATCTTAAGTATTTACGGACCGTATGATAAAGAGTACACGATGGTGATGTCCATCTTAAGAAAAATGCTTTCCGAGGAACGAGTAGAAGTTACAAAGGCAGAACAGATTTGGGACTATCTGTATTCTAAAGACGCTGCGGAAATGATGATGCGCCTTGTGGATACCGGAAAAGATGGGAAGATTTATTGCTTGGGAAGCGGACAGGCAAAACCGCTCAGAGAATATATTGAAATCATGAAAGAAACCAGTAAAACGAAGCAGGAACCGGCATATGGGGCAGTCCCGTATGTAAATAATCAGGTAATGCATTTGGAAGCTGATTTAGGCGACGTATATCAGGATACCGGATATCTGCCAAAGACTTCTTTCGAAGAGGGAATTCAAAATACAATCCGCTATCTGAAAAAAGTATAATCACTTTAAGAACGGGGGAGTATAATGAAAAAAATTGCTATTGTTGTTGTATGGAGCGGAAAATTTCCGGAATATTTTCCTATATGGCTTAGGACAGTAAAGTACAATCCGACGATAGACTGGCTGCTGTTTACGGATGATACCTCAGACTATGATTATCCATCCAATGTAATCGTACATACAATGAGTTGGGAAGAAATTCAAAAGAGAGTCCAAAGTGTTTTCCCGTTTAAAATAACTTTAGACCGTCCCTATAAATTATGCGACTATAAATGCGCTTATGGGGAAATCTTTAGCAAAGAGTTAAAGGGATATGATTTTTGGGGACATTGCGATCTTGATATGTTTTGGGGAGATATCAGAAAATTTGTCACGGATGAAGTCTTGGAAAACTATGACGTAATCGGAACCAATGGGTATTTTATATTATATCGAAATTGTGTAAGGGTTAATGAGTGGTATAGAACCTTGAATAATAAGGGAACGCAAGATTACAGAGCAGTATATCAAACGGAAAAAATCTGCGGATATGATGAAATTGCCGATGGTAAAGGTGGAGGAATGATTAGAAAAATCAGAAATAATGACATTCCTATCTATATCAGAGATGAAATCCGTACCAATCTAGACATTAGAAGAGGGCGCTTTGTAATTAATGAATGTGACAGTGAACGGGCGTTACAGAAGAAAACGTACTTTTACTGGGAAAAAGGGAAATTGTTTTACAAAGGGAAGAATGCATATAGTAGAGAATATGCCTTTATTCATTTTATGGGAAAAAGAAAAATATATATTGGCGAAACGGAGGAAGATTTTTTTTATTTTAACCCGTCGGGTCATGTAGAGAATAAAAAAAGGAAGCACCTTGTTGGAGAAATTATTGTGGTGTATAGGTATCAAGTCAGATGGTGGAAAATAAAACGGCAGTATTGGCTGGAGAACAGCACTACAATGCGGCTGATTCGAAAGTATATATTAGGAAACCGATAGAATTTGACTAACCTACCCAAACAGAGTAAAATATAGTAGATATGTACTTTTTTAAATTGCATATCTACTATATTTTTATCCGGATACGATAGGAATGATTGTGTATGAAAAAAATCAGTATCATGATACCCTGCTATAACGAAGTAGAGAATGCGGAATTGATGAGTATGGCAGTCATCAATGTGCTGGAAGAAGCTCTTCCGACATATGATTATGAGATTTTATTTATTGATAATTGTTCACAGGACGGCACCAGAGAGGTCTTAGAGAAACTGTGTAAAGAAAATAAAAAAATCAAAGCGATTTTTAATGTGACCAATTTCGGACAGTTTAATTCTCCGTTTTACGGCATGTGCCAGACAACGGGTGACTGTACGATTGTGCTATGCTGTGATTTTCAGGATCCGGTGGAATTGAGTCCAACCTTTGTACATGAATGGGAAAATGGACACAAGATTGTAAGTGGGATTAAAACCTCCAGCAAAGAGAACGGCTTTATCTATTTCCTTCGGACATGCTATTACCGTATGATCAAGAATATGTCAAGTGTCCGGATGATAGAGCATTTTACAGGATTTGGATTATATGATAAGACATTTATTTCCATTCTGCGGGAGTTAAATGATCCGATTCCTTTCCTGCGTGGTATTGTTGCAGAATACGGAAGTGGCTTTAACATGATTGAGATTCCGTATGAGCAGGCAAAAAGAAGAGCGGGTAAGACACATAATAACCTTTACAGTTTGTATGATGCGGCAATGCTAAGCATTACCTCATATACAAAAGTAGGACTGCGTCTTGCGACACTGCTGGGATTTTTGTCTTCCGGCATCAGTATGGTTGTAGCATTCATTTATCTGATTCTGAAATTGTGTAACTGGCACAATTTCCAGGCCGGAAATGCACCAACAACCATCGGTATTTTTGTACTCGGTTCCTTACAGTTATTTTTTATCGGATTATTGGGAGAATATATACTGAATATCAATACACGTGTCATTAATCGTCCGGTCGTGGTAGAAGAAAAACGGCTGAATTTTGATGAAGATGTGAAAAAGCAGGACAACCGGGGAGAAAAGGCAGATGAGTGAGGTCTCAGTAATTGTTCCGATGTATAACGCAGAACGCTATCTGAAACGATGCTTAGACAGTATTCTGTCGCAGACTTTTAAGGAGTTTGAACTGCTCCTGATTGATGACGGCTCTACGGATAAGACAGATGTTATCGCGAAAGAGTATTGCGAGAGAGATTCCCGAGTCCGTTATATCCGCCAGGAGAATGCGGGACCGGATTATGCGAGAAAGCGTGGAATTGAAGAAGCCACAGGAGAATACCTGATGTTTGTTGATGCAGATGATTATATCCGCATTGACATGATACAGAATCTTTATGGGGAACTGAAAGAACATCATGCGGATTTCGTCTGTTCTCAGATGATGCGCGTAGATTCACATGGGAAAAAGTGGAATGACTGTAATATGAAAGAAGAGGCTTTAGAAAGCCATTCCATCCGGGAGAACCTCTATCATTTTTTTGTCACGCGCTATATCAGCGGTTCGTATGACACAAAACTATTTGAGAAGAAACTGCTTCAAGATTATAAATTTTTGAAAGAATCCGTCATCGGGGAAGATGTTTCTGTTATCTTATATATTTTACAACATGCGAAATGCGTCAGAATCTTAAAAGAAGCATATTATTTCTACTTTTGGAATGAAAGCAGTATTTCCCATTCCGGATATACAAAAAGGCATAAGATATCCTTGCAGAATTATATTCAGGTTAAAGAAGGCCTGCTTGCCAAAGGATATATTGAACCGGAAGTGATTTGCGGATTCTTTGCTGAATATGAGATGGCGGCAGCGACAGCCATGAGCAGAAGCTGGTATTTTGACAAAGAGACAATTGCTATACTAAAGAATGATTTGCGTAAATCCATGAAGGAGATTTTGAAAAATCGTCACACATCTTTTTACATGAAAGTTTGCATCGTGATGTTTCGATATTGTCCATATCTGTTTATGGGAATTTATCGAATCATTTATTTATTAACCGGAAGATAATTGCAGGAGAGTAAATATGAAGATTACGGTTGTAACCGTATGTTATCAGGCAGAGAATACAATTGAAGAGACGATACAGTCTGTGTTGGCACAGGAATATCAGGATATGGAATACCTGATTATTGATGGAAAGTCCACAGACCGTACGATGGAGATTGTAAGACAGTATGCCAATGATGCAAGAGTGCGGGTTATTTCAGAGAAAGATACCGGACTATATAATGCCATGAATAAGGGGAGCCGGGAAGCGCAAGGCGATTATATCATTTTTTTAAACAGCGGAGATATTTTTGCAGATAAAAATGTACTTGCCGATATGGCTCCGCATTTGATAAAGGATATTGTTTTCGGAAATGTAGTACGGCGTTTTAAAAATCGGGAGATTTTGGAAAAATATCCCGGAAAGCAAGTTGTTTTATGGCTCCTTTTACAAGGGAAAATGATGTCACACCAGGTAATTTTTACAAAGACAACCGTAATGCGCAGATACGGATTTGATGAGACATATAAAATTACGGCAGACTATGACTTTTTGGTGCGTGTAAGGCGTGATAAGTGCAGTATGCAGTATGTGGACAGAACAGTCAGTATTGTAGAAAATTGTGAAGGAATCAGTTCTGTGCCGGCTAATTTGGAGCAGATGCGAAAAGAAGATGACCGGAGTTTAAAAAGAAACTTTCCGGGATATTATTATCTGTTAAAACCTGTAAAGTATGTAGCAAGAAAGAGAAAGCGTTCACAGCAATAAAGTGGCTTGGGAGAATACAACGCAAATGAAGGAATTTTTAAAAAGAGATATTTTTTCAAAAATAGTAAAATGTATGATGATACTGGTTTCCGGGGTTGTTGCCGGATATCTTGCACTGGCACTTGTATATGCTCTTCCGACGGATGGAATGGAACGGCATGTACAAGAATCCTATGACATGATAAAAGAAGAAGGAATCTCGCCGAGACTTATCAAAGGGTATGAATCAACCAGACTGGATAATTACTCTGATGGACTCATTTTAAACAGTGCAATTTATGATGGCGATGAATCTGTTTGGGAAAAGGCAGCAGCGATTTACCAGCATACTTATGAAGGGGAAAACTACTATTTTTCATTACTGAAACACCTGGATAGTGAACCGGGAGAAATTACGGGATCTTATGAAAGAGATTGGCATGGTTATCTGGTGTATGTAAAACTACTGTTGCTCTTTATGAATTATGCGGATATCCGTATGTTGAATATGGTTATACAGATTGCGCTTGTTGTATATTTGATATATCTTATGAAAAAGAAGGAACTGGGGAAATATATTCCGGCAGTGGGGATGATGTTAATTTTTTTAACATGGAGCATTCTTTTTTACTCGATTGAGTATTCTGCCATGTTTTATGTACTTATGCTGGCATCTGTTTTGGTGATTTGTAAAAACCGGAATATTATCTCAAAAAACAGAGTGC
>JAQXIR010000057.1 GCA_029007885.1 Lachnospiraceae bacterium | reverse complement strand
AATCATATGTCATTCTACAACTATAATGACTTACTAATACAAATGAAGCGATACCTAAATCGTTCCAACAACATACCAACCTTTTTATTTTTGAAAAGTTGGTGTCACATCATTGACTAATGTACAAAGATTCCTTATATTTCACATATTTTTACAAACGGGGGACAATTCAAAAATTGCCCCACATCCATTACCTTCTAAACCCATCTCTATCATGATTTATTCGGGTGTCAGAATCGGAGGCTCGACCTTGAAAAGACCGACATCCATCTTGAGGAACGATGGTTCTATGTCAAAGAATCCAAAACGGAGGCAGGAATCAGAGAAGTTCCCATCGCAGAGAAAATCGTTCCTTTCTTTGAGTATTGGTTGAGTAGGAATTGTGAGCATTTCATCTGTACACCGGACGATGAACCTTTCACATACCGGAACTATTATGATTCGTACTGGATTCCCCTCATGCTTGAGTTTAGATTCGGAAAGTATGTCGTTGACGAGGCAAAGAAAGAACCAGTATATTACGGGCATCGTCCTCATGATACACGACACACCTGTGTCTCCCTGATCACGGAGAAAGAGGTTGATGACAGATTTATCAAGAAAATTGTCGGACACAAGGGTCAAGGTGTCACCGAAACTGTGTACACGCACATTGAACTCCCGACAAAACTTGAGGCAATCAATTTGATTTGATGGAGGTGTACTGATGGATAGAAAAGAATACAAGAGCGCTTTCGGAAAAGAACACTACGAGAGAATCAATCTCGCAGTTCCGAAAGGAATGAAAAGCATCATCAAGTCTCTTGCAGACGACAGAGGAATGTCTGTCAATGCGTACCTACAAGACCTTGTCAGAAAAGACCAGTGTGGAATGTTTGACACTATGCAGATTGCAGAAAAGAACAGAGAAATGATTTCCGGCATCACCGGAAATATGCACGACGGATATGATATAGTTTTCAAAGACGGGTACTGCTGCCACTGTCGCACGAAAAAGGATGTCCGGTCTTGCATCATAGACCATTGTTCTGAAAAGGCGGTTGATACCGTCTTTTTTGCTGTCTTACTTAAGACATGTAAAGTCTTACACAAGACACCTATTTTCTTGTTAGTTACCTGTGTGTTACCTTTTAGTTACCGGAAAATTTTCGTGTGTTTTGATGGTGTTTGATAGATTTTCAGAATATAAAGAAAAACCCCGGAAATACTGAATATTTCCGGGGTTGTGCGTTTCTGTAGTTTCTCTGTGTAATTATCTCTTTGAGAACTGCGGAGCTCTTCTTGCTGCTTTGAGACCGTATTTCTTACGTTCTTTCATACGAGGATCACGTGTTAAGTATCCTGCTTTCTTAAGAACCGGTCTGTAATCCGGATCTGCCTGAAGGAGTGCTCTTGCGATTCCGTGTCTGATGGCACCTGCCTGACCTGTATATCCGCCACCTTTTACATTTACCAAAACATCAAATTTATCAACTGTTTCAGTAGCAACAAGAGGCTGACGAACGATAACCTTTAAGGTTTCCAGTCCGAAGTATTCATCCATAGATCTTTTATTAATTGTAACATCACCTTTTCCAGGTACTAAATATACTCTGGCGATTGATTTTTTTCTTCTACCTGTTCCGTAGTACTGTGCTGCTTTAGCTTTAGCCATTTTAATTTTCTCCTTTCAATTCCTCTTAATTAAAATGTTAATACTTCAGGTTTCTGAGCAGCATGTTTGTGCTCCGGTCCTGCGTATACGAAAAGTTTCTGGTACATCTGTCTTCCTAAAGGACCCTTTGGAAGCATTCCCTTAACAGCAAGTTCGATAACTTCTTCAGGTTTCTTTGCTAATTTTTCTCTTAAAACAGTTTCTTTCATACCACCAACGTAGTCTGAATGATGATAATAAATCTTCTGATCAAGTTTTTTACCGGTAACTTTTACCTTTTCAGCATTGATTACGATTACATAATCACCTGTATCGATATGCGGAGTAAAAATCGGTTTGTTCTTTCCTCTTAATACTTTCGCTACTTCAGATGCAAGGCGTCCTAATGTCATACCTTCAGCATCAACTACATACCATTTTCTATCAATTGTAGCCGGACTAGCCATAAATGTTTTCATAGTATTTCCTCCATAAAAATCATCGTTCACTTTATCGTGTAAAGACTCATTCCTCGGGGCTGTGATTCCTGAATCTTTCTCTATTAAAAACAGTCATTCGGGGCTATGAATAACCGTTCTCAAACGTTGCCACACTGATGTATTATACTAAACGTCCCCACGCGTGTCAATCCTTTTTTTCTGTTTCCTACGCCGATTCTATTGGCTGCTTAGATTCCTCAGATTCCAGTTGCGGGAAATGCAGTTCCTTTAAAATCAGTCCACAGGCGGGAGCCGTCGGTCCTGCGGCAGTGCGGTCTTTTTGTGCAAGCATCTGCCCTATCCTATCAGGCGGATATTTCCCACGTCCGACCTCCATCAGTGTTCCTGCAATAATCCGTACCATATTATAGAGGAATCCGTTCCCGGTAACCTGTATTGCAATATCTGCATCGTTTCTTTCTATTTGAATGTCATAAATTGTTCTGACCGTTGTGAGTGAAGTCGTATTTACACTGCAGAAACTTTTAAAATCATGTTCGCCAATCAGGTATGCAGCCCCTTGACGCATCCGCTCTTCGTTTAACGGTGTATAGGTAAAGTATGCAAAACGCTGTTTAATAGGATTTGGAAATTTTTCACAGTCTATTCTGTATTCATATGTTTTTACCGTATCCGTTTTTCGCGGATGAAACGTAAGCGGCACTTCTTTAGATGCACGCACTTTAATATCCGATGGAAGCATCTGATTCAACGCGTAAGAAAACTTCTCTGCAGGAATTCCTGCATCTGTATCAAATACCGCAACATTACAGAGTGCATGAACACCCGCGTCAGTTCTGCTTGCACCGATTACCTCAATCGGTTCTTTCAAGAGGTCTGTTAATCCTTTATTCAATTCTCCCTCAATGGTCTTTGTGTTGTCCTGATACTGCCACCCATGATAATCTGTTCCGTCATAAGCGACTGTCAGCATAATTCTTCTCATTTTTCAAAACCTTTATAAAATTCTTCCGACAACAATACAAATTGCAAGATACCCTGCAATTACCGCATACGAGATACGGTCTCTTCTCTTGTAAACAAGTGGTTTCATTTTTGTCCGATGTTCGCCGCCCTGATAACATCTTGCCTCCATTGCCATGGCAAGATCATTGGCCCGGCGGAATGCCGAGATAAACAGTGGGACTAACAACGGAACAAGGCTTTTTACCTTTTTGATAATATTACCGCTTTCAAAATCAGCACCTCTGGCAATCTGTGCCTTCATAATCTTATCGGTTTCTTCCATTAATATCGGGATGAATCGAAGAGCAATTGACATCATCATTGCCACTTCATGTACCGGAACCTTTAGTTTCTTAAGCGGATTCATCATACTTTCCATTCCGTCCGTCAGATTATTCGGTGTTGTCGTCAATGTCATAACAGAAGACCCGATAATCAGAAAAACAAGTCTTACTGCCATCATGGATGCTGTTTGAAAACCCTGTTTTGTAATTGTTATTTTCCAGATTGAAATCAGAGGATCTCCGGGTGTTAAAAACAGATTGAATACCACCGTCAAAAGCAGTAAAAATACAATTGCTCTCATTCCTTTTACCATAAACTTAAAAGGAACGTTTGACAGTTTAATCACTCCGGCTAAAAATAATGCTGCCAAAAGGTATCCCCAAATATTCTTCACCACAAACAGGGAAATAATATAGCAAAGTGTTGCCGTCAGTTTTACCCGCGGATCAAGTCTGTGGATGACAGAATCCGTCTGATAATACTGACCTAATGTAATGTCTCTTAACATGAAAACTCCTTATTTATTGTATCACTCTCAAAATCTCATCAGCAGCTTCCCCAATTGTTGTTGCATCCGTTCTGACCGGGAATCCCTCATCCTGCAGTTTATGCATAATATAGGTGACCTGCGGTGCCGCAAGCCCTACTTTTTCCAGTTCCTGATAATGTGTAAACACCTTCTTGGGTGTATCATCATACAAAATGCTGCCATGATCCATCACAACAATTCTGCCCACATAGTTTGCAACATCCTCCATGCTGTGTGAAACAAGGATAATGGTGATATTGCTTTCGTCATGCAGTTTCTTCACTTGTCCCAAAATTTCATCACGTCCTTTAGGGTCAAGTCCTGCCGTCGGCTCATCTAAAATCAATACCTGCGGGCGCATCGCAAGAACTCCCGCTATCGCTACACGGCGTTTTTGACCACCGGAAAGTTCAAACGGTGACTGATAAAAAAACTCATCTTCCAGTCCGACCTGTTTCAACGCCTGATAAGCCCGCAATTCTACTTCCTTTTGCGGAAGTCCAAGATTTTTCGGTCCAAAGCAGACATCTGCAAAAACAGTCGCTTCAAATAATTGATGTTCCGGATACTGGAATACCAGTCCAACTTTACTGCGCAGTTCTTTTAGCGGATAGTCTTTTTCGTAAATATCTCTTCCATCAACTAAAAGGTCTCCCTTAGTTGCCTTTAAAAGACCATTTAAATGCTGTACCAGTGTGGATTTTCCGGAACCGGTATGTCCGATCAGTCCGATAAATTCACCGTCTTCAATTTTTAGATTAATATCTTTCAGAGCATCTACACGTAATGTCGTGTCCTCTCCGTAAGAATAGTAAATATGATTTAAAAGCAGTGACATATAACTCCTATCCTCTTATCTTAACATGTTTCAAAGCCTGCACCAGTTCATCTGTTGTAAGAATCCCGTTAGGTAACTGAAGTCCGCGTTTTTGCAATTCATAGGCAAGTAATGTAACCTGCGGAACATCCAGACGCAGGCTTTTTAATTCCTCCACTTTAGAAAAAACCTCCCGTGGAGTTCCCTGCATGACAATCTGTCCTTTATCCATCACATAAACCTTGTCTGCAAAAATCACTTCTTCCATATAATGTGTAATCAAAATAATCGTTACATTTTCCACATCATTAAGTGCTCTTGCCGCACGAATCACTTCTTTTCGTCCATTCGGATCAAGCATAGCCGTCGGTTCATCCAAAACAATGCATTTCGGATGCATCGCAATTACACCTGCAATAGAAACCCTCTGTTTCTGTCCACCGGAAAGTTTATTTGGAGAATGCTTGCGGTATTCATACATTCCGACTGCTTTCAGGCTCTCCTCCACGCGTTCCCAGATTTCTTTTGTCGGCACACCAAGATTTTCCGGTCCGAACCCCACATCTTCCTCAACAACCTGTCCGATAATCTGGTTATCGGGATTTTGAAAAACCATCCCTGCATTCTGTCTGATGTTCCAAATTTCTTCCTCGTTCTTTGTGTCCTTGCCGTCAACAAATACCGAGCCTTCTGTCGGATATAAAATTGCATTGATATGCTTTGCAAGCGTCGATTTTCCGGAACCGTTATGACCGAGAATCGCGATAAAGTCTCCCTGTTTTACAGACAAGCTTACATCATCCACCGCTCTGGTAATTCCTTCGACATTTCCTTCTTCATCTCTTCTGATATAGTCAAATGATAAATTTTTCGTTTCAATCAAATTCATATGTTACCTTCAACTGTTATCTTTCTTGTCAATTAGGTTAACAAACTACACTTTCCTTATTTTACTAGATAATATATGTAAATACAAGTTTTACAATATTTTCTTTTTATGTCATAATGCAGATAACGTAAAAAATGATAAATGAATGCGTATTCTGTACGCAGATGGGAGTCATTATGAAATTTACTGACAATATCTGGAAATCGCTTGGCATCCTTGCCCTGCTCATCGTGCTTTGTTCGTTCTTTGCAAGAACTGTATTCTCTTCCGATACACTTGCCGACTACGCCGAACGTAATCCGGAGATTGCCTATTCCAAATCCGAGCCAGAAACTGAAACACAGTTGACTGATTCGGACAATCTCGTATCAGCCGTATCCGGCAACACTTCCATTTCTGACAATGATGTCAATACTAATACTGCTATTGTCGATGAATACGAAGGAACCGCTACTCGCATCATTCTGACAGATGGTTTTTTATATGAACCGATTCCTCAATATATTCGTGAAAAAATAACCGGCATCTCCTATCCGGAAGATGCCGTAATCAGCCTTGATGAACTTTCCTATGTTTCTGTACTGTACAATGATTTTTCCGGTGATACACAAATCGGCGAGTTAATCTGCAACAATTCCATTGCCCAAGATCTTGTGGAGATTTTTGAGGAACTCTATCGATGCGGTTACCAGTTTGAACAGATTGCCCTGATTGATGAATACGGCGGAGATGATACTCTTTCCATGGAACACAACAATACTTCCTGTTTCAACTACCGCGTAGTTGACGGAAGCACAAAGTTATCCAAGCACGCATACGGGCTGGCAATCGACATCAATCCTTACTATAATCCCTATGTTGTCTTTAATAAAGACGGATTAGGAGAAACTTATATCTCACCGCAGGGAAGCGAGCCATATGCGGACCGTACGGCAGAATTTCCCTATAAGATTGATGAAAATGACCTGTGCTACAAACTCTTTATCGAGCACGGTTTTACCTGGGGTGGAAATTGGAACTCCTGCAAAGACTATCAGCATTTTCAAAAATAGGAAATCTGCCGCTTTTTACAGTACTTTGTATCCTTCTTCCTCTACTGCCTTTTTCAACATTTCATCGGGTACTTCCTTGCTTAATGTGATAACAGCACTTCCCTTTTCATGGCTTACCACCGCTTCTGTAACTTCCGGAATGGCTTCCAGTGCTTTTTTTACATGTGCTTCACAATGTCCGCACATCATTCCTTCAATTTTCAATGTTTTTTCCATTTCATGATTCTCCTTTTGATTCTTTTTTTCATTGCGAATATCAATAAAATTAAGCCGCAGTGCATTCGTCACAACGCAGAAACTGGAAAGGCTCATTGCCGCAGCCGCAAACATCGGATTTAACTGCCAGTTTAACAATTTGATAAAAACCCCTGCCGCTAACGGAATTCCAATCACATTATAAATAAATGCCCAGAACAGATTTTCATGGATATTTTTCAACGTTGCACGGCTAAGCCGGATTGCCGCCGGCACATCGGACAGACGGTTTTTCATCAAAACAACATCAGCTGCGTCAATCGCAATATCTGTCCCCGCACCGATTGCAATTCCGATATCGGCACGTGTAAGTGCAGGGGCGTCATTGATACCGTCTCCAACCATCGCAACCTTTCCTTTTTCTTTTAAGGTGCGGATTACACTTTCTTTTCCGTCCGGCAACACGCCTGCAATCACTTCATCCACGCCTGCCTGTCTGCCAATGGCTTTTGCTGTATTCTCATTGTCACCGGTTAACATAACCACTCGGATTCCCATATCGCGGAGTTCTGCCACTGCCTGTGGACTATCTTCCTTTAATACATCCGCAACTGCTATGATTCCAATCACTTTTGTATCTTTAGCAAAAAACAATGGTGTTTTTCCGTCCTGTGAAAGGATTTGAGCCTCTTTTTGTAAAGACTGCGGGATTTCGGCCAGTGTTGAAATAAACTTCGAATTTCCGCCCGCTACGCGCTTTAAAGCAATGTCTGCCTGCAATCCGTTTCCGGGAAGAGCTGTAAAGTTTTCTACCTCTTTAACCTCCAGTTGCTTTTTCCCTGCTTCGTTTATAATAGCTTTCGCCAGCGGATGCTCACTCTTGCTTTCCAGTGCATATGCAAAAGAGAGCAATTCTGTTTCTGTTGTCCCGTCTGCCGGAATGATATCCGTTACTTTTGGTTCTCCGCTTGTAATGGTACCTGTTTTATCGAGTGCGACAATCTTTATTTTTCCGGTTTCTTCCAACGACACTGCTGTTTTAAACAAAATACCGTTTTTAGCTCCAATCCCGTTTCCGACCATAATCGCAACCGGAGTGGCAAGACCTAGCGCACAAGGGCAACTGATGACAAGAACGGAAATTCCTCTTGCCAATGCATATCCGATGTCTTCTCCCAAAAATATCCATACCAAAGTAGTAATCACCGCAATCGTAATAACTGCCGGAACAAATATTCCCGATACTTGATCGGCAACCTTTGCAATCGGTGCTTTCGTTGCCGCTGCATTACTGACCATCCGGATAATTTGAGAGAGTGTCGTATCCTCCCCTACCCTTAAAGCCTCACATTTTAAAAATCCCGACTGGTTTAGTGTTGCCGCCGATACCATATCCCCCGGCCCCTTATCTGCCGGAATGCTTTCTCCTGTTAAAAGTGATTCGTTTACCGCGCTGCTTCCTTCCAGAATAATCCCGTCAACCGGAATGTTTTCTCCAGGCCGCACCACAAAAACATCTCCCTTTTTTACCTGGTCTATCAGAACAGTTGTCTCAATACCGTCTTTTAAGATTACTGCCGTCTTGGGAGATAATTTCATTAAACTTTTTAAAGCATCCGTTGTTTTCCCTTTGGAGCGCGCCTCTAACATTTTTCCGACTGTAATCAAGGCTAAAATCATGGCTGCCGATTCAAAATAGAACTCATGCATATATACCATGACGCCTTCCATATTTCCCTTTACCTGTGCATCCGTCATGGCAAACAGTGCATAGACACTATAGACAAATGCTGCGCCGGAACCGAGTGCAACAAGGGTATCCATATTTGGTGCCCGATGAGCAAGACTTGTAAATCCGCTGACAAAAAATTTCTGATTAATTACCATAACCGCTGCAGCAAGCAGTAACTGAACCAGTCCCATTGCGATATGATTATTCTCAAAAAAGGAAGGAAGCGGCCAGTTCCACATCATATGTCCCATAGAGAAATACATTAGTACAATTAAAAAAGCCAATGATGCAATCAGGCGCTTTTTTAATTGTGGCGTCTCGCGGTCCTTCAATGTGTCTTTTTGGACAACTCCATATCCTGCCGCTTCCACAGCGGCTATAATCTCCTGCGATGATGCCGTCCCTTCCACTCCCATGGAGTTTGTAAGAAGGCTTACTGTACAGGAAGTAACACCCGGAACTCTTGATACTGCCTTTTCTACACGGCTGCTGCATGCGGCACAGCTCATTCCTGTCACTGTATACTGTTCCATTCCATCTTCCTCCGTCGGCTATTTCATCAATTTCTGCAACGTCGCTACCAATTCATCAATGGTCTCGTCCTTTCCTTCCCGGATATCTCTTGCGACGCAGGTCTTAATGTGCTCTGCCAGCAATTCCTTATTAAAAGCATTTAGTGCAGCATTGACTGCCGCTACCTGTGTAAGGATATCGGTACAATAAGCATTCTTTTCAATCATTCCTTTAATACCTCGAACCTGTCCCTCTATCCGATTTAAACGGTTTAGAAGGCTCTTATATTCTTCTTGCGACCGTTCCTTGGTTCTATTTTGACAACATACTTTTTCCATTATTATACCTCATTCCTGCTATTCTTATGATTTAGTGAATATATTTTGTATATACCCCATGTGGGTATATATTGAATATATACCTGTAGGGGGTATTTGTCAAGTTAAAGAAATCAGGTATGGGCGCATAAAAAAACACCGGAAATTTCTTTCCGGTGTTTTGAAATGGTTCGTATGGATTAAACTAACTCAAGTAAAACTTCCATTGCGCCGTCACCTTTACGCTGACCAATCTTTACGATTCTTGTGTAACCACCGTTACGTGTAGCATATTTCGGTGCAACTTCATCAAACAATTTTGCAGGAAGATCAACTTTTTTTGTATTTTTCTTTTTGCCTGCCGCTGCTGTCGGAACCTCTGTTACAGGATATAATACCTTTAACATCTGTCTTCTTGCATGAAGTCTGGAAGGAAGATCCTTTTTGATTTCCTTATCTACTTCATCATATACGGTTACTTTCTTACCGTCTACAACTTCTTTCACTCTTTTACCGTCTTTGTCTTTACGAGCAACTTTTGCTTTTACGGTAACTGTTTCAAAGTTATCTTTTTCTTTGACAGCAAGTGCAATTAAGCCTTCTGCAATTTTCTGAACTTCTTTTGCTTTTGCTTCCGTTGTTACAATTTTACCGTTAAATAACAGTGCTGTAACCTGGTTTCTTAATAACGCTTTTCTTTGATCAGAAGTTCTTCCCAGTTTTCTGTACTTTGCCATTTTAAATCTCCAATTCTGCCTCTTTAGGCTTTCATCCGGCTATGCTCTTTGGACTTACTTACCGAATGGTGCTATTTTTAATAGTTACTTATTTTGAAAGCGGACATGCACTCGTCGGATTTACCACATCCGTTTTGTACTGATTAATTCTCTTCGCTGGGGTTTAACTGGAGTCCCAGTTCTTTTAATTTTGCCAATACTTCTTCAAGAGATTTACGTCCGAGGTTACGAACTTTCATCATATCCTCCGGTGTCTTATTGGTCAATTCCTGAACGGTATTGATACCGGCTCTCTTTAAGCAGTTATAAGAACGAACGGATAATTCCAGTTCATCAATGCTCATTTCCAGAACCTTTTCTTTCTCATCGTCCTCTTTTTCTACCATAACTTCTGCTGTTTTGGCATTTTCAGACAAGTCAATGAAAAGACTTAAATGTTCACTGAGTACTTTTGCTGCCAGACTGACTGCTTCATCCGGAACGAGTGTTCCGTTTGTATAAACATCCAGTGTCAGTTTGTCATAATCCGTAATCTGTCCTACACGGGTATTTTCTACTGTTACATTTACTCGTTCTACCGGTGTATAAATAGAATCTACTGCAATTACACCAATCGGTAAATCCGGATTCTTGTTCTTATCGGCACTGACATAGCCTCTGCCTCTTGTAATGGTCAACTCCATATATAATTTTCCGCCGCTTAACGTAGCGATTGTCTGATCCGGATTCAGAATCTCAATATCCTGATCTACCTGAATATCGGATGCCTTAACAACGCCTTCACCTTCAAAATCAATGTAGGCTGTCTTCGGCTCATTTGTCTCACTGCTGTTCTTAATTGCAAGACTCTTGATATTCATGATAATTTCAGTGACATCTTCTTTAACACCCGGGATGGAGCTGAATTCATGCAATACACCTTCGATTTTAACCTGGCTGACTGCAGCACCCGGTAAAGAAGAAAGCATAATTCTTCTTAAAGAATTACCGAGTGTGATACCGTAACCTCTCTCTAAGGGTTCTACTACAAATCTGCCGTACTTCTTATCATCAGAGATTTCTGCAACCTCAATATTCGGTCTTTCAAAATCAAACACTGCAAATACCCTCCTTTACAAACATAATGTTTATAGTCTTTCCGGTGAAATAGCTTAATTATTTGGAATATAATTCGACGATAAGCATTTCGTCTACCGGTACATCAATCATTTCTCTTGTAGGAAGGAATTTGATGGTTCCTTTTAATGCATCGATATCAACATCCATCCATTCCGGAACAAGTCTTCCGCCTGTTACTTCAACGATGTCTTTATATCTCTGTAAAGATTTGGATTTTTCTCTGATTTCGATTACGTCACCGGCTTTTACTAAATAAGAAGGAATATTTACACTCTTTCCATTTACTAAAACATGTTTGTGACCGACAATCTGTCTTGCTTCTCTTCTTGTTCTTGCAAATCCCATACGGAATACTACGCTGTCAAGTCTGCTTTCCAGAATTGTCATTAAGTTTTCACCGGCCATACCGGTCATCATCATATCAGCTTTTTCGTAGTAATTTCTGAACGGTTTTTCCAGAACACCATAGATGAATTTTGCTTTCTGTTTCTCTCTTAACTGGAGACCATACTCACTCATCTTTTTGTTTGCTCTTGAAGAAGTTCTGTTAGACTTCTTGTCATATCCTAAATATACAGGATCAAGGTTAAGGGATCTGCATCTTTTTAATACAGGTACTCTGTTTACTGCCATTTTAAATTTCCTCCACTATTGTTTACAGCGTATGAAACGCCTTCTTCCAACTTCTTATTATAAGTTTACTAAATAAATACCAATTACAATCGCATCTTCTGCTAATCAATCAGACACGACGACGTTTCGGCGGACGGCATCCGTTATGCGGTACGGGTGTTACGTCTCTGATGCTTAATACTTCAAGTCCGCTTGCCTGAAGTGCACGGATAGCTGCTTCACGTCCTGAACCCGGTCCCTTAACGAATACGTCTACAGTCTTAAGGCCATGTACTAATGCTGCTTTTGTAGCAGTTTCTGCGGCCATCTGTGCTGCATAGGGAGTAGATTTCTTTGAACCTCTAAATCCAAGACCACCGGCACTTGCCCAGCTTAAAGCATTTCCCTGAGCATCTGTCAAAGTTACGATTGTGTTGTTAAAAGATGCCTGGATATGTGCCTGTCCATGTTCAACGTTTTTCTTAACGCGCTTTTTTGTTACTTTTTTTGCAACTTGTTTCGCCATTTTAAACTAACCTACTTTCTCACCTAAATAAATGTTGTTATTGTCTTATTATTTCTTCTTATTTGCTACAGTACGTTTCGGACCTTTACATGTTCTTGCATTGGTCTTTGTCTTCTGTCCACGACACGGAAGAGATTTTCTGTGACGAATTCCTCTGTAGCATCCGATTTCCTGTAATCTCTTGATGTTAAGAGCAACTTCTCTTCTTAAATCACCTTCTACTACCATTGTAGCATCGATTACTTCACTGATTTTCTTTACTTCGTCGTCAGTTAAGTCTCTGACACGAGTATCCGGATTAACCTGTGCCTGTGTCAGAATTTTGTTTGCAC
>JAQXIR010000056.1 GCA_029007885.1 Lachnospiraceae bacterium | reverse complement strand
AACCCGCATAATACGATTCGGCAGTTTCGTAATCTGCTTAATTACCGCAACCGTTCCGTCCTGATACAAATCGGAAAGAGCCGGGTCCTGCGTATCATATTCTTTCTGGGTAACCAGAAATACTTCCTGATTTTCTGCCATCGCAGCCTTTGCCGCTTCAATTGATTTTTTTCTGCTTAAGTCAAAATTTATCACCATTTCCGGAAAAACGGTAAGTCCCCGCAACGCAATTACAGGGAGAATTCTTTCTTCCGGTAAGTTATTTTCTTTTTCCATATTATTCTCCAATAACAACGCGCCGTCCCGTTAAGGGCGGCGCGCAACTGTCGCCAGAAAATGACTGCCTGCTTTCTGCCGTCTACTCGGCAATCTTCTTTTTCAAGTCAACATTCTGTATCGTTTTTTCTTTGTGAATCAACAGCGGCTTGCTGTTTCCTTCCACAGCGTCTTTCGTAATCAGACACTGTGTGATGGTTTCATCGGACGGAATTCTGAACATAACATCCATCATGGCTTTTTCCATAATGGAGCGAAGTCCTCTTGCTCCTGTTGTCTGTTCAAATGCCATATCCGCAATTTTTTCAACCGCTTCCGGCTCAAATGTCAGTTTAACATGATCGTAGCGGAACAGTTTCTGATATTGTTTTACCAATGCATTCTTCGGTTCTGTCAGAATTCTGATTAAAGAATCTCTGTCAAGTCCTTCCAGTGCAACATGAATCGGCACACGTCCGACAAATTCCGGAATCAAACCGAATTTCACCAGATCCTGCGGGGTTACCTGTCCCAAAATCCTACCGATTTCCTGTTCGGATTTTACGGCAATTTCCTTATTAAATCCGATTGTTTTATGATTTAATCGTTCTTCCACAATCTTTTCCAATCCGTCAAATGCGCCTCCGCAGATAAACAGGATATTGGATGTATCTATCTGGATCAGTTCCTGATGCGGATGTTTTCTTCCTCCCTGCGGTGGAACGGATGCCTGTGTTCCTTCGATAATCTTTAAGAGTGCCTGCTGTACTCCTTCACCGGAAACATCTCTTGTAATGGAAACATTTTCACTCTTCTTTGTAATTTTATCAATTTCATCAATATAGATGATTCCGTACTGTGCACGATCCACATCATAATCAGCTGCCTGAATCAATTTTAAGAGAATATTCTCTACGTCTTCCCCGACATAACCCGCCTCGGTAAGCGTTGTTGCATCCGCAATTGCAAAAGGTACATTAATAATCTTTGCAAGTGTCTGTGCCAGATACGTTTTACCGGAACCGGTCGGCCCGATCATAATGATATTGCTTTTCTGCAGTTCCACATCATCATCATCCTGTGTTGAGGTTACTCTCTTATAATGATTATAAACTGCAACCGATAAAACCTTTTTTGCCTCGTCCTGTCCGATTACATAATCATCCAGAAAGTCTTTTATTTCGGCCGGTTTTAACAGATTAATCTCCGGTACGGTATTTTCTGTTTCTTCCTCATCAAACTCTTCTTCGATAATGTCCGCACAAATATCGATACATTCATCACAGATATAGACACCTTCCGGACCGGCAATCAGTTTTCTTACCTGATCCTGTGTCTTATTGCAAAACGAACATCTGATACTTCCATCAGAATTTTTTCCTGCCATTACTCCATCCTCTATTCGTTTATTTTGTCTTTTCTGCCTCTGAACGTGTGGTAATAACAGCATCAATCAGCCCATACTCTTTTGCTTCCTGTGCGGATTTCCAATTGTCACGTTCCGTATCGGCAGCAATCACTTCATAAGGCTGTCCTGTATTTGCTGCAAGGATTTTATTCAGTCTCTCTTTTGTCTCCAGAATATGTTTTGCGGTAATTTCAATTTCTGTTGCCTGCCCCTGTGCGCCGCCGCTCGGCTGATGAATCATGATTTCAGCATTCGGAAGTGCAAGACGTTTTCCTTTTGTACCTCCCGCAAGCAGAAATGCACCCATGCTTGCAGCCATACCGATACAGATAGTGGAAACATCACACTTAATATACTGCATCGTATCGTATATCGCCATTCCTGCTGTAATAACCCCTCCGGGGCTATTGATATAGAGGTTGATATCCTTTTCCGGATCTTCTGCCTCCAAAAACAGTAACTGTGCAACAATTGTTGCTGCAGAATCGTTATTTACTTCTTCTCCAAGGAAAATGATTCTGTCTTTCAAAAGTCTTGAATAGATGTCATAGGAGCGTTCTCCGCGGCTTGTCTGTTCAATGACATATGGTATTAAACTCATATGAAAACCTCCTTAATCTACATATATACCAAAGAATTCTATTTTTCTTTTGCTGCATCTACAACAAATTCTGCGGCCTTAGAAACAGCAAGGTCTTCCATCATCTGTTTCTTTCCGTTTTCACCGATGGCTTCTTTCACTTTATCTGCTTCCATCTGATACATATCAGCCATCTTCTTAACTTCTTCTTCAAAGTCTTCCTCTGTTGCAGTAATGTTTTCCGCTGCTGCCACTGCTTCTAATACAAGTCTTGACTTAATGCGTTTTTCAGCCTGCGGTTTTACCTGCTCCATCAATTTTTCTGCAGTAAGTCCTGTAAACTGGAAGTACTGTTCGATAGAAAGACCTTGTGCCTGAATATTCTGTGCAAAGTCTTCAATCATCTGTCTCTGCTGTGTTTCAATCATAGCATCCGGGATTTCCATTTCTGCTGTCTCGATGATTGCATCCACAACGGCTTCTTCCTTTGCATTTTTTGCATCCTTTTCGCGTTTTTCAGTCAGGTTTTTCTTAACGTCCGCACGGTACTCTTCCAGTGTATCAAATTCAGAAACCTCTGCTGCAAACTCATCATCTAACTGCGGAAGTTCTTTTTCCTTGATTTCTTTCACTGCAACTTTAAACATTGCTGCTTTTCCGGCAAGATCATCTGCCTGATAGTCTTCAGGGAACGTTACGTTTACTTCAACATCTTCTCCGATGTTTTTACCGATTAACTGATCTTCAAATCCGGGAATAAAAGTTCCGGAACCGATTGTCAGCGGATAGTTCTCTCCTTTTCCGCCTGCAAATGCTACACCGTCTACAAATCCTTCAAAATCAATCACGGTCTCATCTCCGGATTTTACAGCTCTGTCTGTTACGCTGATGCTTCTTGCATTGCGTTCTCTTTCTTTGTCAATTTCTGCTGCCACTTCATCATCCGTTACGGTTGTATCAACTTTGTCAACGGTAACTCCTTTATAAGTGCCGAGTTTTACTTCCGGCTTTAATGCAACAGTTGCTGTA
Organism: Lachnospiraceae bacterium; assembly: GCA_029007885.1. GTDB lineage: Bacteria > Bacillota > Clostridia > Lachnospirales > Lachnospiraceae > RGIG8767. The sequence continues at coordinate 5,125 of JAQXIR010000056.1, read as the reverse complement.
AAAATAAATGGTTTGCCGGCTTCAATTTGTACGACTTCAACCTTCGGAGTTGAAACGATACTTTCACTGCACTCTTCATATGCTTTCTCATACGCATCGGGAATCAGAGAATTTGCTGCATCTTCATAGAAAATCTCCTTGCCATACATTTTTTCCACCATCTGGCGCGGAACTTTTCCTTTACGGAATCCCGGAATAGAAATATTCTTTTTCTGTTTCTGGTATGCCTTTTCAATCGCATTCTCCAGTTCTTGCGCCGGAACCTCGATTGTCAGTTTCGCCATATTTTTCTCTAATTTTTCTACCTGTACGCTCATTGAATCTATTTCCTCCTTAACCTTATCTGGGTCTTTTGCATGTGATTGCCTATTTTTCTCCATAATCACAGTCATTGTACGATTATATCATAGAAGAACCTGTAATTCCAGTGTTTTCTCAATTTTCTAATCTTCATTTTTCAGGTATTTTTTTAACGGCATCATGATGATGGCTGCCAGTACACATCCGGTGACTGCCGTAATCAATTGAGTCATGGAAAAAGTAACCTTGGCTGTGGCAAGTACCTTCGGCAAAGCTTCCGGTTTCGGAAGATATCCTGCTATATTATCACCAAATAACGGGAATAATACAAATGAGGTCATCACCCACATAAATGCAGCTTTTAAAACACAGCCGACTCCCATCCCTGTATAAAGCAATATTTTTTTCCTGCTTTTTTTCATAAATATCCATGTGCATAACACCAAAATTGCATTTCCGCACATGATAACGGGAAACATAAGCGGAATTCCTGCCATAATCGGTGAACCGGTAATAAAAAACGCCGTAACCGGTGTGATAACCGCAATGACCAGTGCAGCTCCAAGATTAACGGTAAGTAACGTAATCACAAGAATCGCATTGATAATCGGTCCCGTAATATAAACAGAAGTATTTTTTAAAAACTGACTGGCAATACATAGTGCCAGCAACAATGCCGTTCTGGTAAGTTGTTTTGTCGTAAATTTCATGTTCTTTCCTCCATATAAAGCACATTCAAGTCAAGTATACCCGATTTATCTTAAAAATCAAGCAACTCCGGCGCTTTTCATTTGTTTTTAAAAAACCAGAACTTACCAACATAGAAACAAAATTTCAGCAAATAATAATACCAAGATAAGCGACACAAAGTCACTTATCTTAATCATAAAACAGAAAATAACAAGAATGTATTTGGAGGTGAATCAAAATGACAAGTAAAAGCAATAAAATGGAAGTTCCGGAAGCAAAAGCAGCAATGGACCGTTTCAAAACAGAGGTTGCATCTGAATTAGGTGTAAACTTAAAAGAAGGTTACAATGGTGACTTGACTTCCAAAGAAGCTGGTTCCATCGGTGGTGAGATGGTTCGTAGAATGATCAGAAAACAGGAAGAATCCATGAAATAAGATTTAAAAACTGCGAAAGGCATTCGTCTTTCGCAGTTTTTTATAAGGTATTTTCATATCTTCTGCATTGTCCTCTCAGATATTGAATCAAATCTTTTCTTGTCACAATCCCGATAAATACGGAATCATCATCAACCACCGGAACAAAGTTCTGGTTAAGTGCCCGATCGACAAGTCCTTCCATATCTGTTGAAATATGTACCGGTCTATTGTCACGTCTGCGGATAACATCCATCACCGGAATATCTTCCATCTGTTTCAGCGACGGAAAATCATCTCTGTGTAATTTGCGTAAAACATCACCCTCTGTAATCGTCCCGACATATTTTCCGTCTTTTGTAATGAGCGGTACTGCTGCGTATCCGTGGTGCTCCATTTTTTCAAGCACCTGACGTAATGTATCATCTTCTTCCACAACCGCCACTTCACTTTTAGGTGTCAGAAAAAATAATATGTTCATCCGTCCGTAACTCCTTAATATACAATAGAATCAGCAATCTGTTTTGCTTTCTCTTCTCCGATACATTTCTCTATCATTTTTAGTGCAAACGGTATTGCCGTTCCTACACCTCTTCCTGTAATCACGTTTCCGTCGGCAACAGCACCTTCCATGCAAACCTTTGCGCCATAAAGTTCCTTTTCAAATCCCGGATAACAACATGCCTCTTTTCCTTCTAAAATACCAAGGTGTCCCAATACGCTTGGGGCTGCGCAAATCGCAGCAACATATTTTTCTTCATGAGCAAATATCTTCAGCTGTTCCGTTAGTTTCTGACATTTCTCCAGGTTTTTAGTACCCGGCATTCCTCCCGGTAAAATCAGCATGGAAACTTTTGAAAAATCAAAGTCCTCTATCTGCTCGTCAGCCTGTACCGTAATCCCGTGAGAGCCCGTTACTGCTTTTCCCCCTGTAATCGAAACCATAAAAACTTCGATTCCTGCGCGACGCAGTAAATCCACGGCGGTCAGTCCTTCAACTTCTTCAAATCCTTCTGCCAAAAAAATAGCTGCTTTCATATTCTCATACTCCCTCTTTGTCTTTCCTATAGTCTATGGTATTTCCTTTATCTGACAAAGTCAACAAAGAAACTATGAACTATTTGTAAAAAAACTGAAAAGAAGATATACTGTTTTTAATCAACATTTTGAGGAGGGTATTATGGAAATCGAACGTAAATTTACAATTAAAGAATTACCTGATTTATCGCAATATTCCTTTCATAAAATCGAACAGGCATACTTAAATACCGATCCTGTCATCCGCATCCGCAGAGAAGATGATAACTACTACATGACCTACAAAGGAAAAGGTCTGCTTGCAAGGGAAGAATACAATCTTCCTCTGAATAAAGAATCCTATTTCCATCTTCTTTCAAAGGCAGACGGCATTGTAATCAGCAAAACAAGGTATTTGATTCCTTATAAAACATACACGATTGAACTGGATGTATTTGAAGATGCGCTGGCTCCTTTGATTATTGCGGAAGTGGAATTTGTCTCCGAAGAAGAGGCACATGATTTCCCGGTTCCCGACTGGTTTTTGCAGGACGTAACAATGGACAGCCGTTATCACAATTCGAATCTTTCCAAACGCTGTCCGAATTTGTAATAATGCTGTCCATATATAAAATTCAAGTTTTTGTTACACTGCCGTTAATCCGGCTTTTGGTTTTGCAGTAGATTCCCTTATCATCAGTTCTCCGTCGAAAACATGGTGTTGGTTTTTTTGTCTCCCGGCAATAATGTCAAACAGCAAATCGATGGAAGCTTTCGCCATCTCAGCCCCCGGCTGTTTTACAGACGTAAGTGTCGGGCTGTAATATTTACCAATATCAATTCCATCATAACCGGCAACCGAAATATCTTCCGGTACCCGTAATCCCATATCAACGATTGCACGGCACGCTCCTACCGCAAGCATATCGGAAATAGCAAAGATTGCGCTTACATCTTTCCGTCTTGAAAGCAGTTCCCGCGTTACCACATAGCCGTTTCCCATCGTATAATATTCGATGTCATCTTTCATCGGACAAATCAGATCTTCCTCTAAAGCAATTCCCTGTTCTTCAAGTGCACGTTTATATCCTCTAAGGCGCAACTGACCGACACTGGTATTTTCCGTTTCACCGGCAAGAATTGCAATATGTTTATGACCGAGTTTGATTAAGTAATTCGTTATCCGGTATCCTTCCTTTTCATCGTCTACCGTAAACGAAGAGTAATGATTCTTACTCATATTTTCAGGAATACAGCCTGCCGTATTTAAGATAAAGGGAACATGCAATTTTTCCAGTTTATCTTCCGAATGGTAAAAATACCCTCCTAAAAAGATAATTCCACGCAAGCGTTTTTCCTTTGTCAACTGTAATGCAACATCCACTTCATCCTCGTTATATTCAACATGTCGCAGTACTAAGGAGTATTTCTTCCGTTCCACTTCTTTTTCAATCACCTGTATCATATCGGTAAAGAACGGATTCGAAATTCCTTTTACCAGAACCGCAATACACTTAGCATCGGTTCTTTTCAAATTTCGCGCACTGTTGTTCGGAATATAACCATATTCGTTGATTACATCCATAATCATTTTTTTCGTTTCCGGGTTAATGTCCGGATGATTATTGATAGCTCTGGAAACGGTACTTACACCTACCCGGCAGATTCTCGCGATATCTTTAATTGTAATTTCTTCCTCAATCTCTGCCTGTTGTTTTCCCAACATCATCGGTTCCTACTCTCCCTCTCAAGGCACATATATCATCTTCCGTACAACTTTGTCAGCGTATAAATTTCTTTTGCAAGTTCATCTGTAAGTTGTCCTTTGGTCAGTCTCCACTTCCAGTTTGTACCAAGTGTTGATGGTACATTCATTCTTGCTTCTGCTCCCAGCTCCAGATAATCCTGAATCGGAATCACGGCCGTGTCTGCAACACTGCCGAGTGCCGCACGAATTATTTTTCTGCAAGCCTTTTTAGAGGATGGGATTTCCAGATAACGATTTGCAAAGGAACGGTCTCTACGATTCAATGTCCGATACCAGTTAGCCGTTGTATCATTATCATGCGTACCGGTATATACTACGCAGTTGCGCGTATAGTTATGCGGAAGATAATCGCTCTCTTCTCTGGAGTCAAATGCAAACTGCAATATTTTCATACCCGGATAACCTGTTTTTTCCACAAGTTTAATAACTGACGGTGTCAAAAATCCAAGATCTTCCGCAATTACGCGTCTCTTTCCGAGCTGCTTTTTCATTTCCTTAAACAAATCATACCCAGGACCTTTTTCCCACTTTCCGAATTCCGCAGTCTCATCTCCGTACGGAATGGAATAGTATTCATCAAATCCTCTAAAATGGTCGATTCTTACGATGTCATATAATTGATAGCAATAACGGATTCTTTCAATCCACCATGCATATCCTGTTTCCTTATGATAATCCCAACGGTAAAGTGGATTACCCCATAATTGTCCGGTTGCGGAAAACGCATCCGGCGGGCATCCTGCCACCGCAAGAGGTGTACATTCCTCATCTAATTGGAACAATTCAGGATTAGCCCATGTATCAGCGCTGTCCAATGCTACATAAATCGGAATATCACCAACAATCTCAATTCCTTTATCATTCGCATATTTCTTTAATGCGCGCCACTGTTTTGCAAAATAATATTGCTGAAAACAATAAAAAGAGATTTCTTC
>JAQXIR010000055.1 GCA_029007885.1 Lachnospiraceae bacterium | reverse complement strand
CTGGTATATAGGAGAGCTGTCACTTCGGATATCTTGGAACATGAAAAAGAAGTGGAGGACTTTATCAAAGCCGTAACGGAAAAAAAGGTCTGCTGTATGGGAAATTTCTGCACACAGGTAGCGCATGACAAATCCTTATTCTACATTTTGCGGGATGAGAAAACAAAGCAGATTTTAACGGAGGAAGAGAATGCCTTTGTGGAAAAGCATATTCCGTTTACCATGCCGCTGACCGACCACACCATTAAACAGTATAAGATATTGGAAGAAAGAGAAAAATGGCTGATAAAGCCCAAAAACTCTTATGGAGCAAGAGGAATTTTCGCAGGAGTGAATTTCTCGGAAAAAGACTGGAAAAAGGCTGTTAGGGAGAACCGCAATAAAAACTACATTCTACAAGAGTTTATTATGCCGTATCAGACTGAAAATATAGATTTTCATAAAAAGAATCCCTGCTTTGCATCCTACAGCAATCTGACCGGACTTTATGTTTATAACGGAAAATTTGCGGGAGTCTATTCCAGACAGGCGAAGCATGAAATTATTTCCAGCTCTTATGATGAAAATGACATTGCAACGATAACACTAAAAAAGAAAGATGACGAGAGTAAAATACGTGAAAGATAAAAAGAAAATTATTGTTGTATTTTTAATGATTTTAATAGTTCTTATGGTAATTCTGATCGGGATGATGATTTACTGGAGAGTCCGGATTATGCGGCAGATCAATGCAGATACACAGACCTATGATACGTATTCCTGGCATTATGTCATGATAACGGATAAAGGGAACAGCACCTTCTGGGACCATGTGTATGAAGGGGCTGCAACTGCCGGAAAGGAATGTGACGCTTACATTGAAAAAATGGGAGAGGGACTTGCGGTCACTTATTCCAAAGAAGAAATGATTGAAATCGCCATCTACTCGAAGGTAGACGGGATTTTATTGGAAGGCGATGAAAGCGACTCACAGAGAGAAATGATTGACCGGGCGGTAGAAGCAGGTATTCCGGTCATTACCATGTTAAATGATAACTATGGAAGCCGCAGACTTTCTTTTGTCGGAATCGGAAATTATGACATCGGAAGAGAATATGCAAGAGAGGTAATCAAAGTTGCCACCAAGGATACAAAAGATGTTTTGCTTTTGGGAGACCGTACTTATGAGGGAAACGGATGGAACCTGATTATGAATGGTTTTTCGGATACCATTCGAAATGAAGGAAATCACTTGGAACTGAATACTTCTCTGGCAACTCTAAACAGTGAAGACCCGTTTGAAGTTCAGGAGACTTTAAGGGAAATCTTTTTGGGAGACTCCGTACCGGATGTAGTTGTCTGTCTGAATGAAGTGAACACCGTCAATGCGTATCAGGCGGTTGTGGATTACAATATGGTCGGCCAGGTTAAAATAATCGGGTATTATATGTCGGATACCATACTGAATGCAATCGGAAAGCAGGTTATTACTTCTTCGATTGTATTTGATGCGGACGAAATGGGACATCTGGCGGTAGAAGCACTGAACGAATACCATAAAACAGGATATGTCAGTGACTACATAACGATTGAAGACGAAGTCATTAATAAAAACAACATAGAGGAGTACCGTGAACATGAGTAGGAAAATAAAAGTTTCCATCCGCATGAAACTGACAGCTGTGTTCCTGCTTACGACCCTGATTGTTTTTGTTGTGAACATCTATATGTTTGGCGGAATCAACAGAATGATTGCTAAGATTGATAATATTTACAATTCCAATGCCGAACTCACTTCTTTACAGGCGTCTCTTTCAAGAGTGCGTGGAAGCATGCTGGACTACCTGAATACCAAAAATTCAGAGGCAATGGGAAACTATTATGCCAGCGAACAGGAATACCGGGAACGTATTGAAAAACTAAATGATACTGCCTATGAGAACAGTACCGGCATCATGGAAAAGAATATCAGGAGTATGTCGCAAGAGTATCTTGATGTTACGGCGGATGCCGTGGAGGCAAAACGAGGCAGGAATGTTGAAAAGTATAATCAGCTGTATGAACAATCGGAAGAAATATTTGAATACATAAATACCTATATTTACAGTTTGAACAATCTGCAGTTCCAGAGCAATACGACACATTATGAAGAATTATTGGCGGCACTTCAATATTCCGAAACCATCAACATGGTAATAATGATATTGGTCGGGGTATTAAACATTCTGCTGATTGTGCTGCTTACTTCCAGCATTACGGAGCCGCTTAAAAAACTTGCTAATTCTGCAAACGAAGTTGCGGGCGGAAATCTGGAACTGGAACTTGTTGCAAAGGATAACGGGGATGAAGTAAGTGTTTTGACAACCGCATTTAACCAGATGGTGAAGTCACTAAAACTTTACATTGAAAGATTGCGGGAAAGTATGGAGAAGGAAAATGAACTAAGAGAACGTGAAATTCTGATGGAATCCCATCTGACGGATGCGAAACTGAAATATCTCCAGGCACAGGTGAATCCGCATTTTCTGTTTAATACGCTGAATGCGGGAGCACAGCTTGCCATGATGGAAGGAGCAGAACGAACCTACTCTTACATACAGAACGTGGCAGATTTTTATCGTTATAACATTAAAAAGGATAATGATATTGTAACACTCGGAGATGAAATACGCCTTGTGGACAGTTATATTTACATTCTGAATGTCCGGTTTTCGGGAGATATTCATTATTATAAAGACATCGATGAGAGTCTTTTGGGACTTCAGGTTCCGATTATGATTCTTCAGCCGATGGTAGAAAACTGTGTCAATCATGGTCTGAGAAATGTTTCCTGGGAAAAGGAAATACGACTGACTGTTTCGAAAGAAAGAGATTTGATTTGCATCTCTGTCTGCGATAACGGAGTCGGAATAACGAGCGACAAAATCAGGGAGATTCTGGAAGATAGAACAGTCTCGACGGATGTTGAAACAGATTCGAATGGAATCGGATTGAATAACGTGATTCATCGTCTGCGGTTATTCTACCATATTGACAATGTTATGGAGATTACAAGCAACGGAGAAAATATGGGAACTGAAATTGCACTTTTAATTCCTGAAGAAGAAAGAGTGTGAAGACGAAAGACGAAGGAGATACTATGTATAAGATTATGATTGCGGATGACGAAGGAATTGTGATTGATGCCCTTCGGTTTATCATTCAAAAAAATTTTGGGGATTCCTGTATGATAGAATCCGCAAAAAGCGGACGAAGCGTAATTGAACTTGCGGAGAGATTCCGTCCCGATATTGCATTGATGGATATTCAGATGCCCGGTATCAACGGCATTGAAGCGATGAAAGAAATCCGGAAAGAAAATGCCAATATTGTTTTCGTTGTAATCAGTGCTTACGATAAGTTTGATTATGCAAAAGAAGCAATCAACCTGGGTGTGTTAGAGTATATTAACAAACCGATTGAACAGAATAAGATTGTAGAAATATTAAAGCGCGCGATGAAAATTGTGGATAATGAACGTGAGAGAAGAAGTAATGATTTAAGAACGCGCGAAAAACTGGAAATTGTTGTTCCGTTCATCGAAAACGGCTTTATCTATTCGGTTCTTTTCCAGGAAAACTATGCAGAAGATACGGAAAACTACAAACGTCTGCTTGGAATTGAAGAAGACAGCGGCTCCATGATGGTAATTGAGTGTGGTGAAAGCAGCAAGAACGGACATTTTACCAATCCAATCGGTTCCGGCGTTAAAGTGCAGTCTTTCTATCAGGATTTAAGAACCATTGTAAAAGAATTTTTTCCGGTTTCCGCTGTCGGTTCTATTATGGCCAATAAAGTAATCGTCTTTATTCCGGCAAAAATGATGGAGGAAGAGAAGGAATATGAGGGCAGAATTGAACTGATTGAAAACACACGAAAAATGGTGCGCAAATTAAAGCAGCGTATCGATGTATCTTTCCGGGTGGGAATCGGTGGAATATCTTCTCTTGATGAGATTGAGAATTCCTACAAGGAAGCCTTAAAATCTCTGCGGTTTGCGCAAGGAAGTGTTGTTCATGCAAAGGATCTTCCAATCAAAACGGAATATGAAAAAGATTATCCGATTGAAACGGAAAGGAAGTTGTTTGAAAAAGTTGAAAACGGTGATGTAAACGGATCTGTAACGGAAGCAAGAACCTTTTTTGACTGGATGGTGGAAAATTATAGTGACCACGAAGAAGATATCCGTTTAAAAGTACTGGAGTTTGCTTTGTGGGCAGAAAAAATTGCTTATTCGAGCGGAGGTATGACATATCGCTTTACGGTGCGTCATGACTATTTGAATACGATTAATTCCATGAAAGATTATGAAGAACTGCGCTTCTGGTTTTTAGATAAAATTGCGGATGCATGCCGGAATATTGAAAACAAAAAGCAGGAATCTTCTCTGAGTATTGTGGAAAAAGCAAAAGAATATATGAAAGAGAATTATTCTAAGGATCTTTCACTGGATGAAGTTTCAAAAGTGGTGAACATCAGTCCTTACTATTTTTCCAAACTATTTAAAGAGGAAGACGGAACCAACTTTATTGACTATTTGACAGAAATCAGAATGGACAAGGCGAAGATGCTGTTAATGGACAAAAACTTAAGCATGAAGGAAATCTGCATTGCGGTTGGATATGCCGACCCGAATTATTTTAGCCGGACGTTTAAGAAAAATGTAGGGGTAACACCAACCGAATATCGGGAAGGAAAGGGTGAAAATGGGGTATAGGAAAAAGTATATTGTGTATACGGTGCTTTTTTTGCTGGCAGCAGTGGGAATGACAGCTTGCGGAAAAGGAGAAGAACGCCGGGAAATACCGGAAGTGGAAAAAGAAGATACGATTGAGATTGGAATGAGTTTTGATACGTTTGTTGTGGAACGTTGGCAGAGAGACCGTGACATCTTTGTTTCGAAGGTCAATGAACTCGGTGCACAAGTAAATGTACAGAATCCAAACGGAAGCGTTAGTGAACAGATTCGCCAACTGGAATATTTTATTGATAAAAAAGTAGACGTTATTGTAGTTGTTCCGATTGACGCTGATTCTTTGACAGAAGTTATCGGAAAAGCGAAGGAACAAGGAATAGGGGTTATTTCCTATGATCGACTGATTCATAATGCGGATACGGATATTTACATCTCTTTTGATAATGAGGCGGTTGGACATTGTATGGGAAGAACCATGGGCAAGCAACTGACGGTAGGTGACCATGTTATTATGCTGAGTGGTCCGCTCACGGACGGAAACGTAAGCCAGGTAAATGCCGGATTTATGGAGGAAATGGAAAAATGCGGGATAGAAGTGATCGATATCGCTTATATGGATGAATGGAAAGCAGAACTGGCTTATGAATATATGAATGAACATATGGATGTGATACGTGAAGATGTTCAGGGAATTATGTGTGGAAACGATAATCTGGCGTCACAGGTTGTTTTTGCACTGGCGGAAAACAGACTTGCCGGTAAAATCATTGTTACCGGACAGGATGCCGATTTGGAGGCCTGCCAGCGTATTGTAGAGGGAACACAGTTTATGACGGTTTATAAACCGGTAAACCAACTTGCGGAAAG
>JAQXIR010000054.1 GCA_029007885.1 Lachnospiraceae bacterium | reverse complement strand
ACAGAAGGTTCCTTCTCAATCAGATTGCGCAGCCGGATGAAATGATGCAGATTGACAATTTTCGGATAGTTTTCATTTTCCAAAGCACCCTGTGTAAATTCTTTAATATACTGTTGTACGTATTCTAAAAAGTCTTCTTTTTGTTCCGATGGAATGACGACATAATCCGGCGCAACACAAGTCTGTCCGGCATTTAATATTTTTCCCCAGACAATACGCTTAGCGGCAAGTTTTAAATCAGCACTCTTATCAATAATACACGGACTCTTTCCGCCCAGTTCCAGACAGACGGGCGTCAGGTTTTCACTGGCAGCACGCATCACAATGCGGCCGACACGCTCACTTCCCGTAAAGAAAATATAATCATAAGAATAGGAAAGAATTTCATCATATCCCGTTCCCACATCAACCGCATACAGATAACCGGAAGGAAATGTTCCATTGATAATGTCTGAAATAACAGCAGAGGTATTCGGACTGTTTTTGGAAGTCTTTACAATGGCACAGTTCCCTGCAGCAATTGCACCTACAAGCGGCATAAGACTTAATTGAAACGGATAATTCCAGGGAGCAAGGATTAATACAACACCGTAAGGTTCCTTGACAATATAACTTTTTGAAGGAAAGAGACTAAGCGGTGTTTTCTGACGGGCAGGCTTTGCCCATTTATCCAAAGAGGCGATCGCTTGCTTAATTGCACCTGTGACCATACTCACTTCCGTTATGTACGATTCTTGTCCGGATTTTCCAAGATCCTTCTTTAAGGCATCGTAGATGAGTGTTTCATGTTCCAAAATGGAGGAAAGCAATTTTTCAAGACTCTGTTTTCGGAAAGAAACATCTTTTGTAACGTTTGAATGAAAGTAACTCTTCTGAGACAACACGATCGATTCCAGTGACATATTATCCCTCCCAATCTACACGTTTCTGTTAAGTTTATCCTCTATCATTTTGTGGGAAAAGTCAAGAAAAAAAGCGTTTGCCCAAACAACGTAAGTATATTATGATGGATAGAAGTAATGGCTTTCTCCTGAGGTCCGGCGTGAAATAAATTCCGCTCGGGCACGCTTGCGCCCATAAAAAACGTAACAGTACTAAGGATTTTTCGGCGCGATGCTTGAAAAATCCAAGTGCTGACGTTTTTTAAGGACCCGTGCGGAATTTATTTCGCCGGACCTCAGGAGAAAATCATTTTTAAATCCCCATTATTATGAAGGAGTAACACTATGAAGATATATTTGGTACGGCACGGAGAGACGGAATGGAATAAAGAAGGAAAGCTGCAGGGACAGTCGGATATTCCGTTAAATGAATACGGAAGGGAACTTGCGCAAATAACGGCAGAAGGATTACGGGATATTCCGTTTGATGCAGTATATTGTTCTCCGCTTATAAGAGCAAAAGAAACGGCAGAAATTATAAAAGGTGACAGGAAGATTCCGATTTATTTCGACCAAAGGATTAAAGAAATATCTTTCGGAGTGGAAGAAGGTGCCAATCTTCAAGAAATTAAGAAAAATGAGAAAGACCCTTTATATAATTTTATTCATCATACGGAAAAATATATACCACCCGAAAAAGGAGAGTCATTCAAAGAACTTTACAAACGAAGTGCAGAGTTTATGAAAGAAGTGCTGATTCCGGCACAAAAGAAATACGAAACGTTACTGCTTGTTGCACATGGGGCACTTAACAGAAGTATCTTAAATCAGATAGCCGGTATTCCGATTGACCGTTTTTGGGAAATTCAACTGAAGAATTGTTGTGTGTCCGTTCTTTCCCTTCAGGAGGAGCAATTTAAAATTCTCGAAAAAGGAAAACTCTTTTATGAAGGATAGACATAAAAAAGGCAGCCATTTACCTGTATGAAAAGGTAAAATGCGCTGCCGTTTTCTTATTTTACAGTCATGCCGTTTAGTTCCATATACTTGGAAATCTGATCACCGTGTTCCTGCTCTTCTTTCTGGATGTGGTTTAGCATATCTCTTGCCTGGGTATCTTTAAACTCAAAGATGGAAGTATCATAAACACTTGATACATGTTTTTCCATGGAAAGAGAATCGTTACATAAGAATTCGTCATTCTTTTTGGACTCTGTGTCGGAACCGAGATTATAAGAGGCTTTTGTCGGTGCTTTCGGGGAGGCGGGGCCACCGGTCATGGGAGGAACGGTTCCGGCCATCATTTTGTTAATGGTATCCAGATGCTGACGCTCTACTTTTTCAATGGAAGAAAATAAATCCTGCAATCCCGCATCGCATGCGTCATTGCTGTATTTGTTGTATTTTTCAATACACACTTCTTCCTGTGTCTTCATATCCTGTAACAGAGTCGTTTCTTTTTGTGTAAGTAACATAGCGGTCTCCTTTACAATTTTATTTTCATCATCATTATTTCCGTAAATAAAAAATCTATTCCATTTTATAGACAAAAAGGAAAAAATGTATTATAGTACTTGCGATGTACCTTGAAAAATGAATAGGCCATGTAATTTAATTGCCATAGATTTCTCATCTAGCGCCATGCACCTGTATCAGGAAAAGAAACAGGTTAACGAGGAAAAGGGTTATCGAAAATTCGGCGGACGCCCTTTCGTACATTCCGGTGCGAGATATACCGGCAAATATGCGGGTAACTGCAAAACAAATACGGTATAACGGAAATGAAAAGAAGAATCATTTCAGAAATGAAATAAATATAGAAAAGGTGAGAAATATGTGTGGAATTATAGGTTATACAGGAAATAAAGAAGCAAAAGACATTCTTTTACAGGCATTGACCCTGCTTGAGTACCGCGGTTACGACAGTGCGGGAATCGCAGTTTCGGATGAAGAAAGTAAAAAGACACAGATTATCAAATGCGCCGGAAGAGTTCATGATTTGGAAGAGAAGTGTAAAGAAGAATCGAATCATTCCGTATGCGGAATCGGACATACAAGATGGGCAACCCACGGACGAGGAAACGACCCGAATGCACATCCTCATCCGGGGGGAAGCGTGACACTTGTGCATAACGGAATTATTGAAAACTTTAAAGAATTGATTCAGGAATTTCATCTGAAAGGAAGTCTGAAATCGGAAACAGACAGCGAAGTAGCGGCAGCCATTATTAATACGCTTTATCAGGAGAACGGAAAAGATATTAAGAAAGCGATTAATGAAGCAATTTCAAAATTGAAGGGGACTTTTGCGCTTGTCATTCTTGTGGAAGAGGAACCGGATACGATTTACTCGGTTCGTAACGTCAGTCCGATTGTTGCAACCCTTTGTGACGAAGGGGCTATGCTTGCATCGGATGTAACGGCTTTATGCCAGTTTACGAATCGTTATTTTGTTGTACCGGAATATCACATTTTAGAGCTGCACCCGGATTGTCTGCATTTGTGGAATCTTTTCGGAGTTGAAAAAGAACCGGAATATCTGGTCGCAGATTGGGAATTAAACAGTGCCGAGAAAAACGGATATCCTTTTTATATGGAAAAAGAAATTATGGAGCAGCCCAAAGCAATAGAAGCAACTATTGCTCCGAGAATCAAAAGAGGACTTCCCGACTTTTCGGTAGATAAAGTTCCGGATTCTGTATTTACGAAATGTGACAGAATCTGTGTTGTAGCATGTGGTACGGCAATGCATGCGGGACTTGTATTCCAGTCCCTTGTAAAATCCGTGCTGCATATGCACATTGATGTGGAACTGGCATCGGAATTTATGTATTCGGACCCTGTTATCGATAAGAAAACACTGTTAATTGCAGTATCCCAGTCAGGAGAGACGATTGATACGTTGGAAGCCGTAAAATATGCGAGAAAACAGGGAGCTAAAAGCCTTGCCATTATCAATGTAAAAGGGTCTTCCATTGCAAGGGAAAGCGACTATGTGCTTTATACAAATGCGGGACCGGAAATTGCGGTTGCAAGTACAAAGGCATATACGACACAGTTAGCAATGTTTTATCTGATTCTTGCAAGAATGGCATATCTTAAGAAAATATATAAACCGAAAGAAACGAAAGCATTCATTTCGGAACTTAGCAAAGTACCGGAAGCTATGGAAGCAGTTCTTAAGAAACGTCATGAAATTCATGTAGCGGCAAGAGAAGTCTTAGAAGCAAAAGATCTCTTCATGATTGGAAGAGGCCTTGACCATTCCCTCCTGCTGGAAGGTTCCCTGAAATTAAAGGAAGTATCTTATATTCATTCAGAGGCATATGCATCCGGTGAATTGAAGCATGGACCGATTGCTCTGATAACAGACAGAACACCGGTTGTAGCGGTTGCGACACAGGAAAAAATCCTGCATAAAGAGATTTCCAACATCAGAGAAGTAAGGTCAAGAGGCGCAAAAGTTCTGATTTTTGTAAAAGAACAGTTTGCAAAAGATTTGGAAAAAGAATTTTCTGTGATTAAGCTGCCGAATGCAAGGGATGAAATGATGGTTTTCTCCGCTTCCGTAGCATTGCAGCTGTTTGCATATTATGTGTCTTCGGACAAAGGATTTGATGTAGATAAGCCAAGAAATCTGGCAAAAGTAGTAACAGTTGAATAAAAGGTGAGAAATCAGATGGCAGAAATTACAATGGATGAAGGAACATCAAGTGTTTTTTCTGCTTTTATTGATTTGAGCAGAAAAAACTGGTACAATAGAAGCATTAATTATAGTATTTTTACTATTATATAACAAAGGAGGAACTAAGATGAAAAAGTTATTGTCCCTTGTTCTTGCAATGTGTATGGTATTTTCATTAGCAGCATGCGGGAACTCAGATTCTGCAGAAGGCACAGATTACAAAGTTGCCATGATTACTGACTACGGTGATATCACAGACCAGTCTTTTAACCAGACAACTTATGAAGCATGTAAAGCATTCTGCGAAGAAAACGGCCTGGAATTTACATACTATAAACCGGCCGGTGATAACACG